>CALXSY010000006.1 GCA_944391285.1 uncultured Clostridia bacterium
TTTTAATTATTCAGCAGCAGCGATTTCTTTTTTCACTACTTCACGACCATTGTAATAACCACAGCTGGGGCATACATGATGCGGTAATTTAGGCTCGTGGCATTGCGGGCAGCTCATAGCACCGTTAACACTCAACTTAGCCCAGGCAGTTCTTTTTCTTCTGCTTCTTGCTTTAGATCTTTTACTTTGTCCAACACCCATGACTTACACCTCCTCAATCACTATAAGTAAGCTTTGTTAAAATTGCAAGTCGCGGATCTATATCCTCGAATACACAATCACATTGACCTTCATTAAGATTATGACCGCAATGAGGGCACAATCCCTGGCAATCCTCGCGGCATAATACTTTGCTGGGCAAGCTTGCAATAATATTTTCCACCAAGAGATCGGTAAAATCAAAAACATCACCGTCATAAATGGTGTACTCTTCCTCCAGCTCCCCAAAAGCCAAATCGCTGAAACGGCTCGTATCTGCCTTATACAGCAATTTTTCTGCGAAAGATTCGTCGATTTTCTCTCTTACTTCCGTTAAACAGCGGGAACAAGCACCGATCAATTCGCCGCAAATCTTTCCTTCAAGCAATAAATAGCCGTCTTTGTTTGTCACTGTTCCTTCAACCTTTAACCTGTCAGCAATCTGCCAACCTTCCACAGTGACATCATCCTCAGTAATATCAAAAGCAAAATCCTCTTTTGCTCCGACATTATTCCTGATTTTGGCAATGTTTATTTTTGCAGACATAGAACCACTCCTATCCCTAACCTATATTATTATATATATACTTACAGCGCTTGTCAAGAGTTTTTCTTGCTTTGCTTTGGCACTTTAAGAGCATTTATGAGGTTTTTCTCCCTTATTTTTCTTTATCGCTTTTATTAGCTTGCGCTCATAGCCCTTTTGTGCTATAATAATTTATTCTTTCAAGGAGGTGCGGACTTTGCATATTTTAGCCGTGGTTTGTGAATACAACCCCTTTCATCTGGGACACCAATACCAGCTGCAGCAAGCAAAAAATCTATATCAGCCCGATGGCATTATAGCCATCATGAGCGGCAATTTCACCCAAAGAGGCGAATGTGCCGTCGTCGATAAATATTACCGCACCCATCTGGCATTGGAAGGCGGAGCTGATTTAGTGCTTGAACTTCCCGCCCTTTATGCCACCGCCGCCAGCGGTTATTTTGCCCAAGGAGCCCTTTTATCCTTAGCCGCCTGCGGAGTAGTCGATGCCATTTCCTTTGGCTGCGAAACCCCCGATTCGGAGCACTTAGAGCGCTGTGCCGCCGTCTTGGCCGCAGAGCCCGCTGAATACTCCGCCCTTTTGCGCCAATACCTTGCCCAGGGACTTTCTTATCCCAAAGCGCAGAGTTTGGCATTAAAGGAGCTTTATGAGCTAAAGCTCCCTTCGGCTAATGCCAACGACCTTTTAGGGCTTAACTATCTGACTGCAATCAAACGATTCAATCTGCCTATCAAAGCCCTGCCTATTTTGCGCCAAGGCAGTCACCACGGCGGCAGCAGTGCCGGTTTTGCTTCATCAAGCATTATCCGCCGCAAGATTATTGCCGGCGAAAATTATCTTGACGATGTGCCGCCCTTTACTGCCCGGCTTCTCGCTCAGGCTAAGACGGTGAATATGGCTATGCTGGAGCAAACATTGCTGACCCTTCTAAAACGCTCCTCCCCAAACGAACTGTTAAACCTGCCGGATATGACCGCTCAGCTTGCCAATAGACTTAGCGGCGCCATCCGGCAATACCAATCCACCACCGAAATATTGGAGCACCTTAAAAATAAATCCTGCACCTACAGCCGGCTGCGCCGTTTGCTCTGTCATTTGCTGATTAATATTGCTAAGAACGATTATGCCTATTCCCCGGCTTATCTTAGAGTGCTGGGCTTTAATCATCAAGGACAGCAAATTTTAAAAGTTATGAAAAAGCAAGCCTCTTTGCCGATCCTCACCACCTTATCGGCGGCAAATTCCCTTTTGGATTCTGCCGGCAGGCATTTGCTGGAGCTGGATTTGCGCGCTGCCAATATCTACCGCAGCTTTTCCGGAGAATTTACCGCCAATGCCGAATATCAGCTTTTCCCCGTTATGATGGACAAATAGTTATATTTTCATCACCCTTGGCATACTTTGCTAAGGGTGATTTTTATGCGTAAATTTATCTTTTGGAGCCAAGCAGTGGTTTTATTGCTCCTGTTTTTCCTGCTTTTAACCTCCCCCCAAGCAGCCTTTGACGGCGCCATGCGGGGAATTAAGCTCTGGGCGTTGACCTTGGTGCCTTCTCTTTTGCCTTTTTTGATTTTGTCCGAATTATTGCTGAGCTGCGGCGTAGTTGGATATTTGGGCAAATTTTTAGAGCCTTTGATGCGGCCGTTATTTCATCTGCCCGGCAGCTGCGGCTTCGGCTTAGCTTTGGGGTTTACCTCAGGCTTTCCCATGGGCGCCAGCTGTGCCGCCTCCTTAGTGCGCAATAATTTATGTACCCCCAATGAAGCGGCACGCTTAGCGGCGTTTACCAACAACAGCAGCCCTCTTTTTCTCCTTTCCGCCGTTGCCATCGGGCTTTTGGGGCGGGCTGAAGTGGGGCTGATTCTGCTGTTAGCCCATTACGGCGCCAATTTTATCTTAGGGCTCATCTTAGCCCGCTTTGCCCCTCTGCCTGCCCGGCAAAGAAGCACTGCTCTCAGCTTAACCGACAAGCCTTTAGGCGCTATCCTTTCTCAAAGCGTCCGCCAAGGGATTAATTCCATCTTAAATATCGGCGGCTTTGTCACCCTTTTTTCAGTTATCATCGCCCTATTAAAGGACGCCGGTTTTTTGGAAATCTTTAATCAGCTCTGGCAGCCGCTTCTGCATGCGCTTTCCTTTCCTGCCGGCACAGCTCAAGGCTTAAGCTTTGGCTTTTGGGAAATGACCTTGGGCGTGCAGGAAGTCTCGTTGAGCCATTCTTCATTATTAGTAAAACTTCTGCTCATCAGCTTTATTTTAGGCTGGGGCGGATTGTCGGTGCAGGCGCAGGTTTGCGCTATTTTGGCGCAGGAAAACATCTCCGGCAAATATTTTTTGCTTTTGCGCCCGCTGCACGGACTTTTGAGCGCTCTTTTGGCTCTGCCGCTTTTTTATTTTCTCTACTCGCACCCGCAGGCTGTCAGCCTGAGCTTTAATCAAGCGGTCGCTTCCTCGCCCATTGTCAGCTCTTTTCTTATCACCTTTTTCCCGTTAGGTGTTCTCCTGCTGACCATCTTAATCATCAGCTTCTTTAAACTTTGGTATAAATTGCTTTGTCGATGAGGTATTTTACAACTATTTTTAATACCCCGGCTAAGGGCACCGCCAAAATAAGCCCCCAGAAACCTAAAATTTTACCTGCCGCCAATAACGCAAACATGATAACTACCGGATGAAGCCCCAGTTTATCGCCCATGATTTTAGGCGTGATAAAATGGCTTTCGCATTGCTGTACCACAAACATTACCGCAATCGCCAATAATGCTTTGCCCGGCGCCTGAAAAAAAGCAAAGCCCACCGCCGGCACCGCCCCGATAATCGGTCCGAAATAGGGAATGATATTGCACACTCCGGCTATAAGTCCAAAGATTAAAGCAAAATCCACTCCCACCAGCCATAAGCCCAGTGCCGTCAAAATTCCTACGATGGAGCCTACCAAAAGACTGCCCTTCAAAAAATTCATCACCACCTGATGCAGTTCGCCCAAAAAAGCCTTTTCTTCATTTTGGTGCCTGAGCGGCAAGATCTGCCAGGCAAACTTTTGCAGTGTTTGTTTGTCCTTCAACAAATAAAAGCTGATAATCGGCACCAAAAACCAAACAAAGCTGCTGCTTAATATGGGAATTATCCCGTTTAAAAAGCCTTTGATATACTCGCCCGTCGCTCTTTTGGTGTCGTTAAACCACCCTTCCACCACCTCTTGAATCTCCGCCGGCAGCTCTAAATGCTGATAATAAACCGCTATTTGCTCTGCCGCCGCTTTAATTTTGGTTATATATCCCGGCAAAACCTCTCCCAGTTCCTGCGCTTGGTTATTTAAAACAGGAATTGCCCATACACCTAAAATTACCAGGAGTATGAGCAACAATGCATACATCAAGCTAATTGCCCAAAGACGAGGGCAATTTTGCTTTTCTAAAAATTTAACCGGCGGATCCAAGACATACGCCAGCAAAAGCGCCGTTAAAAAGACCTGCACCACCGACCAGGTTCTGCATATCAGCACAATCAGCCCTAATCCCAGCAAAACCAAGGCAAGCCTGCCCCAAAGCATACTTTTTGCCAAATTTTTCACCGCCTCTAGCCTTGCAGCTGGCTTGACAATGCCTCGACCTCATCCAAAATGCCGTCTTCGCCAACCTTATAAACCTTCACTCCTTTGCCGCCCAGCTTAAATTCATAATAGCAGTTGCGGCAATAATACTGACTTGCCCCGACCTTGCCGACCATTGTACTGTGACATAACGGACAATAAATCACTTCTCTCCCTCCACTTCAACCAACATATCCTTTAAATGCTCAACACTAACTCTCGTGCGCCCAAAAGCCAAATCACAAATAACTCCTCCGCTTAAATCAACTCCCGCCAAACGCAGCTCCTCGCAGTCTATCTGCATATCGCCGATAATTCCCAGCACACTGCCTTCTTCATCATAGACATAGGAGCCTAAAAGTTGTTTATAGGAGACTCGGTTTGCTGTTTCTTTTGTTTCTTCAGCTTGCGTACAGGCCAAAAGTTCACCATGACGAAATACACCTCCCTTGACATCATACATGCCTTCCTTCGTTTCCACCGCTACAAAATGGTAGCTGTCTCTTTCAAACCACAAATCCAGCAAGCACTCTTTATGGGTGCTGCCCAATCTTCTCAAGCTCCATAATAAAAGCCGGCTTGCCTTTATCTTCATGATCTTCACCTTTCTTTACTGCTATTATCTCCCGCTATTAGGCGGATTAAACATTTTTTTGCCATTTTTAAAAAACCTCTTGACAAAGATTTTTTTTCGTGCTATGCTATATGAAAATATTTTTACAAGCGATAATCGAAAACAAGTAGCCTTAGGTCTGTTTTTCCAGAGAGCTGTCGGTTTGGTGCAAGACAGTAAAGATACCCTTATGGTGAATACCTTTCGTAGCTTTGCCCCGAACAATCTTTCAGTAGGCGGCAACGGGTTGTGCCCGTTACAGGACAGAAGTATGAATACGTACTTTATAGAGTTTGCTTTTCAGCAAAAAATTGAGGTGGTACCGCGATTGCTCGCCCTCTGCATTAGCAGAGGGCTTTTTTATTTATTCTGAATTATTTTTAGGAGGGTTTTAAATGCCTATTACTGATTTTTTAACCAAAAATGCTGATTTTTATCCCAATGATGTTGCTTTAGTGGAGATCAATCCCCTTTTAGAGGAGCAAAAACATCTCACCTGGCGGGAATACTCTCTGATTATGGCCCGCCCCAATGAATCCTACCGCCGGGAAATCACCTGGAAGGAGTTCAACCAAAAAGCTAACCGCTTTGCCAACTTTTTATTGAGCCGCGGCATTAAAAAAGGCGACAAAGTCGCCATCTTGCTCATGAACTGCCTGGAATGGCTGCCCATTTATTTCGGCATTTTAAAAGCCGGCTGTGTAGTTGTTCCTCTCAATTACCGCTACACCGCCGAGGAAATTAAATACTGCCTGGAAAAATCCGATTCCTCTCATTTGATTTTCGGTCCGGAATTTATCGGCCGCGTAGAGGAAATCTGCGAGCGTTTGCCGAATATTAAAACTATGCTTTATGTGGGTGAGGATTGTCCGACCTTTGCCGAGAGCTATGAGGAGCTGATGAATTACTGCTCTGATTTAAACCCTCAGGTTAAAATCAGCGACAGCGATGACGGCGCCATTTATTTCTCCAGCGGTACCACCGGTTTCCCTAAAGCTATTTTGCACGCGCACCAAAGCTTGACCCACGCCGCTCGGGTAGAGCAAAATCACCACGGCCAAGCTAAGGACGATGTCTTTTTGTGCATTCCGCCATTATACCACACCGGCGCCAAAATGCACCTTTTAGGCGGCTTGATGGTCGGCGCTAAAACGGTTCTTTTAAAAGGCACCAAACCCGAATGGATTTTAAAAGCAACCAGCGAAGAGCAATGCACCATTGTTTGGCTCTTGGTTCCTTGGGTACAGGATATTTTGGATGCTATTCAGCGCGGTGAAATCGATTTAAGCGAGTATAAATTAGACCAATGGCGTTTAATGCACATCGGCGCTCAGCCGGTTCCGCCCAGCATGATCAAGCGCTGGCTGGAAATCTTCCCTCATCATCAGTACGACACCAACTATGGTTTAAGCGAATCCATCGGACCGGGCTGCGTGCATCTGGGAGTTGAGAATATTCATAAGGTTGGTGCTATCGGCAAAGCCGGCTTCGGCTGGGAAGTCAAAATAGTTGATGCCAATCACAATGACACCGTTCAAGGCGAAGTAGGCGAATTAGCGGTTCGCGGTCCCGGCGTGATGAAATGCTACTACAATGATCCCGAAGCTACCGCTGAGGTTCTCTCCGCTGACGGCTGGCTTTTCACCGGCGATATGGCGCAGATGGACGAGGACGGCTTCATCTATTTAGTGGACCGCAAAAAAGATGTCATCATCTCCGGCGGTGAAAATTTATATCCGGTGCAGATTGAAGATTTCCTGCGCAAACATGATGCTATTAAAGACGTAGCGGTCATCGGCTTGCCCGATGCTCGTTTGGGCGAAATCGCTGCCGCTATTGTGGAAGTTAAGCAAGGCTACAGCCTAAGCGAGGACGAATTAAACCAATTTTGTCTGGAGCTGCCCCGCTACAAGCGCCCCCGCAAAATTATTTTTGCCGATGTCCCCAGAAATCCCACCGGCAAAATCGAAAAACCCCTCTTGCGCAAGCGCTATGCCAGTGAACATTTAGTAGCTAAGCAAAATGAACTGATTTAACCAACTTTTTTATATGCTTTCAGAAAGGAGTTTTACCTATGAAAAAACTATTGCTGGGCAATGCCGCCATTGCCCAAGGTGCTTATGAAGCCGGCGTAAGAGTCGTTTCCTCCTATCCCGGCACTCCCAGCACCGAAATCACCGAAAACATTGTCAAATACGACGAAATCTATGTCGAATGGGCACCCAATGAAAAGGTTGCCGCTGAAGTAGCCATTGGTGCCGCTATCGCCGGAGCCCGCAGTATGTCCTGCATGAAGCACGTCGGTTTAAATGTCATGGCAGACCCGGTCTTTACCGCCAGCTACACCGGGGTAAACGGCGGCTTGCTCTTTTGTGTAGCCGACGACCCGGGCATGCATTCCTCGCAAAATGAGCAGGACAGCCGGCATTATGCCAAAGCCAGCAAAATCATCATGCTGGAGCCCTCCGACAGCGGCGAATGTAAGGAATTTACCAAAATCGCTTACCAATTAAGCGAAGAATTTGACACTCCGGCATTTTTACGTTTAACTACCCGTGTCGCTCACTCCCAAAGCTTAGTGGAAATTGAAGAAAGAGCCAACGATGAGTTAAAACCCTACGAAAAAAATCCGGCTAAATACGTCATGATGCCCGGCAACGCTATCAAACGCCATGTAGTTGTTGAGGAGCGCATGAAAAAATTGGCAGCCTTTGCCGAGACTACCAATTTAAACACTATTGAAGATAACGGCGCCAAAATCGGCGTTATCTCAGCCGGTGACTGCTATGTTTACGCCAAAGAAGCCTTAGGCACCAAGGTTAATTTCTTAAAATTGGGCTTGGTTTTCCCCTTGCCGGTTAAAACCATTCAAGACTTTGCCCAAGGCTTGGATAAAGTTTATGTTTTAGAAGAGTTAGACCCCTTCATCGAAGAGCATTGCCGCTCGATCGGCGTTGAGGTTATCGGCAAAGAGGCTTTCACCTTATTAGGCGAATACTCCCCCAATATGATCAAAAAAGCCATCTTAAATGAAGATGTAGAAATCGCCGCCAAAGCCGATGAACCATTGCCGGTACGTCCGCCGGTTATGTGCCCCGGCTGTCCGCACCGCGGCAGTTTCTATGTCCTTAAAAAATTAGGCTTAACTGTCTCCGGTGACATCGGCTGTTATACCTTAGGCGCCGCCGCTCCCTTAAATGCCTTAGACACCACCATTTGCATGGGCGCGTCCATCGGCGGAGCTCTGGGCATGAGTAAAGCCAGAGGCGAGGAATTTACCAAAAATCTGATTTCCGTCATCGGCGATTCGACCTTTATGCACTCCGGCATCACCGGCTTAGTGGATATGGTTTACAACAAAGGCACCAACACCGTAATGATTTTGGACAACTCCATCACCGGCATGACCGGTCACCAAGACAACCCCACCACCGGCAAAACTATCCGCGGTGAAGCTACCAAGCAGGTGGATTTGGAATTGTTGTGCAAAGCTGTCGGCGTAGAGCATGTGCGCATTGTTGACCCCTTCCAGGTTGATGAGTTAGAAAAAGCTATCAAAGAGGAAGTCAATCGTCCTGAGCCTTCGGTTATCATTTCCCAAAGACCCTGCGCCCTTTTAAAGACGGTTAAATATACCGGACACGCTGTTATCACCGATAAATGCCGCAAATGCCGCAAATGTATGCAAATCGGCTGCCCGGCATTGTCCAGCGACGAAAACGGCATCCATGTTGATTTGAACCAATGCAACGGCTGCGGCTTGTGTGTTAATGTCTGCCCGTTTGGGGCTATTGTAAAGGAGGGCTAACGATGGGAAAAAGTATTATGATTGTAGGTGTCGGCGGTCAAGGCACCCTTTTAGCCAGCCGTATTTTGGGCAATGCCATCATTTCTGCCGGCTATGACGTCAAAGTCTCCGAGGTCCACGGCATGAGCCAAAGGGGCGGCAGTGTTGTTACTTATGTAAAATATGCCGATAAGGTTTATTCGCCTATTATCGACCAGGGCGAAGCCGATGTTGTTTTAGCCTTTGAATTATTGGAAGCTTACCGTGCTCTCCCCTACCTCAAAAAAGGCGGCAAGGTCATCGTCAATACTCAAGCCATGGATCCCATGCCCGTTATCATCGGGGCAATGAAATATCCGGAAAATATCGCAGAAAAAATGGGCAAAATGGTTGATTTAACCGCTGTCGATGCCCTCTCCTTAGCCAAGGAAGCCGGCAATATCAAAGCGGTCAATGTCGTTTTAATCGGCTTTATGGCCAAAGCCACCGATATTGCTTACGACACTTGGATTGAAACCATTAAAACCACTGTGCCTGCTAAATTTTTAGAGGTCAACTTAAAAGCCTTTGATCTTGGCTATAATTATACCGCCTGAATATAAAAAAGCGCATGAATTAATTCATGCGCTTTTATTTTTGCAAAGTTATTAAAATAACCATCAATATTATACTGACTAACCCCAAATAATCCGCCGCCGCAAAGGACGTATTGAGCCATATCGCCGAAAATCCTACCGCCGCCAAAGGCTCAATGGTAGCAAACAAGCTGGTTTTCAAAGGTCCGATAGCTACCAGTGCTTTCAAATAAAACAGATAAGCGATCATCGTCCCCGGCACTACCACTCCGCTCAATGCCAGCAGCATTTGCCAATCCCAGACAATTTCCCATTGCCACAAACGCAAAACCAAGGCAAATAAGACGCCGCTTAAAAGCATAGCATAAGCGCTTACGGGGATGCTGCCGTATTTTTTAATCAATCCTCCCGGCATCAGGGTATAAAGCATTAATGTTACTGCGGCGATGAGCCCCCAAAACAGCGCTTTGGGTGCCAAAGCCAAGGTGCCGATTTTGCCGTGCGTAGCCAAAAGCAGGGTGCCCAGCAAAGCAAAGACTATCGCCACCACTTCCAGCCGTTTGGGCAGGCGTTTAGCCATCACGCAGCTCACCAAAAGGACAATCACCGGTCCCAGATACTGCAAAACCGTTGCTGTTCCGGCATTGGAATAGCTAATAGTTAAAAGATAGGTATACTGACAAAATGCCACTCCAAAAACGCTGAATAACGCCAGCGTCAGCAAATCATGCTTATTGTGCCAGATTTCCTTGGAGCTATTGCCTTTTAAAAAAGCCATGACTGCCAAAAAGCTTCCCGCCACCAAAAGCCTGACCGCAGTCAGCCACGAGGGATCAATATTTTTATAGGTGAACAAATACTGCCCGCAGTTGCCGCTCAATCCCCAAAAAATTGCCGCGCCCATTGCCAAGCTCATGCCTTTGACAAAATTCTTTTCTAAGATTATTTTGTTTTTCTTTCTGCTGATGCTTCCCATTTTAACAACGTCCCTTTTCCTTTATTGCTCGGTCCATTTCCCTTTTGGCGCTTTTTTCGGCGGCTGCCTCCCTTTTATCATAAAGCTTTTTGCCTCTGACCAAAGCCAGCTCGATTTTAACCTTATCCCGGTCGAAATAAGCCTTTAAAGGCACCAATGTAAGTCCGTCGGTTTTAACCTTGCCCAAAAGGCGCATGATTTCTTTTTTATGCATCAAAAGCTTGCGCACCCTTAAGGGATCGACATTAAAAATATTGCCCTGCTCATAGGGGCTGATGTGCATGCCGTGCAAAAAAAGCTCGCCGTTTTCGATTTGCGCATAGCTGTCCTTTAAATTTATCCGTCCGCCGCGCATGGATTTGACCTCGGTGCCGGTTAAAACGATGCCCGCTTCAAAGGACTCCTCGATGATATAATCATGGCGGGCTTTTCTGTTTTCCGCAATTACCTTCATTTTCTCACTCCTCAAAAAGCCCCAGTTTCTCTAAGCTTTGCCGGATATTTTGGGCAACCTCCTCTAAAGATTGCTCCCCTTGAATGATGATGATCTTTTCCTCTGCCTTTAGTTTTGCGATAACCTTTTCATAGCTTTTTTTCGTCTGGCTGAGGCGTTCCTTGCTTTCGTAAATATCTATTTGACTGCGGTTTTGGCTAATGCGCTCCAATGCCTTATCTACCGAAATATCCAGATAAATATTGACCGTCGGGCGGGCAATTTGAGCCGCCTGACTGTTTAAAGCCATCGCCCACTCAAGATCAACCTCCACGCTTTGGTAAGCGTAGGTCGAAAGATAATAACGGTCGCAGATAACAATCTTGCCCTCGGAGAGCGCTTTTAAAACGCCGTTTTCCTGATTGGTCAAATGATCCAAGCGGTCAGCGGCAAACAATGCCGCCATCGTCTGCTCGCAAAATTTAACCTCCCCCCGCAAAGCCTGGCGCAATAATTGCCCTACCTTGCCGTCGCTGGGTTCTCTGGTCAAAGTGCATTCTTTGCCCATTTGGCTGAAATACTCCGCCAACATTTCCGCCTGTGTGCTTTTGCCGCAGCCGTCAATGCCTTCAAAGACGATAAACGCACTTTTCATTAATGCTCACCTCGATGAATTTTGAGAAAATCCAATCCCTCTTGGATAGTGCGGTTTAACTGCTCCACGCTGGGTCCGCCGATAGTGTTGCGCTTTGCCACACAGGTATAAACGGAGATGGCTTCGTAAATATTCTCCTTAATCAGCGGTGAAAAACCTTTGAATTCCTCTAAGCTCAAATCATCTAATGCGCAGCCCTTATCTAAGCAATAAGCCACTGCCTGCCCGACGATAGCATGAGCATCCCGGAAAGGCACACCTTCCCGCACCAGATAATCCGCAAAATCCGTCGCATTGGTAAAGCCGCCTTTGCTGGCTTTAAGCATATCCTCTCGGCGCACAGTCATAGTTTTTAGCATGGGAGTTAAAACCAGCAGGCATTTTTCCCAGGTTTCCACTGTGTCAAAAAGTCCCTCTTTATCCTCCTGCATGTCTTTGTTATATGCCAAAGGCAAGCCCTTCATCACCGTTAAAATGCCCATCAGATTGCCGTAAACCCTGCCGGTTTTGCCGCGCATAAGCTCGGCAACGTCGGGATTTTTCTTCTGCGGCATAATGCTGCTGCCGGTAGAATAAGCATCGTCCAAATCAATAAAATGAAATTCCTGCGACGACCAGAGAATTATCTCCTCGCACAGTCTGCTCAAATGCATCAGGCAAATAGCCGCATCCGCCATAAATTCAACGATAAAATCCCGATCGCTGACCCCATCCAAAGAATTTAAGCAAACATGGCTGAAGCCTAGTTCTTCTGCAACCATTTCTCTGTCTAAGGGGAATGTTGTGCCTGCCAAGGCACCGCTGCCCAAAGGAAGCACATCGCATCTTTGTAAATTGTCCTCTAAGCGGGTAATATCTCGTTTGATCATTTCCCCGTAAGCCAATAAATGATGCCCGAAAGTAATCGGCTGAGCCCTCTGCAAATGAGTATATCCCGGCATAATCGTTTCTTTATGCTTCATAGCAATATTTAACAATGCCTCCAAAAGCTCCAATAACTGCCCGTGGATATGCTCCATTTCGTGGCGCAGATACATTCTGACATCTACCGCTACCTGATCATTGCGGGAACGTCCGGTATGCAGTTTTTTGCCCACTGCGCCGATTTTTTCCGTCAAAAGGATTTCCACATTCATGTGAATATCCTCTGCCGCCGGATCAAAGGTTACCTGCTTATTTTCAATTTCTGCCAATATTTCTTCCAAGCCTTTAATAATTTGCTCGCTTTCTTCGGCGGTTAAAACGCCGATTTTCCCCAACATTCTGGCATGGGCGATACTGCCGGTGATATCCCAGAAATACAATTTTTGGTCAAAGGAAATTGAAGAATGAAAATCCTCGACTAATTTATCGGTGTCCTTGCTGAAGCGTCCACCCCATAACTTTTTCATACTCTTGCCTCCATCATGCGTAAAATATTCGTATCTTTTATTGTATCACAGAGGATACCATTTCGCCAAGTAGTTTTCCCCATAATTTTTAGCTGATAAAAATTTTTATCCTTTTCACCTTAATTTTATTCAGAGCTAAGTGAAAATTTTTCCTTGACATCATTTCTGATTAGTGCTATAATAATCTTTGCATTTGAGCGGATGTGGCGGAATAGGCAGACGCGTGCGTTTCAGGGGCGTATACCGCAAGGTGTGAGGGTTCGACTCCCTCTATCCGCATTTAAGGCGTATTTATCGAGATCTATAAGCGATAGATGCGCTTTTTTCTTTGCCTTAAGCTTGGACAAAAAGCTTATTTTTATCCCTTTTATTCGACTTTTTTCTCCGGCAAAAGCCTTTTTTTATTGACAGATCTTTTAAAGTCTGTTATACTATCAAATGATCGCTATTTTTGAGCATTTTCTTAAATTTTCCAAACGGTATCATTTCATCATAAACATACGCTGAGGGGCAGGATTTATTTTAAATCCTGCCTTTCGGCGTTTTTTACTGTGCAAAAGCATCTTGATACCATTTTATCTCTGCTTTGCCGTCTTTAAAAAGCACGCTCACTACATCAAAACGGCAATTTTTCTCCAGCCACTCATTTTTAATTAAATACTGCTCCGCCGCCCGGTAAAGAAAGCCTTGCTTTTTTTCTGAAACAGTCTCCTCCGGCAAGCCGTAGCAATCACTGCTCTTGCTGCGCACCTCGACAAAAACTACCGTTTCGCCTTCCAGCGCTATGATGTCCAATTCGCCGCCGCGGATATAGTAATTGCGCTCCACAATCTCCAAACCCGCTTTCTTAAGATACTCGCCCGCCAAATCCTCTGCCCTTTGCCCTAATTCTTTTCTATTCATCGTCTTTCACCAAGGGCTGATAGAGTTTAATAATTTCCTCTGCCGCTTTCATGCCATCTACCGCCGCTGAAACAATCCCTCCGGCGTAGCCTGCACCCTCACCGCAGGGATAAAGCCCGCCAATATTGATCGCCTGCCCCAAGCTGTTGCGCAATATCCTTACCGGCGAGGAACTGCGGCTTTCGATAGCCGTTAAAACCGCCTGCGGATGAGCAAAGCCTTTGATTTTGCCGGCAAACTGCGGAATAGCCTCTCTAAGCGCCTCTGTCACGCCTGCCGGCAGGCATTCCTTAATCTCCCGCAGCACCACTCCCGGGCGATAAGTGGGCTCAATCTCGCCAAACCCCTTGCTGGGTCGGTCTTTCAAAAAATCCCGTACCAGCTGGCAAGGGGCTTTGTAGCCGTCATGGGCTAACTCAAAAGCCTTGCGCTCCCAATAGTGCTGGAACTCTACTCCTGCCAAAACCCCTTCGCCGAAATCCCGTTCATCAACGCTGACGATTAAAGCGCTGTTGGCGTTTTTGCCGTCCCGAGCGTGCAGGCTCATACCGTTGGTCACAATTCTGCCTTCCTCTGAAGTCGCTGCCACTACTTCACCGCCGGGACACATGCAAAAGCTATACACCGCCCGTCCGTTGGAAGCATGATAGGTCAGCTTATAATCCGCCGCGCCTAAAATAGGCAAATCAGCGTATCTCTCACCATACTGTGCCAGATTAATCAAACTTTGCGGATGCTCAATCCTCACCCCTATAGCAAAGGCTTTCGGCACCATCTCCACCTTTTGCTCCGCCAACTGATAAAATGTATCGCGGGCGCTGTGCCCGATAGCCAATATAACTGCCTGCGCCGAAATTTTTTCCTCGCCGTTTACCACTACCCCTTTGATAGCTCCGTCTTCGATGATAAATTCCGTCACCTTAGCCTTAAAACGCACCTCCGCACCTAAATTAAGCAAATGATAGCGAATATTGCGCACTACCTTGCGCAAGATATCCGTGCCGATGTGGGGACGATAACTGTAAGTAATATCTTTCGGTCCGCCGTGCGCCACCAACTGCTCCAAAACATATTTAAGGCGGATATCCTTAATGCCGGTAGAAAGCTTGCCGTCAGAAAAAGCCCCTGCTCCGCCCTCGCCAAACTGCACATTGCTTTCAATATCCAGCTTGCCGCCCTGCCAAAATTCCTCAACCTTTTGAGCCCGGCTGTCCACATCCTCGCCCCGCTCTAACAATAGCGGTTTATAGCCCTTTTGCGCCAGCATAAGAGCGGCAAATAAGCCGGCAGGTCCGGCTCCGATTACAATCGGGCGGTCACTAAGCGGAATTTCTCCGCACTTAGGCAGACTGTATTGCTCGTCCTTAGCAATAGTGACCTGCTTAGGGTCGCATTTCTTCAAAATCTTTTTTTCGTCGCCTTTCACCTCGGCATCAACAGTATAAACCAAGGCTATCCGCTCCTTTTTGCGGGCATCAATGGACTGACGGTGAATTTTATAGCTCAGCAGCTCGCCTTCTTCAATATGCAAAAGTTTGCAGATTTCCTTTTTTAATATGGGCTCCTGTTTTTTATAGGCATCTATTTTAATCGCATTAATTCGTAACATCTTTCCCCCACCTTTTTTCTTCTTTCTCTAATCATAATAAAAAAAAGACCGATGGTCAAGCCCTATCGGTCAATCTTTCAGCAATTTTACATTTTTATGACTGCTCCCGGAGCTATGCTCTTTTTAAGAAAATCCTGCGGCTCGGTGGATAATATTTGCTCCACCTGATACTCCCTGCCTTTTAAATGTCTGGCATAGAGCTTCACCCCTTGATAATCCATCAAAAGCAGTTCCCCTTGCTCCGAATTTTCTTGAGCAAAATCCACCGGATAAAGGCTGTAAATGACGTCCATCACTTTTTATCCTCCCCGATCAGCTCATCAACCTTTTTCATCGCCGCGCCGACACCGCCTACCTCGTCAATCAGCCCGTATTCCACTGCTTTAGGTCCGACAACTACCGAGCCGATATCCTGAGATAATTCGCCTACGGTCATCATCAGCTCCCGAAACTGCTTCTCTTTAATCTTAGAATGGCGCACCACAAAATCCACCACCCGATCCTGCATACGTTCGATATATTCCATGGTAGCCGGCACGCCGATAACCATGCCGGTTAATCTAACCGGATGGATAGTCATCGTCGCCGTATTGGCGATAAAAGTATAATCGCCGGAAACGGCAATAGGCACGCCGATGCTGTGTCCGCCGCCCAAAACTACTGTTACTACCGGCTTGGAAAGGCTTGCTAAACCTTCGGCTATTGCCAAGCCCGATTCCACATCGCCGCCGACAGTGTTTAAAAGAACAATGACGCCTTCAATCCTTTCGTCCTGCTCGATAGCGGCTAACTGAGGCAAAATGTGCTCATATTTGGTGGTTTTATTTTGATTTCCCATCAGCATATGTCCTTCTATTTGTCCGATAATGCTGATCAGCTGAATTCGGCTGGTCTCCTGCGGCAGTTTATTTTCGCCGAATTCGGTTAAATTTTTGCTTAAATCCTCTTGATTGGTTGTGCTCATACTTTCACTCCTTTGGTAATGGTGCTATTAGTATGAGCATTTTTTGAAAAATTACTCTCTATATCCTGCTATGGTAAAACCTAAACCAACTACGGCGACAAATAAAGCTATATTCTCTATCCTATGAGAACAGAGCACCAAGGCAATGGCAAACAAAATAAAGGCGATACCTAAAAACATTTTTTTCATAATTATTCTCCTTTTAAGGCAAAGCGGGGAATTTTTTTACCGTCTATTTCTACCATTTCCATAAACATCGCAAGCGGTCTGACCCAAACAGCTTCTTCACCGTATAATGCCTGGTAAACCACCATTTTTTCCAAAGTTTCAGTGTGGGTAGCTAAGGCTAACACCTTATACTCTTTATTTTTGTAATGGCGGTAAATGCCGCCGATTTTTATCTCTGCCATCTCATTCTCCTATTGAGCATCTGCCAGTTTGCGCCCGGTGGAGAGCATCAGCTTTAAGCGGTTCTCCTGATTAACCTTAGTTGCGCTGGAATCATAGTCGATAGCCACAATATTGGCTTCCGGATAGCCTTCCTTAATCTTGCGCACCATGCCGCGGCCGCAGATATGATTGGGCAGGCAGCCAAAAGGCTGGGTGCAGACGATATTGTTCACTCCGCTGTCCAATAACTCCAGCATCTCTGCCGTGAGCAGCCAGCCTTCGCCCATTTTTACGCCGTAGTGAATGTAATCTTTAGCCAAAGCCTTAGTATGGGCAAAATTAGACGGTGCTCTTAAAGGCGGATGACGCTTGATAGCCGCAATCATTTCATTTTGCAAGGCGGAAAATTTATTGACCAAGAAGGAAAAAATCATCGCCTTAGCCTTGCTGTGCCCGTAAAGCTTGCGGTCCTCTTGGTGAGTGTCGATGGTGTATAATAAAAAGTCCAAAAGCCCCGGCACTACCACCTCAGCATCTTCCTTATGCAAAAAATCTTCCAAATTATTATTGCCCAAAGGCGCAAATTTAACATAAATCTCGCCTACGATGCCAACTTTGATTTTTTCCTCGCCGGCGGTTTTCACTTGAGCGAAATCCCGGCAAATATTCTCCATATTAGCCAAAATCTCTTTTTTCTTCAAGCCTTTGCCCGCCTTAAACTGCTCTGAAATCTCCCGGCACCATTTGTCCACTAAATTATTAACACTGCCTTCCTCTGCTTCGTAAGGCAAAAGCTGATTGCGCAGGCACATCAATAAATCGCCGTAAACAATAGCTTTAATCAATTTAAAGGTAAAGCTTAAATTTAAATCAAAGCCCGGATCCTTTTCCATGCCGGTATAGTTTAAAGACACCACCGGAATATAAGCCAAATCCGCCTTTTTTAAGGCTTTGCGCAAAAGCCGGACATAATTGGACGCCCGGCAGCCGCCGCCGGTTTGCATCAGCATTAAAGCAACCTTGTGCTTATCATACTTGCCGCTCTCCAAAGCGTCCATTAATTGTCCGATAGTTAACTGCGCCGGATAGCAAATATCATTATGAGTATATTTCAATCCTTTGTCCACCACCCGCCGGTCACGGGTATCGATGATTTCCATTTTATAGCCTTCGATAGCAAACAAAGTCTGCATCAGCTGAAAATGAATCGGCAGCATCATGGGGACTAAGATTGTATAATTTTCTTTCATTTCTTTGGTGAAAACCACACGCTCTTCTTCTGCCAATAATTCTTCCGCCATTCTCACTTCTTCCTTTCTATGGCAGCAAATAAGCTGCGCAAACGAATTTTTACTGCTCCTAAATTGTTGATCTCATCTATTTTAATCTGGGTGTATAACTGATGATTTCTTTCCAAAATATCTCTGACCTCGTCAGTGGTAACGGCATCTAAGCCGCAGCCAAAGCTGACCAGCTGCACCAGGTAAATATTATCGTGTGTGCAGACATAATCAGCAGCATTGTAAAGTCTGGCATGATAGGTCCATTGGTTTAAAACACCCCGGCGTTTTTTCTCATTTTCTAAAGGCAGGCAATCCTCGGAAATGACCACCGCACCGAAATCAGCAATCAGCTTATCGATGCCGTGATTGATTTCCGGGTCGACATGATACGGTCTGCCGGCTAAAACGATTACGGGCAAATTATTTTCCTTCGCATATTTTAAAGCTTCTTCGCCGTATTTAAAAAGACCTTGGCGATAATTATCCTGCGCCTGATAAGCCGCCTCGATAGCTTTGGCAACTTCTTTTTTAGCGGTGATGCTATACTTTTCTTTCAGATAATGCTCCATGGATTTGGTGAAATATTTGCGGTTATGGAGCCCGAAATATTCATAAGAAAAATCCACCTCTTTTAACGCCTTCATATTGGCGCTTAAAACTTCCGGATAATAAGCCACTACCGGACAATTATAATGATTATCGCTGATATGTTCGTCAAAATTGTAAGGCAAGCAAGGGTAGAAAATGCGTTTCTCACCTTTATCCAAAAGATACTCAATATGCCCGTGCATGAGCTTCGCCGGATAGCAAATGGTATCGCTGGGCACGGTATGCTGTCCGTGCAGATAGAGCTCCCGGTTGCCAAAAGGCGAGCGTATCACTTCAAAGTCCAGCGCTGTCCAAAAAGCGTGCCAGAAATGCCAGTTTTCGTACATATTTAAGCCCATGGGAATGGCGATATGCCCCCGTTTGGCGTCTTTTTTCGCCTTGGTTTTGCCGATTAAACCTAATTTATACTGATAAGCGTTAAAGGTAGTTTTATTGATTAATAAACCGTTATTGAGCGGTCTTTCGCAGCGGTTGCCGCTGATTAGTTCCCTGCCGTCGCCAAAAGAGTTAACGCTTAACTGGCAGTGATTGCCGCAATACTGACAAATGCGGCTGGTCACCGTAGGCGCAAAGGTCTTTAACTCTTCGGCAGTTAAAATCTGCGATTTTTCGATGGGCAGTTCCTTGGCAAACAAAGCCGCGCCGTAAGCGCCCATAAGTCCGGCAATCACCGGACGAACAACCTCCACCTCAACCTCTTTTTCAAAGGCTCGCAGAATAGCATCATTTAACAAAGTGCCGCCCTGCACCACGATTTTTTTGCCCAAATCATCCTTGCTGTTGGCTCTTATTACCTTATATAAAGCATTTTTTACCACGCTGACCGAAAGCCCCGCTGAAATATTATCAATGGTAACGCCCTCTTTCTGCGCTTGCTTCACTGACGAATTCATAAAGACCGTGCAGCGGGAGCCCAAATCCACCGGATGAGGCGCAAATAAGCCTAATTTGGCAAATTCCTCTACCTCATGCCCCATGGAGGTCGCAAAGGTTGAGATGAAAGAACCACAGCCGGAAGAGCAGGCTTCATTTAAAAAGATGCTGTCAATAGCGCCGTTTTTAATCTTAAAGCACTTGATATCCTGTCCGCCAATGTCCAACAAAAATTCGACATCAGGCATAAATTTCTGCGCTGCCGTCAAATGCGCCATAGTTTCGACCAAGCCATAATCCAAGCGGAAGGCGTTTTTCACCAATTCTTCACCATAACCGGTGGAAGCGCTGGCTTTAATTTGTACTTGCGGATTAAGCTTGTAAATCTCCTCTAAAGCTTCTTTGACAATCTCCACCGCTTTGCCGTTGTTGTCCTTATAGACGCTGTATAATAATTCGCCTTCTTCGCCCACTACTGCCACTTTTACAGTGGTGGAACCGGAGTCAATGCCGATGGTTACCGGTTTGTCATAGCTAACCAAATCCGCCGTCTTAACCATAGCTTTGGCATGGCGGGCACAAAATTCGTCGTATTCCTCTTGATTGGCAAACAGAGGCTCTAAATAATTGCCCTCTGCTAACTCTTGATTGCTGCTTTTAATTTTTTCTGCTAAACTTGCTAAGTTGACAGGTTTTTCCCGGTTAGCATACAAAGCCGCGCCGTAAGCGACATAATATTGCGCATTTTCCGGAAATACTGCCTGATCGGGACTTAAGTTTAAAACATCAACAAAACTTTTTTGCAGCGCGTCCATAAAGCTTAACGGACCGCCCAAAAACATAATGCGCCCTACAAAATCCCGTCCTTGGGCTAAACCGCCGATAGTCTGATTGACTACGGCATGATAGATGCTTAAGGCAATATCCTCCTTAGCCGCTCCTTGATTGAGCAAAGGCTGAATATCCGTTTTAGCAAAAACACCGCAGCGGGAAGCTATGGGGTAAATACGCTTAGCTTTTTTTGCCAGCTCATTTAGTTGCTCTAAATCAACATCCAGCAATACCGCCATCTGATCGATAAAAGCGCCGGTTCCGCCGGCACAGGAGCCATTCATGCGTACCTCTACGCCGCCGGTCAAAAATAATACCTTGGCATCCTCGCCGCCCAGCTCAATTACGGCATCAATCGTTTCCGGATAGCTTTCTACTGCTATTTGGGTAGCGATAACCTCCTGCACAAAGCCTACACCGATCCTCTCTGCCATGCCCATGCCGGCTGAGCCGGTGATAACCAAAGAAGCCGGCTCGTTTTCGGGTATACTTGCTTCCATTTCTGACAAAAGTTCCTGAGTCTTCTCCTTGATCATTGCCCGGTGTCTCTGATAGGATTTGTATATAATATTATCTTTTTCGTCTAAAACTACTGCTTTAATCGTGGTAGAACCTATGTCTAAACCTATTCTATACATTTTGACACCTCATCATTGCAAAGTAATAATACACTTAATTATAACACAATATTTTTAAAAAACAATTACAAATATTTGCGCTAAATTCCAGCTCTATCTAATAAAAAATTCGACTATTGTCGCTCAAAATCCTCTATCCACACCTCATCAAGGGCAAAGTCAGCGCATAGGTCTACGATGAAATCTTCTTCACACAGCCTTTGGCAAAAATCATACACTTTTTTTGCCGTCTCCTTTTGGTAGATCTCTACGACTCCTTGTGAACGGTAGCTTTGAAGCGCATGGCTTATTACCGCACCTTCTAAAGCTAAGATTTCGCTCATTTCCTCCAGCTTTTCCGGGGAGCAAAACATATACACCAAATCATGCTCATCAAAATAAACTTCCTTTGAGCCATTGGCTAAGCCTATGAGCATGAGGCTGTCCTCGTCTAAAAGGTTTAAATTTTTGCTTAAAACTATCTCCCCTTGCGGATAAAACAACCAGCGCAGAGTGCGGTCCTCTGCCGCTTGATGCTCCTTTAAAATCTGCGCCAGGATTTCCTCTTTTGACGGATTCATCTCCTGCACGCCAATCAAAAAATTTGCCGCCCGCTCTATTTTAACGGGACGATAAGTAATTTCATCATTTTTCAGATGCCCTCTTAAGCGGTATTGCCAATATGTATAATCTATCATGCCGCTCCTCCCATGCGTCTAATCAAAGTGCACACCACATCCCCTAAAAATCCTGCCCACAATAACCAAAGGAGCTTCTTTTTCTCCTCGCTTTCTTCTAAACGCAAGCTTTTCGCCAGTTTTGGCTGCAAAATATACACAAACGCATATGCCAGCACCACCCAGGCAAAAGCAAAATCCAGACAAATCAAGCCGTTTAGATTATATTTATGCTCGCTGTAATCCCAATATTGCAGTCCGAAAGCTTTTTTCAGCCACCAGCCGCTTAAATATTCTACCCCTAAAGGAATAATTGCCGCGCAAAGAAAAAAACTGCCTTTGCTCAATGATTTCACAGCTAAAAGCAGTACAGAAGCAATCCCATACATAGGTTTAAAGGGACCAAAGAGAAAATTGGGCTTAATAAATGTCCCTTGCGTCATAAATTGATAAACCTCTTCCAAAAGCCAGCCGCCAAAGCTGTAAAGCATCAAGCGCAAACAAGTTATCTGCATACTTTAAACCCTCCTTTTGCTTTATTATTGGTCGAAACTGGTTTAAAGTATGCATTTGTTTCTTGCTTAATTTATTTCTTGATTTTTCTCTCCGGCAATATTGCCGCAAAAACTGTATAAATTTCCAAACGCCCTAAAAGCATTAGAATACTCATTAAGATTTTGCCAGCCTGAGGAAATGCAGCATAGCACTCACTGGGTCCAAAACTGCCCCAGACAGCGCCGATATTGCCCAGTGAAGTGATAGCCGCCATATAAGCATCCAAAATGCTTAAATCCAGACAGACCAAGAGGAAAATTCCTATTGCTAAGGTAATTAAATAGATAAAGATAAAGGTTAAAGTTCTGGCAACGCCTTCGGCATCCATAGGATAGCTGCTGCTTTTGACATTGCCCACCAAGCGGGGATGCAGGATTCGCTGAATATCTATTTTGACCTGCTCAAAAGCAATAACAAATCTGTCAACCTTAATACCGCCGCTGGTAGAGCCGGCACAGCCGCCAATCATCATTGCCAAAACTAAGATATATTTGCTCATCTGTGACCAGCATTCAAAATCTGTTGTGACAAAGCCGGTAGTCGTACCGATGGTAATTACCTGAAAAGCAGCAGTGCGCACGGCATCATGCACGCCCAAATCCTGCTGTAAAAAAAGCTGGCAGGATAAGACAGCGATCAAAAATCCGTAAATCAGCAAATACGCCTTTACCACCGAGTTTTTGAAAAAACCTTGTAGTTTATGTTTAGCTCTCCAGGCATCATAATAAAGCGCCAGATTAATACCGCTTAAAAACATCACGATAATTCCGACCCATTCAATGCCGGCATTTTGATAATAGCCCAGGCTGCTGTTTTTAGTGGAAAACCCGCCGGTAGCTACGGTAGCAAAGCTATGGCAAATAGCATCAAACATATCCATGCCGCAGAGCCAATAACCGGCTATGGCTACAACCGTCAGCACCATATAGACAATCCATAATATTTTTGCTCCGTCGCTTATGCGGGGAGTCAGCTTGTTGCCTACTGCTTGGGAAATCTCCGCTTTAAACAGCTGCATACCGTTATTGCCCAAGGCGCTGAGCAAAGCGACGAATAAAACCAAAATACCTACGCCGCCCAGCCAATGGGTCAGCGCCCGCCACAATAAAATACCTTTGCCTAAAGCTTCCACATCGGTAAAAATGCTGGCGCCGGTAGTAGTGAAGCCGGACATCGTTTCAAAGATCGCATCGGGCAAAGTATCCACTGCTCCGCTTATTAAATAAGGCAGCATCCCGAAAAGCGTAGCAAAAACCCAGCCCATAGTCACTATCAGATAACCGTCTTTAGCTCGCATCCGCTTCTCATTATTCTTAAAGCCATAGCTCAAAATCCCGCCGCAAAGCAGGGTAATTACCATGGATATAAAGAACGCCCAAGCTTCATTTTCGCCGTAATAAAGCGAAATTGCCAGCGGAAAAATCATACTTATGCCGATAATCAGCAATAACTTGCCGCTGGTAGACCAAATTATTTTTCCTCTCATATCACTATCTCTTTCTTTGTTTATTTGTCCGCTTTAGCCAAAAATAGCATCAATCTTGCCAACTCTTTCGGCGCTGGTGAACACAACCAGCCTGTCGCCTGCCAAAAGCATATCACCGCCGGAGGGAATAATAACCTCATCATTGCGGAATATAGAGCCGATAATCGCTCCTTTAGGGAATTTGATATCCATAATCCGCTTATTGACCAGTTTTTTCATATCTTCGGTCAAAACAACCTCATAGGCTTCTGCGCCGCCGTTTTCAATAATGGAAATGGATAAATATTTGCCTTTGCGCACAAATTTTAAAATTGCTTCTGCTGTCAGCATCTGCGGGCAGACGCAAACGCCGATTCCCACCTGCTGCATTAACGGCATATAATCAGACCGCCTGATTTGGGCAATGCGGTTTTTAGCCCCTAGCTGCTTTGCTAAAAGGCAAGTTAAAACATTGAGCTTATCATCATCCGACAAGGCGATCAAAGCATCGGTTTCACTAATGCCTTCGTCCTGCAAAAGGTCAATATCGCCGATATCACCGTTTAAAACTATTGCTCCATCCAAAGCGGCACTGAGCTTTTTACATTCCTCATAGTTCTTTTCGATGATTTTTATTTCCATATCCTCTTTTTCGAGATACTGCGCCAAATAAAACGCTACCCGGTTGCCGCCTAAAATCATACAGCTGTCAATGGTATAATGCTTAAAGCCTAAATACCCTTCAACTTCAATGGCTTTTTCTTTCTTGGTCATGATCAAAAGCTGATCATTTTCCTCGATAATATCATCACCGCGGGGAACGATAATTTTATTTTTTCGAATAATCGCCACGATGACATATTCCTTTGTGCCGGGCAAATCCTTCAGGCACTTGCCGATAGTAGGATTTTTTTCCTCTACCCGCAAATCCAGCATCAGCAGTCTGCCGTTGGCATAATAATTGACATCCATTGCTTCCGGATAATGCAGAAGCTGGGTTACTTCTTTAGCCGTTACCTTTTCCGGGTTAATCGCTAAATCAATGCCTAATGAAGGATTATTGAGCAGCTTTTCATCGGAAGCATATTCAGGATTGCGAATACGAGCTACCGTTTTGGCTACGCCCGATTGCTTGGCTAAAAGGCAAGCCAGCATATTAACTTCATCGCTCTCCGTAACGGCTACCAATAAATCAGTTGCTTTAATATTACACTTTTGCAAAACCTCTGAGCAAGCACCATTGCCGATGATCACTTGAACATCCATGCTTTCCTCTACGACCCTGGCTCGGTCGGGGTTAGGCTCAACTACAGTGACATTGTGCCTTTCCTTGGCCAGCAAAGAAGCTATACTGTAACCTACTTTTCCGGCGCCTAATATAACAGCATTCATATCTTCACCTTCCTAAAATGCATTTTTTGCAAATTCTGTACTTCTATATTTTAAATGATTTTTGTCAATTTCGCAAGACTTTTGCCTAAAAAAACTCATTTTTACCTTTATTATCATCTATAGTTTAAATATTAATCTTTTCGTTAAACTATATCTTTTACCGTTAAAGTAAGATTTTTCTTGTCTGCGTCTTGAAAACATGCTATGATTAAATAAAACTATTTGCTTTAGGAGGGATATATATGCTTAAAGATGAATTCAGCACCTTTCATCCGCTGGTAAATCTTTTTTATTTTGCCATCGTCTTAATTTGTGCCATGCTCTTTATGCATCCTTTATATCTCCTTTTAGCACTGTTTTGCCTATGCAGCTACAATTATCAGCTGGACAAAAAAGGCTTTTGGCGCAAACTGCGCTATCTGCTTCCTTTGATTTTTTTCACCGCCGGGCTAAGTATGCTTTTTAATCACCAAGGCGTTACAATCTTAGGGCATTTTCCCTCCGGCAATCCTCTGACCTTGGAGTCAATAATCTATGCCTTTGCCGCCGGCTTGGTTTTGGCTAATCTGCTTATCGGTTTTTCCTCTCTAATCAAGGTCTTGACAGAGGAAAAAATCATCTATCTCTGCGGTCGTTTCTCGCCGGCATTGGCACTGGTTATAACCATGAGCTTGCGGTTTATCACCAAATTTCAGACCGAGCTGAAGCAAATCAGCCAAAGCCGGCGAATATTCGGCGACGATCTTAAAAAAGGCTCCTTAACCAAAAGACTGCACGCCGCTTTAAATATTTTTTCCGTCATGATTAGCTGGGCGTTAGAAAGCTCCCTCGATGTCGCCGACAGCATGAGAAGCCGAGGCTATGGCATAGGCAAACGCAGCAGTTTTGCCCTGTACCGCTTTGAGCGCCGGGATTATTGGCTGCTTTTGTGGCTTTTTCTCTTGGGGCTTTATTTAGCGGTCGGAATTTATTTTAAAGCTTTTTCCTGGCACTATTTTCCCAAGATTTCCGCTTTTAGCTTAAACGCTTATCAAGCAAGCGTTTTCTTGGCTTATCTTTTAATAGCTTTAACGCCAATTTTTTGCCGTCTTATCTATCATTATAAGCCTAAAAGCCAGAACACTATGCAAAAGGAGCCTTGATTATGGATATTTTTCGCTTAGATAATTTTTCCTTTGCCTATCCGGAGCAAAAAAGCTGGTGCTTAAGCGAGCTTAACTGTGCTATACCCCAAGGTTCCTTCACCCTCATCTGCGGCGCTTCCGCCAGCGGCAAATCCACCTTTTTGCGCCGGCTGAAGCCTATTTTGGCACCCAAAGGCTTCAGCAAAGGCAATATATATTTTAAAGATGCCCCTCTAAGCCAGTTAACCCCCGCTGAGCAAAGCCAAAAAATTGGCTTTGTACTGCAAAATATTGAAAACCAGCTGGTGACGGACAAAGTCTGGCATGAATTAGCCTTTGGCTTAGAAAGCTTAAATCTGCCAAGCGCCGCTATCCGCCGCCGAGTGGGCGAAATAGCTGATTTTTTCGGCATCGGTGCTTTATTTGAAAAAAGAGTGGACGAGCTCTCCGGCGGGCAAAAGCAATTAGTCAATCTGGCCGCTGTAATGGTCATGCAGCCGGAGGTTTTAATTTTAGATGAGCCCACCGCTATGCTCGATCCCTTAGCGGCGGCGAATTTTATCCAAGCCCTGCAGCGGCTCAACGAAGAATGCGGCACTACTGTCATCATCGCTGAGCAGCGTTTGGATGAAGTATTTCCTTTAGCCCGCCAAGTCATCGTTTTGGAGCAGGGCATAATCATTGCCCAAGGCAGTGCCACAGAAGCGGCGCAGGCGCTCTTAGCCGCCGCCCATCCTTTCAGTTTATCCTTGCCTGCCCCCTGCTTGATTCAATGGGCGGCAGACAAAGCTGCCCCCTTAGCCTTGAGCGTGCGCCAGGGACAAATCTGGCTCGAAAATTATCTCCGATGGCATCAGCCTTTGCCCTTTGAGCCTCAAGTTTCTGCACCGGCTAAGGATTGGGTGCTGAAACTTGAGGAGGTTCACTTCAGCTATTCGCCAGTGCAAGAGGTTTTAAATGGTTTTTCCTTAGAGCTTCGCCGAGGCGAACTGCTGGCTCTGATCGGCTCTAACGGCAGCGGCAAATCCACCGCCTTAGCCTTAATGGCACAAAACCTCGCCTGCGACCGCGGCAAAATAATCTCCCATGCCAAAACCGCCCTTTTGCCGCAAAATCCTCAGGCTCTTTTTTGCCAAAGCTCCGTTTTGGCTGATTTGAAAGCCGATCTTCCCCCAGACACCAGCCAAGAAGATTTAGATTATGTTATCAACCTTTGTCAGCTGGGCAAGGTGCTGGCTGTTCACCCTTATGATTTATCCGCCGGCGAACAACAAAGACTGGCATTTGCCAAAATTCTTCTGCTGAAACCCCAAATTATTCTCTTAGATGAGCCTACCAAAGGCATGGATAATGATTTTAAGGAATTTTTCGGACATATTTTAAAGGATTTGCAAGCCAGGGGCATAAGCCTTATCATGGCGTGCCATGATTTAGCCTTTTGCGCCCAGTATGCCGACCGCATAGCCTTTTGCTTCAACGGTCAGATTGTCGACACTGCCCCGCCCCACGAATTTTTCAGCCACAGCAGCTATTTAACCACGCCTACCAGCCGCATGTGCCGTAAATATATGCCTGCTGTCATCACTCCGCCGGAGGCGATAGCCGCCTTAGGCGGGCATCTCCCCCCTGCTAAGCCGCCGCTCCCGCCCAAAGCTGAACCGGTTATTCAAGCGGCAGAAGATGAGGCGGCAGAAAAACCTGCCTTGAGCAAAAAAACCAAGCTTTCCCTTTTTTGCGCGCTTATTCTTATTCCATTAACGGTTTTTGTCAATGTTTATTGGTTTCAGAGCCATTATTACTCCTTTTTTGCCCTTTTAATTCTTTTGGAATGCATGCTGCCCTTTTATATCATCTTTGAGGGACGTAAGCCCCAAGCCCGGGAATTGGTCATCATCGCCATTTTCTGCGCTTTAGGTGTTGCCGGACGCATCGTCTTTTTTATGCTGCCCCAGTTTAAACCGGTGATGGCAATTGTCATCATTGCCGCTGTCAGCTTTGGCAAGGAATACGGCTTTTTAATCGGTTCCTTGACTATGCTCGTTTCCAATATGCTTTTGGGCATGGGACCGTGGGTTGTCTGGCAAATGTTTGCTATGGGATTAATCGGCTTTTTAGGCGGCTGTATCTTTGCCCAAGACCGTCTGCGCCCTAAAAAAACGGCGCTTTGCCTTTTCGGCGCCTTTTGTGCCGTCTTCATCTACGGCGGCTTGATGAATCCTGCCAGCGCTATTTTAAGCCGGCAAGTTTTAAGCTTGCCTTTGCTCTTGAGCTATTACGCCAGCGGCTTGCCTTTGGATATTATCCATGCCGCAGCAACGGTGATTTTCCTTTGGCTTTTAGCGGAGCCTTTGCTGGAAAAAACCGAACGGCTCAAAAAGAAATACGCCATCCGCCGTTAAACTATCCCTTGCTTAGGGAGAAATTATGAATTATAATTAAATTAACCTAAATTTAAGGAGGATTCTTATGGAGCGTTTTAAAAAAATTTACAGTCAGGGAAGCATCTGTGTGATGGAAATTTGGCTCGATACCCAAACGGGTATCAATTATCTTTTTCACCGTGACGGCAATGCCTCCGGTTTTACGCCGCTTTTGGATAAAGACGGCAAGCCTGTTGTCACCGCCTTATAACAAGCACACAGCTTTTGGAGGAGAAGAGATGAAAAAGTCAGTCCGATTTTTAAACGCTGCTACCGGCGCTTTTATCGGTGTTTTTATCGGCTCCGGCATTTATCGCATCTATGATTATGCTATGCATCCCGGGCTCTATGCCCTGCAAGCGGCGCCTTGGTACAGCTATATCCTCATCAACGCCCTTTTTACCCTGGCAGTCGTCGCTTTGCTGTTAATAATCCGCCGTTTCGTGCGCAAAAGATACTAAATTCTTTCAGCCAAACTATTTGCTGAGAACGCCTAAAAAATCCCCATTGAATCAATGGGGATTTTTTATTATTGCACCATATTATGGCTAAACTAACGGATAATATTGACAATAATTATTTTAAAGTGTATAATATTGTAATATATAAATATTTTTCGTACTTGACTGGAGGTAAATGAAGTGAGTCTGCAAAAAGAATTGCATGAATGGTTTATGCAGCCGACCAAAGATTTCTTTGCCGGATTATTAAGTGCCTTTGCCGTCATGCCGGAAGTCATCGGCTTCTGTATTGTTGCCGGCATAAGCCCGATGATGGGGCTTTATGCCTCAGTAATTTTAATGATCGTCCTTTCCTTTTTAGGCGGTCGCCCTGCCATGGTCAGTGCTGCTGCCGGCTCTATGGCATTGGTTATTGTCAATCTTGTCCGCGATTACGGACCCAATTATTTAATGGCAGCTGCTATTTTAGCCGGCATATTCATGGTTATCTTAGGTATTTTTAAAGTCGGCAAATTAATCAACTATATCCCCAATAACGCCATGATTGGTTTCGTTGACGCTTTAGCTATTTTGATTTTTTCCGCCCAATTAGAGCATTTTGTCGGCGAAGGCGTGATAATGTATTTATTGGTAGCTTTAGGTTTAGTTATCATTTATGTCTTGCCCCGTTTCTTCACGGCTCTGCCTTCCGGATTGGTAGCGGTTATCATTATTACGGCAATTACCATGACTATGGGCAACCCGGTACGCACTATCGGCGATTTAGGCGATATTGTCGCCGCTTTGCCGGTCTTTGCTCTGCCGGATGTACCGCTTAATTTGGAAACACTAAAAATTATCCTGCCTTATTCTATCTCCCTGGCATTGGTCGGCTTGGTGGAAACTTTGCTCACTGCCCAGGTAGTTGACGAAATGACCGACAGCACTTCGGAGAAAAACAGAGAATGCACTGCTTTAGGTATTGCTAATATTATCAGCCCGCTCTTCGGCGGCACCTGCGGCTGCGGTATGATTGGGCAGGCTATCGCCAATGTCAGCGCCGGCGGCAGGGGACGGCTCTCAACTTTTGTCGGCGGCAGCTTTTTGATGATCGCCATTCTCTTGTTTAACGATTTCTTAAGGCAAGTGCCTTTAGCCGCTCTGGTTGCGGTCATGATCTCCGTTTCTGTCACTACTTTTGACTGGGATTCCTTGCGCAAACTGCACAAAATGCCCCGCACCGATGCTGTAGTAATCGTTATGGTAGTAGCAGTTGTAGTTTATACCAATAATCTGGCTATCGGTGTAGTTTTGGGCTTTATCGTTTCTGCTATTTCTGCCGCTTTGAGAATGGGCACTGCCACCATGGTGAAGGAGCAAGACGGCTCGACTGTTACCTATAAATTTAGCGGTCAATTATTCTTTGCTTCCATCAACTCTTTAGTTGCCCAATTTGACTACAAAGATGAGGCTAAAAAAGTCGTTTTGGACTTTTCCAATGCCACTCTTTGGGACGAATCAGTCGCCACAGCCTTAAGAAAAAGCTATAATAAGTTCAAGGACAATGGCAAAGCTGTCGAAATTTACGGTCTGGACAGCAAAAGCAAGCATATGCTGCAGCTTTTGTACGGTGATAAAAATATTGCTTTGTGAGGTGAATAATTATGCTCTATTTAGCTAAAAGAGGTTTTGAAAACATTGCTGTTTCCTGTCAGGACTATCAAGCCTTGGAAAAATGGCTTGAAGAAAATTTAAATGCACAAGCAATGGAAAACACCCTCATTTCTACCGGCGAAAGCCACAATTGCACTATGATTCATCTAAAAACAACTGCCGGATTTAAAAAAATCACTATTGCTCACAGTGCCGGCTTTATCATGAGCAAAATTTTTGCAGCAGCTGATTTGCCTGCCATCGAAGAAATCAAAGTGCTGCCCCAGAGCATTTTAATGAATATGGGCAAATCCGGCGGTGATACCGAAGCTGTTGTCACCAAAATCGCCGCTGAACTCAACGCTCAGCGAATCACTATCGGCGAGGCGGCTTATATCAGCGAATCAGAAGGTGCCTTAATCGTTTTTTTGAATGACAGCAAAACCGGCCAATATATTGCCGCTTCTAACAGTTTGCTTTATGTCAAGGACAATTTTGCCGAGGTTTTAAGCTACTTAAAAATCCATGCGCCCCGCTATTTAGCCAAAGCCTACCCCTTTGACGCTTGGCATATTGTAGAAGTGCGCATTTTTGACGAAAAAGAAAAATATTCTGCCCAATACCGCAGATTTTTGCAGGCTATCCAAAGCCTTGATTTAGGCTATATTATCAGCGAATACTGGGATCGTGAAGTTGAACGTTTTTCTTTGCCGGTAGGCGCTTATCGCCTCAGACTGCTCACCTTTATGGAACCTTTGGAGCTTAAGATTATGCTGATGGCGCTGGAATATTCCTTAGACGGTCCGCGGATCGTTGACTTAGATCTTTTTTACCACCAGAAAAAAATCTCCTGGCGTGATGTCATTAATACCAAAGAGTACCGCAAGCTAATCTTAGGCAATACTAATCAGATTTTCGGCAAATCCAGCTTTTTTGCTGAGCAATCCAACAAAGCTGCTATGGTGAGATATTGCACCAATAAATTGATGTCTTCGCTTTCCGATAAAGACAGAGCACTGCTGAAAGCTTGGGAAGATAATATTGAGTAAAAAACGTGCCTTTAAAGGCACGTTTTTTTGTTACTTCTCAATCTCAAACTGTACTTCGCCCATAGAGCCGGGAGCAATTTCATATTTAGCAAAGCAGATAACCGGATTGCCTTTTTCATTCACATAGAAAGGCGTTTCCTCATCAATAGTTGTAAATCCGCCCATGTCCGGTGAGAAGAATGGGTTATCTGTGCCGCTGCCATAGGCTGCTATTTGTGTTTTAATGCTTTCGTTAGCTATATTAATATAATCTTCGCCCAAAATATCCTCTAAAGTAATGATCTCTTTTTTATTCATATCCCAAGTGTAATAGCTTCTTTCCTCATAGAAACTGGGATAGCTTAGCCAGCCATAGACTACAAAGGAAAGATACTCATCATTTTGGCTTAACACATCATAATCAACGGTAGCAGTAATATTGTGATCTATCCACTCTTTCTCAGTTCCGCCGGTAGCAATAAAAGCTTCGTGATAGCCTTTAGCCAATTCCTGTGCTCCTTCAATATAAGCCTCACATTTTGCCAAAATTTCTTTGTTTACTTCTGCCGGCAAGCCTTCATTATCAGCTTCAATATCCTGCAAAGCCGGGATATCTACATTGATGAGAACATCTTCATTGCTAATGCTGTAGGAACGGAAAGTTACTAATTCTGCAAAGGAACCGATAATAGGTGCGTTGTAAATATCCTCCGCAAAAGCCTCACTGGTATTAACTCCGATAGTAGTGCCTAATAATACTACTGCTGCTGCGGCAGCCACTGTTTTTGTAACTTTTTTCATAATCTTTCTCTCCTTTTTAATATCTATTTGTTTTCTATTATTTTGTGCGTCTTTAATAGCTTTATCGACACGCATACTTAATTCTTTCGGAATGGGAATCATCTCATACTCCTCCCGTGCTTTATCAAAATCCATACGCAACCTCTCCTTTTAGTTTTTTCTTGAGCATTTCCAAGCCCCGGTAAAGCTTTGATTTAACGGTGTTTTCGTTAAGCTCAAGTATGAGAGAAATCTCTTTCAGCGTAAAGCCCTCATAATAATGAAGCTTAATGATGCTTTGCAAAGGCTCTTCCAAATGGTTGACTTCCTCATACAAACTTTCACTTTGCAGAAACCCTGTCTCTTCATAGCTTTCTTCCGGCAAATCATCCCATGAGAGAGTCTCTCTTTTGTTTTTTCGTATAATCTCCAGAGATTCGTGCACTAAAATACGATAAAACCAGGTGTTGACTTTTTGTATATGCCGCAAGTCTTGATAGTGGCTCAAGGCTTGGTAAACAGCATTTTGCACAGCATCTAAGCTATTTTCCTTGTTATGCAGATAAGAATATGCCAAACGATAAAACTTGTCCTGATTAGCCAAGATATAATCCACTATTTTTTGATAATTCTCCTCTGCCATTTTCTCACTTCCTTTTTATTTTCTTTACACCTTATAGACCAACTAAAGCGCTGGAAAGTTGCAAATTATTTTATTTTTTCCTTCGCCAATAAAAAAAGCAGAACAAACATCATAGTCTGCTCTGCTCTAACCTTTCATCCCAAGCCGATGATAGGAATCGAACCCACAACCTACTGATTACAAATCAGTTGCTCTGCCTATTGAGCTACATCGGCATATGAAACAGGAATTTCACATGTGTTATATTATAACTTAAGCAATATATTTTGTCAAGCTATTTTTTTAGCTTTAAAACACTTTTTCACTTTAAAGCTGAAAAAAATAGTCAAAAAAAACTCACAGCCGCAGCTGTGAGAATTTTTTTCTATTTCAAATAGTTAATTGGGTTTTTAGTGGATCCATTAATGATTACTTCAAAGTGTAAATGCGGACCGGTACTATTGCCGGTACTGCCGACTTCACCAATTTTCTCTCCGCGCAAGACCGTTTGCCCTACGCTGCAATTAATTTTGGAGAGATGGGCATATCTGGTTTTCATCCCATTGCCATGATCTACTATAATACAATAACCATAACTGCCGCTCCAACCGGCTGAAGCTACTGTGCCGCCGGCTGCTGCTACTACAGTAGTACCTTTTTTATTGGCAATATCGATACCGGTGTGGAAACCGCTGCTGCGATAGCCATACGGCGAAGTAATACTGCCGCTGGTTGGCCAATTCAAAGCACCGGTGCCGCTTCTGGAGGAGCTGGCAACTACTGCTGTACCTTTATTAACAACCTTATTAACTGGTTCTTTAGTTACTACTTCTGACAAAACTACTTTTTCCAATGTCGTGCCGTTATACTCGCTGATTTGGTAAGTAACATCCTTGCTGCCTTCTACGCCTTGAGTGACAACCTCAGTCTCACCTTTTAACAAGCTGGAACTCTCTTTTACGGTTTCACCGTAAGGAATAGCTTCGGCTACTGTCACAACCTTATCAACTACAACATTGATCAAAGGTTCAATCTTATTAAGTTTAATTTCTTGTCCGATCTGCAATCTATCTTCGCGCAAACCGGGGTTTAATTCATTTAATGTGCTTACCGACGTATTATTGTCAACGGCAATGCTCCACAAGCTTTCACCGGAAGTAATAGTGTGAATTTTAACTGCTTCTTTACCAGCTGCAATTACATCCAAAGCTTCTTCCTGAGTTAAAATTTCATCCGCATCAACATTGGCTTCTGCTACTGTTAAGGTTTCATAAAAACTGGTGCCTAAAATTTCTGCATCAGCATTTTCGTCAACTGCCTTTTGGGTTAAAGTATCCAAAACAGCTTGTGCATCCTCTAAGCTGGCAAATACTAATACTGTTGCATCCTCACCTTCACCGACAACAATGCTTGCTCCCGGTACCTGCCAAGCAACCTTATCAGCCAGTATTTCGTTTAATTCTTCTTTGCTGGCAGTATCTACAAACAATTTGTGCTTAGCTTCAACTTTAACATCTGTGGAAAGCTCTGCATCTTCCAAATCAACTTTAGAAGCAGCATTAGCTTGATCTTTCAGATCGTTAAGTACTGAGTCCAGCTCAGCTGTATTATCTACATAACAAACACTTTCGCCATCAAGCACCACTTCATAGCAAGTAGAAAAAGAAACGGAAACCAACGCCGCCATCAAAACTACTGATACAGCCGCTGCTGCCAAAAACTTTTCAGCTTTTTGCGCTCTGATCGTGTTTATGAACCTGTTTTGATAAACCTTTCCTTTAATACCTCCTACCAGAGGCTCTTTTTGGCTATCTTCTTTTTTTGCATTTATAGTTGTGCCTATTTTCCCCAAGTGATTTTTTCCCTTGTTGGCTTTTTGGCAGATAGTCTTTTTCCATGTGTTTTCTTTTTTCACTTCTTGCGTCATATTACTTTCTTTATCGTCGGTATCGCTCAATTCTCTTTTGATCGCCTCTTCGATTGCCTCGATAGAGGCAAACATATTTGCGTCTTGATCATTTCCTTGAGAATTGCCGTTACTGTTGCGAAAATCTTTACTCATAAACTACCGCAGAATCTTCTGCACCTCGCCACCTTTCTATTATTTTCATTAGTTTTTCTTATCTTTCCTCTTGGTCTTTGTCATTATATCACAAAAATCAACTTTTGAAAAGGTTTTGTGGCAATCTGTAACTTTAGTGTCACTTTTTACACAACTTTTTTTATTATTATTGCCACTATTTAACTTTTTATTCCTCTATATCACCTTTTTTCACAATTTTTTCTAACTTTGCTGAGCTTATGATTAATTATAGACCAAAACTATGAGGTTTTTGTGAAAATAATTTCAAGAAAAAGTTGCAATAGCTTTTAAGCGTTTTCTGCCAGTAGTTTTTTTATCTGCACATAAATTGCGCACTCCAAACGTTTCTTTTGCAGCTTGCAGCCCAATTCATAGGGCTCTTTTAAACTGCCGCCATAGCGCAAATTGTTGGCATGGCAGCCGCCGGAGCAATAAAATCTTGCCCAACACTTCATACAGGTAGGCTTGCTCAAAACATGGCTGGACTGAAAATTACGGCAAGTATCGTAATTAGTGATACCCTGCCAGACATCGCCCACCTTAAATTTTTCATCGCCAACAAACTGATGGCACGGATACAATTCACCGTCGGGGCTTACTGCCAGATAATCATGCCCCGAGCCGCAGCCGCTTAAGCGTTTGGGCAAGCAGGGACCGTGGCTTAAATCCACATTAAAATGAAAGAAATTATACCCTTCGCCAGCTTCCATTTTCCTTACATAATGACGGGTCAATTCGTCATACTGCTCGCACAAAACAGGCAAATCTTCCTCTTTTAAGGCATAGCTCATCTCCGGCGGCGCCACTACCGGCTCCACCGAAATTTCCTTAAAGCCTAAATCCACCATGTGGGCAACATCTTTGGCAAAATCTCTGTTCCAATGGGTATAGGTTCCTCTTAAATAATATTCCTGTCCATTGCGGGTTTGGGCGAAATGCTGAAATTTGGGCACAATAAATTCATACGACCCGTTGCCGTTAGGAAACTGGCGCATTTTATTGTTAACCTCCGGACGACCGTCCAAGCTTAATACGGCGCTGATGCCTTCATCATTCAAAAATTTCTGCACTTCGTCAGTCAAAAGCACGCCGTTGGTGGTCAAGGTAAATTTGAATATTTTATTATGAATCTTGCCCTGCTCTTTGCCGTATTTCACTAATTCCTTGCAAACCTCAAAGTTGAGCAAAGGTTCGCCGCCGAAGAAATCCACCTCAATATGCTGGCGATGTTTAGAAGCTTCAATCAAGAAATCCAAGGCTTTTTTGCCAACCTCTAGGCTCATTAAAGAGCGATTGCCGCCATAGCTGCCCGTATCGGCAAAGCAATAGCCACATCTTAAGTTGCAGTCGTGCGCCATATGCAGGCAAATTGCCTTTACTATCGGCTCAGTATGGGGTACATAATTGCGCACCATTTCATCGGAGCTGAAAAGTTGTCCTTTCTCAATCAAGCTTTGCACCTCATAGGCGCACTCCTCGGCTTCGGCAGCGGAATATTTAGCCGCCAATGCTTTTTTCGCCTCTTGCCAATCTTTTTCCTCTAAAAAGTCTAAAAAATCCCAGGTAATTTTATCGATCAAATGCAAAGAACCGCTGTTAATGTCAATTAAAATATCCAAATCATCCTGATGATATTTGTGGATGCGGTTAAAATCCAATTTTTCCAATATTCTCGCTCCTTTTTAAGTATGTAATATTATTTAACATAGTAATCATATTTGCAAAATGGGCATTTGGGATAATCTATATCGTGCATTTTACCGCAATGAGGGCATTTTCTTTGCGCTATTTCTCCCAAATCTTCCTCTTGCTGCTGATAAAATTCAATCTTGCCGCAATTAGGGCAGACATAGATAGCTACTTCTAATGCACCTGCAAAAAGATTAGGCAAATCGCCCAAAATCCAGCCGGTTCTGCCCAGCTGGATTTGTTCACTCTTTAAATATTTTAATGGGGTATTGCACCGTAAGCAATTTATTTTGCGCATGATTTTCTCCCTAATTAATGCACCTTAGTGGTCCATTTCTCACAGTTCCACACTTCTGTTACAATATCCTGATAAAACTCCGGTTCGTGGCAAATCAAAAGAATAGTGCCTTTGTATTCTTTCAGCGCTCGTTTTAGTTCCTCTTTAGCGTCCACGTCCAAATGGTTGGTCGGCTCGTCTAATGCCAAGACATTAGTTTCTTTGTTGATCAGCTTGCATAGTTCAACTTTAGCCCGCTCACCGCCGGATAATACTTGGGTTTTGCTCTCGATATGCTTGGTAGTAAGCCCACATTTGGCTAATGCCGCCCGAATTTCAAACTGGGTAAAGTTGGGGAAGGTGTCCCAAATCTCCTCGATGCAGGTCTTGCCGTTGTCTTTTGGCTCCTGCATAAAATAGCCGATAAAGAGGTTCTCTCCCCGCTCCACTATGCCGGACATGGGTTTTAAATCCCCTAATAAGCTGCGCAAAAGGGTAGTTTTACCGATACCATTCGCCCCAACCAAGGCAACCTTTTGCCCTCTTTCTAAACGCAAATTAAGCGGCTTAGAGAGCGGAGTATCATAGCCGGTAACCAAATCCTTAGTTTCAAAGATTAGTTTGGAAGAAGTTTTCGCCGGCAAGAAGTTAAACTCCGGTTTGGGCTTTTCATGCGCTAGTTCAATCAGCTCCATTTTGTCCAGCTTTTTCTGGCGGGACATCGCCATATTGCGAGTAGCGACTCGGGCTTTATTGCGCTGCACAAAATCATTGAGCTGGGCGATTTCCTGCTGCTGAGCTTTATAGGCAGCTTCCAGCTGCTGCTTTTTAACTTCATAAATGCGGCGGAAATTGTCATAATCGCCGACATAGCGCTCTAACTTTTTATTCTCCATATGGTAAATAAGATTGATGCAACTGTTTAAAAAGGGAATATCGTGGCTGATTAAGATAAAAGCATTCTCATACTCCTGCAAATAACGTTTAAGCCAAACAATATGGTTTTCATCCAAATAGTTGGTCGGCTCGTCTAAGAGCAAAATATCCGGCTTCTGCAAGAGCAATTTTGCCAAAAGAATTTTCGTTCTCTGACCGCCGCTTAAATCATCAACATCTCGCTCTAAACCAATATCCGTTAGCCCTAAGCTGCGAGCGATTTCCTCGATTTTGCTGTCAATGATGTAGAAATCGTTGGTATTTAATATTTCCTGCAGCTCGCCTACTTCCTCCAATAAAGCATTGGTTTCTTCTTCGTCGGTTTCAGCCATTTTCATATAAAGCTCGCCGATTTTCTCTTCGATATCATAGAGATATTGAAAGGCGCTTTGCAAGACGTCTCTGACCGTCTGCCCTTTTTCCAAAACCGCGTGCTGATCCATATAACCAACCCGAACGTGCTTAGCCCAAGTGATATTGCCCTCATCAGGCATCAAATGCCCGGTAATTATATTGATAAAGGTCGATTTACCCTCACCATTGGCTCCTACCAAGCCGATGTGCTCACCCTTAAGCAAACGAAAGGACACATCTTCAAATATTGCTCTATCGCCAAAGCCGTGGCTTAAATGCTCTACTGTTAAAATACTCATTCTTTTCCTCGTTTCTAAAATTTATTTGACAAATTCTCCATTTGTCCCATCCAGTTTATTGGCTTCAATAGTGCCATCGTCCACCAAAACATAATTAACTGTGCCTTGATTGGTTTCTATGCTCACTATAATATAGGCTAACCCATCGTTTAAGGGATATTTGAGTTGAAGTGCTTCCCTTTTTTTTAGATTGCTGGTCATCAAAAGCAATTTCTCCGCATAAAAAGTGCTATTTTCCCCTTCATAATAATTGGCTCTATAAACCTTGACGCTGTCCATATTTTCCTGTGCTGTTAAAAGAAAGCTGTCTTTGTCCTGCATATACATATCGCCGGCGCTTAGCTTAATATCCTCTTTATCTCCGTCACTATAATGGATAATTTCAAACTCGCCTTTGGCAGTAGGCTCACTATTATTAGCATTTAACGCTAATTGCTCAATCTCCTCTAAAGGTATAGTAAACTCAATAATGCCGGCAGCATAAGGAGCGATGGTGTACTGGTTATAAATGATAGTTAACCCCTCATTGCTGAAATACCAAGTGCCGTCACCAAAGGCGCTGTCCAAATATTCCTCATAATAATCGAAAAAATAATAATCATCATAGCTGTTGGAAGAAGCCTGGGCAATGATATATTCCTTTAATGTTTTAACCAAAGCTGAGCTATCAGCGCTGATTTCCTCCCAAGCCAAAAGATGACCGTCCTTTAAATCATAGTTGAACGCACAGCGCAGAGAAGAGCCATGGGCTCCGCCGGTATAGCTGTATTCCTCTAAAACTATGCTTAAGATATCGCCGTTTACATAAGCGTCCCTGACGTTTAAATCCATAGCAAAGAGTGCATCATCAATCCCTGCATCTGCCATAGCGGCGGTGTATTCATTGGCATCGCTAAAAAGCTCACCCAAGCGCTGCATAAACTCCGTTTGCAAGAGTTTAAGATCATCATTAATAGCTTTTTGTACCGTTTCGTCAGCCAAAATAACCTCCGGCACCTCAGCCTGAACCTCGATAATATCTCTGATACCGTTATTAACATTATCCAACCCCAGGTCAACTGCTCTCACGCTTACCTCGCGGACACCCTCTCCGCCGCAGCCGGCTAAGGCAAAAAGCAGACCTATGATTAGAACTAAACTCAGCAATTTCTTCATTTTTTTCACCCCAAAAATTTTTTCTTTTCCTATTATAGCCTATTTGCCTGCTTATTGCAATGAGCAATTAATGAACCAAAAAATAATAATACAAAAACCGGACAAAATCTTAATTTCGTCCGGTCGGTTTTTATTCTTTGACAAAGGAGCCGGTATAAAGCTCGTAATATTTGCCTTTTTGCTCCATCAAGGCGTCATGATTGCCGCGCTCGATGATGCGTCCGTTTTCTAAAACCATAATTACATCAGCATTTTGAATAGTGGATAAGCGGTGGGCGATAACAAAAACTGTTCTGCCCTTCATCAGCGCATCCATGCCCCGCTGAACGATGATTTCCGTGCGAGTATCGATGCTGGAGGTCGCTTCGTCCAAAATCATGACCGGCGGATCGGCTACTGCCGCCCGGGCAATAGCTAACAATTGCCGCTGACCCTGAGAAAGACTCTCGCCGTTGGCGGTAATTTCCGTCTGGTAGCCTTGGGGCAAAAGACGGATAAATTCCTCTGCATTAGCTAATTTAGCGGCGGCATAAACCTCTTCATCGGTGGCATCCAAGCGACCATAGCGGATATTTTCCATGACTGTGCCGGTAAAAAGATTGGTATCCTGCAATACTATGCCCAACGAGCGGCGCAAATCGGGCTTTTTGATTTGCTTGATATCAATGCCGTCATACAAAATCTCGCCGTCGGCAATATCGTAAAAACGGTTGATTAAATTGGTAATAGTTGTCTTACCGGCGCCGGTAGCTCCGACAAAGGCAATTTTTTGACCCGGTTCGGCGTAAAGATTGATATCATGCAAAACGATTTTTTCTTCATTATAGCCAAAATCCACATCAAAGAAGCGCACATCGCCTTTTAACGGTTCATATGACACACCGTATTCATTGGGACATTTCCACGCCCAAATACCATTGCGTGAGGTGGTTTCTTTATAATCTCTGCCGTCTTTTTCAACTCTAACCAAGCTTACTGTGCCTTCGTCCTGCTCTTCTTCGGCATCCATCAGCTCAAAAATCCGCTCCGCACCGGCCAAAGCCATAACAATGGAGTTGACCTGCTGGGATACCTGGCTTATCGGGCGAAAGAATCCGCGGCTTAAATCCAAGAATGCCGCTATAGCGCCCAATGTCAAACCGCCGACACCGTTTAAGGCCATAGCACCGCCGGCTATCGCTAAGACTACATAAAGCAGATTGCCTAAATTGCTCATAGTCGGCATCATGATATTGGCGAAACTATTGGCTAAAGTCATGCTGCGACATAACTCATTGTTGATTTTCTCAAAACCTTCTTTCGCCTTTTCTTCATGGCAAAAGACTTTGACGACCTTCTGCCCGTTGATCATTTCTTCAATATAACCATTGACCGCGCCCACAGCTTTTTGCTGGCGGGCAAAATAAAAGGAAGATTTGCCGCCTAAGAATTTTACTATAACCAACATTACTACTACTGAGGCTAAAACAATCAGACTCAACTGCCAGCTGGTGTAAATCATGGCAGCGATAACGGCCAAAATGCTTAAAATTGAGGAGAAAATCTGCGGAATACTCTGGCTGAGCATCTGCCGCAGGGTATCGGTGTCATTAGTATAACGGCTCATCAAATCGCCGTGCTGATGCGTGTCAAAATATTTGATAGGCAAACGCTGCATTTTGGCAAACATTTCATCGCGCACTTTTTTCAAGATTCCTTGCGAAATGGTAATCATCAGGCGTGAGTAAAGCCACATCGCCAAAATACCAAAGACATAAATAATTGCCAAGATCGTCAGGGCATGCACTAAACTAGTGAAATCGGGATTATCCATCAAAACCAATGGCTTGATATAATCATCGATTAAAGGCTGCATAAAAAGTGAGCCGGCTACCGAAGTAAGGGCGGTAATGGCAATACAGATTAAAACCAGGATAAATCTCCAGCGATAATTGCTCAGATAGCTCAAAACTCGCTTAGCTGTTTTTTTCATATTTTTGGGTTTTGCCCCGGTAAAACCATGAGGTCCGTGTCCTTTAGGCGGCATCGAAATCGCCTCCTTTGGCTTGGGCTTGGTAAATCTCACGATAAATCTCGTTATTGGTCAATAATTCCTCGTGAGTGCCTATGGCATCTACAGCCCCGTTTTCCAAAACGATGATGAAATCAGCATCTTTAATCGAGGAAATTCGCTGAGCGATGATTATCTTTGTCATCTGCGATTGTTCCTCTCTTAAAGCTTTTCTGATGGAAGCATCAGTTGCAGTATCAACAGCGCTGGTAGAATCATCTAAAATTAAAATTTTTGGTTTTTTCAGCAAAGCCCGGGCTATGCACAATCTTTGCTTTTGCCCGCCGGAAACATTGCTGCCCCCTTGCTCGATATAAGTATCATAGCCTTGGGGGAATTGACGGATAAATCCGTCAGCACAAGCAATTTGGCAGGCTTTGATTATCTCCTCCTCGCTGGCGTGTTCATCGCCCCAGCGCAAATTTTCCTTGATCGTGCCGGAAAAGAGGGTGTTCTTTTGCAATACCATTGCTACTTGATTGCGCAGAACCTCTAAATCGTAATTTTTAATATTGACTCCGCCCATAGTAATCTCTCCGCAGGTTGTATCATAGAGCCGAGGAATCAGCTGCACCAGCGAACTTTTGCCGCTGCCGGTAGCGCCGATAATGCCGACTACTGCTCCTTGAGGAATAGTCAGATTGATATTTTTTAAACACAACTTATCCAAATCATCGGTATAGCTGAAAGACACATCCTTAAACTCTAAAGTCGCATCCTCCACCTCCGTTAAAGCCTCGCCCGGATTAGTTAAATCGCTTTGCTCCCGCAAAACCTCTACTATTCTGCGGGCACCGGTGCGAGAAATGGTCAGCATAACAAAAATCATGGAAACCATCATCAAACTCATCATGATTTGTCCGGTGTAAGTGATTAAACTCATCAATTCACCGGTCGTGAGCGTGCCTACTACGATAAAGCGGGCACCGAAATAAGAAATCAAAATCATCGCCGTATAGACAGCAATCATCATCAAAGGAGCATTCAAAATCATGATGCGCTCTGCTTTGGAAAAATCACGGTAAATATTTTCAGATGTTTGGTTAAACTTTTCCTCCTCATGCTTCTCCCGCACAAAGGATTTAACCACCCTGATACCGTGCAAATTTTCCTGCACTACGTTATTTAGCTTATCATAAGTTTTAAATACTCGATCCATAATCGGAAAAACATTTGTGGAAATAAAGATCAAGCCTATCCCTAAAAGCGGAACAGCCACCAAAAAGGTTACTGCCAGTTTGGGGTTAATAAAGACCGCTGCCACTACGGAAAAAATCAACATCAAAGGTGCTCTGACCGCAATGCGGATAAGCATTTGGAAAGCCATCTGCACATTGTTGACATCGGTCGTCATGCGGGTTACTAAGCTGGCGGTAGAAAATTTGTCAATATTGTGGAAGGAAAACTCCTGCACCTGATTATAGATATCCCGGCGCAAATTGCGGGAAAATCCGGCAGCCGCTATAGCGGCAAAACGCCCTGAAGTCACGCCAAAAATTAATGACAAGATAGTCAAGCCGATTAAATAGGCACCATAGCGTTTAATAACTGCCATATCACCCATATCTATACCTAAGTCAATTAATCTAGCTAAAACCAAAGGGATCAAAACTTCTAAAGCTACTTCAACCGCCGCTACAATAGGCGTTAAAATAGTTACTTTTTTATATTCACCTATATGTTTTGCTAATTCTTTGATCACTCTATCACCTCCGTCAGCCTTTTTTCTTTATATTATTGCGGATTTGCTCTAAAACTTTCATAAATGTCGCTATATCTTCTTCGCTTATGCCTTCAACCACGCTGCGCTCAAATTCTTCAACTACCGGATCTAAGCTTTCATGCATTTTAATCGCTTTGTCGGTCAAAATAAGCTTTTTTAATCTGGCGTCATGCTCAACGCTCTCTTTGGTGATATAGCCTTTTTTCTCCAAAGCCTGCAGCATAATAGTCGCGGTCGAGCGGCGCACGGAAAAGCGCTCCTCGATATCTCTCTGAAAAATATCCTCTCCCTTTTCGATACTCTTGTAGTAAATAAAATCGATCACTACTCCCTGAATACCGGTTAAATCTCCTCCTATCACCTTATCGACCTCAGCTTCTATATAGCGGCGCAAGCAATGGTGAGTTTTTTTAATTTCAATGCTTGGTTTCTTCATCCTCTCTCCCCTGCCTTAATTGTTAGTTTTCTAATATTATATCACTTTTCTTTGCTTTGTCAATACTTCGCCTACAAAATTCACTTATTTTTATAATCAAGACAGCTATCTATTTAGTATGAGTTATTTTTCCTCAATTATGTAAAAAGGCTCTGATTTAAAAAAATCAGAGCCTTTTTTTATTCATCCATCCAATCCTTTATTTTATCGAAAAACTTCTTGCCTTCTTTGGGATTTTTTTCACTGCGGGTTTCTTTGGTGCTTTCCTTATCTTTATTTACCGAAACATCGCCAAAGGTTTCACCCAGCTTGCGGAATAATTCTTTTTGCTCGGCAGAAAGGTTTTTCGGCGTTACGATACGCACAATTACATATTGATCGCCTTTGTTGTAGGTGTTGATGCTCTTGACGCCTTTGCCTTTGATACGGAACTTAGCGCCGTTTTGCACTCCCGGCGGAATAGTAAGTTTGACTTTGCCTTCCAAAGTCGGGATTTGAATATCCGCACCTAAGGCTGCCTGGGCAAAATTGATTTCCTGCTCCATGTAAATATCGTTTTCATCCCGCTCGAAAATGGGGTGATTGCGCACGGAGATGTAAATATATAAATCTCCCTTGCCGCCGCCCTGCTCGCCGGCTTCGCCTTCGCCGCTCATGCGCAGGCGAGAACCATTGTCCACACCGGCAGGGATTTTGACCTTAAGCTCGGTTTTAACCCGCTTGCGTCCGGTGCCGCCGCAATCCGGGCAAGGGTCTTTGATAACAGTACCTTTGCCTCCGCACTCCGGACAGGTTTTAACGGATTGGAACTGCCCGAAAGGTGTTTTCTGTGTAGTGGTAATCTGCCCGCGACCGCCGCAGCGAGGGCAAGTGACGGGGCTTGAACCTTCCTTAGCACCGCTGCCGTGGCAAGTTTTGCAGGTCTCCCAGCGGGAAACGGTAATGTTTTTTTCGCAGCCGAAAATGGCTTCTTCAAAATCGATTACCAAATCATAGCGCATATCCGCGCCCCGTTTAGGACCTCTCTGCGCGCCGCCGCCTGCTGCGCCGCCGAAGAACATATCAAAGATATCGCCCATATCGCCAAAGCCGCTGAATCCGCCGCCTGCTCCTCCGCCGAATCCGCCGCCTGCCCCGGCATGACCAAACTGGTCATACTGGGCACGTTTCTGCGGGTCGGACAAATTTTCATAGGCTTCGTTAATCTCTTTAAATTTTTCCTCTGCTTCTTTATTGCCGGGGTTGACATCCGGATGATACTGCCGTGCCAGTTTGCGGTAGGCTTTTTTTATTTCATCATCACTAGCTGTTTTTTCTACCCCCAGCACTTCATAGTAATCACGTTTGTCAGCCATTATTTCTCATCCTTAACTTCGGTATACTCTGCATCATAAACGCCGTCTTCCTGAGGATTGCCCATGTTTTGCGCACCTGCCTGTGCTTGTTGAGCCTGCTGAGCAGCAGCATACATTTTTTCGGTAATTTTATATAAAGCGTTGGTTAAAGTTTCAGATTTAGTTTTTAATTCTTCGCTGGAAGCATTGTTATCCAAGGCAGCTTTTAAATCATCTTTAGCCTTTTCAACCTCTGCTTTGTCAGCGGCATCAATCTTATCACCGGCATCAGCCAAAGTTTTTTCTACCTGGAAGACCAAAGAATCAGCGTTATTTCTGATGTCTACCTCTTCTTTACGTTTCTTGTCAGCTTCGGCATTCATCTCAGCGTCTTTAATCATACGATCGATTTCCTCATCGGATAAACCGCTGCTGGATTTGATAGTGATGCGCTGTTCTTTGCCGGTGCCTAAATCTTTGGCGGAAACATTAACGATACCGTTGGCATCGATATCAAATTTAACCTCGATTTGCGGTACTCCACGGGGAGCCGGCGGAATATCCATCAAAGTGAAGCGACCCAATGTTTTGTTGTACTGAGCCATTTCACGCTCGCCCTGCAAAACGTGAATATCGGTAGATGTTTGGTTATTAGCAGCAGTAGTAAAGATTTGGCTGCGGCTGACCGGAATAGTAGTATTTCTTTCAACGATTTTGGTAAATACTCCGCCCAAGGTTTCGATACCTAAGGAAAGCGGAGTAACGTCTAACAAAACGACGTCTTTAACTTCACCAACCAAAACACCGCCTTGGATAGCGGCACCGATAGCTACGCACTCATCGGGGTTGATGCCTTTGAATGGCTCTTTACCGATTAAGTTTTTAATAGCGTTTTGGACAGCCGGAATACGGGTAGAACCGCCGACTAAGATTACTTTGTCGATATCTTTAGCGGTCAAGCCGGCATCCTGCATAGCTTGGCGGGTTGGTCCAATGGTTTTTTCGACCAAATCAGCGGTCAGTTCATCAAATTTTGCTCTGCTCAAGGTTAAATCCAAATGCTGCGGTCCGTTTTCATTCATGGTGATAAAGGGCAGATTGATATTGGAAGTAGCTACATTGGAAAGCTCGTGTTTAGCTTTTTCAGCAGCTTCTTTCAAACGCTGCATAGCTGTTTTATCACCGGAAAGATCGATACCGGTTTGTTTTTTAAATTCAATAATCATCCAATCAATGATTTTCTCATCGAAATCATCGCCGCCCAAACGGTTATTACCGCTGGTAGCTCTAACTTCAAAGATACCGTCGCCTAATTCCAGGATGGATACGTCAAATGTACCGCCGCCTAAGTCAAAGACCAAGATAGTGTGGTCTTCGCCTTTATCGATACCATAAGCCAAAGCAGCGGCAGTAGGCTCGTTGATAATACGCATTACGTTTAATCCGGCAATTTTACCGGCGTCTTTAGTAGCTTGACGCTGGCTATCGGTGAAGTAAGCCGGTACAGTGATAACTGCATCATGTACTTCTTCGCCCAAATAGCTTTCCGCATCAGCTTTTAATTTTTGCAAAATCATCGCAGAGATTTCCTGCGGTGTGTATTCTTTGCCTGCCAAATTTACTTTGTAATTGGTGCCCATATGGCGTTTAATAGACATAACTGTGTTGTCGCTGTTGGTGATAGCCTGACGTTTTGCTACCTGACCGACCAATCTTTCACCGCTTTTAGAAATACCTACTACGGAAGGAGTAGTACGGTTGCCTTCGCTGTTAGTAATAACAACCGGTTCGCCGCCTTCCATTACTGCTACGCAAGAGTTTGTTGTACCTAAGTCAATACCTATTACTTTTCCCATTATATTTTCCTCCTTAAAATTGTCTTTCCAAAAGTAATTTATTTTTTCCTTACAAGGTTTTTTCTGCTATTTGGCAGATACTTTACACATTGTAGGGCGAATAACCTTATCTTTAAAGGTATATCCTTTTTGCAGTTCCTCAATAACTGTATCTTCCTCTACCTCATCGGTAGGAACAGTCATGATTGCTTCGTGTTTTTTCGGGTCAAAGGGCTCACCCACCGCTTGGATAGTCGCCAAACCTTCTTTATTTAGGCACTCCAAGAACTGAGTATAAACCATTTCCATGCCTTTTAAATAGCCTTTGATTTGCTCGTTTAATTCAGCAGCCGCCAAAGCCCGTTCAAAATTATCCACTACCGGCAAAAGCCTGGTAAACATATTGGCTAAAGTATAATCAGCCAGCTCGCTTTTTTCCTGAGTGGTGCGGCGGCGGTAATTGTCAAAATCCGCTACCAAACGGATGTAGCGCTGGTTTAATTCGTCCAGCTGAGCTTGCAATTCGCCGCAGGCTGTTTTTTCTTCTGCTTCTTGACTCACTTCCTCGGTCAAATTTTCCTCTATAATGTTTTCCTCGATGGTAGCCTCATTGTTGATTTCGCTTGCCATTGGTTTCACTCCTTTTATTTATTAAAAACCTCTTCTTTCTTTTGGTATTCTTTCTTTTTAATGATAATATTAATTCGCAAGATAGCGCAGGCAGCTTCCACAGCTGTTTTCAAGGCATGAATCTTGACGTAATAAGGATCCAGGATGCCTAAAGCATGCATATCAGCGATTTGACCGCTTTCACAGTCCAAAGACAAATAGTGATTTGCCTGCTGCTCTTGAGCTTGCAGGACATCGCCGATTTTTTCCAAAGGATTAAAGCCGGCATTTTTCACAATCTGCATAAAAGGCTTTTGCAAGGCTGCTGCGACTGCATCCAGACCATAGCAGCTCATGCCGGTTAATTCATCCCGGCGTTTTTGCAAGCGCTGTGCCACCGCCAGCTCGCTGGCGCCGCCGCCGGCAACCAAACCATACTTCACGGCCGCCTGCAAGGCTGAGGCAGCATCTTGAGCAATGCGCTCCCGCTCGCCTACCACCTCGGCTGTAGCCGCGGTAATTATAACCGTAGCTCGTGGCTCTCCGCCGCCGCCGATTAGCTTGCAAAAGGACAGCTTCTCGTCATCAACTACCTCGCTCAAAGTGCCCAAATATTTTTTTATCTCACTTGCCTCTTTCTTTAAGCCGGTGCGTTTGATGGTATACGCTCCGCAGTGTTTCGCCGCCTGCTCTAATTCTTTATGAGGTATGCGGCTGATTGCCATAATCCCGGCTTCACTTAAAATTTCTGCCGCCTCATCATTGATTCCCCGATCCACCAAGACCAGCTTGGCGCCGCTGGAAATGATTTTTTGCAAGTTTGAGCGAAATTCTTTTTTCAAACTCATATATTCCTGAAAGCCGCTTTCGGTGCTTAAGGCTTTGGCATCAACTTCCTCGCTGTCTAAAGCATCATCTATGACCAAAACTTTGATTTCGCCCTTTAAATGCTCCGGCATTTGCTTGTCGTGGCGGTTTTTGCTCAAAATCACGCCGTCAAAGACCTCACCTTGAGCGCCTTGCACTCCTTTAATGCAGCCGGAAAAATCAAACTGCTCATCAAAAAGTTTTTCTCTGCCCACCTTTTGGGCAGCTTCAGTAAGTAAATCTGCTATATCAGCATATTCCCGAGCGGCGATAAATGCGATTTTGTGCATCGTATCCCGCTCGAAATTCCAAGGAATTTTTTCTTTTTGCCATTCTTCCTCGGCCATCACTGCGGCTTGATTGATGCCTTTGATGACTTGGGCAACAGGTACGCCTTTATTAATCTCCTCGATGCCCTTTAAGATCATCTCGCCCGCTAAAAGAGTAGTGGTTGTCGTGCCGTCTCCGGTGGCTTCCTGCTGAGAGCGAACGGCATTGATCAGCATTTTAGCAACCGGGTGATTAACCTCCATCATCTCTAAAATAGTCATGCCGTCATTGGTAATGGTAACCGAGCCAAAGGGGTCTAGCAACATAGTATCCAAACCCTTAGGACCGATGGTGCTTTCCACCGCCTGCATCAAAGCTTTGATAGCTTGAGCATTATTCTCCAAAAGCTGATAGCGACTGTCCTTTTCTTCATTCATCGCTCTCGCCTCCGTTCAAGTCCTTCAAAAGCACATCTAAAACGGCCATCGAGTTGGAATAATCCATGCGCTTAGGTCCCAAAAGCCCTACCTTACCGATTTCCTTGCCGTTGTTTTTGTAGGATGCCACGATAATGCTGCAATCCTGTAAATCGGGAATATCGTGCTCTGTGCCGATTTTAACGCTGATTTCGTTAATGTTATTATTATTGAGGATCTTATTGACCACCTCTTTATTTTCCAAGGTCATCAAAATATTATGCACCTTGCCTACATCCTGAAACTCCGGCTGGGTCAGCATATTTAAGCCGCCCTTGTAATAAATTTTTTCCTCTGAATTATTGTTTTTATGCAAAATCCCTGCCAGCATTCCCAAGGCACTGTCTACGACCTGCTTTTGGCGCTGGAGCTGAGAAAAGATGTTTTCCAAAACATTTTTTTGCCAGCCGTCGACAGACAAGCCTTTTAAATGCATATTGAGCATCTGGCTGACTAACTCCAAATCCTCTTTGCCAAACTGAGGCGGAATTTGAATAAAGCGATTTTCTATTTTATCATCGTCAGTAACGATAACCATCAAAGCTCTTCCTGCTTCTAACGGCAAAAGCTGCAAAAGCTGCAAGCTATGATCTGCTTGCTGTTCATTAATCAGCATCATCGGCGTATAATGAGTTGTCGTGCTCAAGATATCCAAAATATTGTTGACCGTTTCTTCTACTTCTGTAGTCTTTTTTTTAATGGACTCTTGGATATAATCCCGCGCCTCTTTTTTTATTTGATCATGCTGCATGAGATAATCAACATAATAGCGATATCCTTTATCGGAAGGGATTCTGCCGGCGGAAGTATGCGGCTGAACGATTAATCCCATTTCCTCCAAATCCGCCATCTCATTGCGAATAGTGGCGGGACTGACACCCAAATTGTATTTTTTGGAGATAGTGCGTGAACCTACCGGCTCGGCAGTTTGGATATAATCCAAGACCACAGCTTCCAATATTTTTTCTTTACGGCTATCCATATCCATAACTGCTGCTCCTCTCATTCTTTCAATTTATTAGCACTCAACAACCTCGAGTGCTAATATAATAAAGATAGCACTCTTACAGCAAATTGTCAAGTTGTTTTTTGCCCAATTAGCTAAAAAAATACCTATTTTTTTGTGTTGTTTTTGTTACAAAATCTTTAAGCCGCCTTTAACATTTTTTTATCTGCCACCTACTGGATCTGATTTTAATAATTAACCGATTTTGCGCATAAAAAAAACAAGAAGCAGCTAACTTCTTGTCCTTTGATCGCGAGCAAATATCAAAGTTTATGTGTGTTTGAGTTTTAGGCTGATACTGGTTCGCTAGATATATAATACTACAATTTTAGAAAATTTTCCAGTAATTTTTCCGATTTAAAAAAAGTTAATACTGTCATTATCTATAAATATTTTTGATGTTCTTTGCTTGGTGCTCAGCTAAGGCGCGCAAAATTTTTTCTAAAATTTTTTATGCCAAAAATTTTTTTAATTATTGTATTATCTCTCTTTTTGTTTTGAACTTTATTTTACAGAATCATCAACTTGTCGGAATGTTTTAAATGTGCTATAATTTATGTATCTGATAATCATTATCAATAAAAGTTTGATAATTGACTATTGTCACAAATGCCATTTTGCGTTATAATTTAACCATGGTATTTAGTATAACTATTCTCAAAGGAGTTGGATTAGAATGTCAGATTTAAAAGTAGTTGTCATCGGCGGTGTTGCCTGTGGTCCTAAAGCGGCTGCCCGTTTAAAACGCTGCAACCCCCATGCTCAAGTTACCTTGATTGAAAAAGGTCACGATATTTCTTACGGCGGTTGCGGTTTGCCTTATTTTGTTGGCTCTACCGTCAAAGAATTAAAGGATTTAATGACTACCTCTTGGGAAGCAGTCCGCACCCCGGAGTTTATGAAGGAAACTAAAGATATTGATACGCTCTTAGGCTGGGAAGCTACCAAAATTGACCGTGAGGCTAAAACTGTCGAAGTTAAAGATTTGCACTCCGACGAAGTAAGAGTTTTGCCTTATGATAAATTGGTCATCGCTACCGGCTCTGATAACTTTAAACCACCTATTGCCAATATTGATGCTAAAGGCGTATTCGGCATGAAAACCCCTGATGATGCTTTGGCTATGCAAAGCTATATCAAAGAACACGGCGTGGAAAAGGCTGTTGTTATCGGCGCCGGCTTAATCGGCATGGAATGTGCCGAGGCTTATTCCGATTGGGGCGTTGAAGTAACTGTTATCGAAATGCAATCCTGGATTTTCCCACAAATGCTTGATAAAGAAATGGCTGCTGTTCTCCAAAACTATTTAGAAAGCGAAGACATGAATTTCATGCTCGAAACCAAAGTTGAAGCTTTCGAAGTTGATGACGAAGGCAAGGTTTGCGCTGTTGTTACTGACAAAGGCACTGTCGAAGCGCAAATGGTTTTGGTAGCAGCCGGCGTGCGTCCGGTTGTTAAATTGGCTAAAGACTGCGGCTTAGAAGTCAGCAAAGCAATCATCGTCAATGAATACTGCCAGACTTCTGACCCGGATATCTATGCCGGCGGCGACTGTGTCATGGTTAAAAATCTTGTTTCCGGCGAGCTGATGTATGCTCCGATGGGCTCTACCGCCAACAAGCAAGGTCGTGTTATCGGTACCAATATTGCTAACGGCAATGTTGAAACCCTCCCCGGCGTAGTCGGTACCTCTATCGTTAAAATGTTTGACTGGAGTGCCGGCAAGGTTGGTTTGGGCGAAAGAGACTGCCAGCGTTTAGGCATTGAGTACGCCACCTGCATTGTTCCCGGTCCGGATATTACCCATTTCATGCCCGGCAAGAAAATCATTATGACTCGTCTGTTAGCCGAAAAAGCTACCGGCAAAATTTTAGGTGTCCAAATCGTTGGTCCCGGCAGGCTTGACAAACGCATTGACACCATGGCTGTAGCTATCACCATGGGTGTTACCGCTGATCAGCTCTCCAAGATGGACTTGGCTTATGCTCCGCCGTTCAGCTCCGCTGTTGACAATCTCTTAGTTGCCGGCAATGTTATGAAAAACACCTTAGACGGTATGGCTCACAGCATTCGTTATTACGATGTTTTGGAAAAATTGGATTCCGACGATGTAGTATTCGTTGACTTGCGTACCGCTCACGAAAGAGCACAAAAAACTCTGCCCGCTAAACATCAAATCCATATTCCTATCGAGGAATTGCGCGCCAGAGCCAACGAAGTACCGAAAGACAAAGAAGCTATCGTCTTCTGTATCTTCAGTACCCGTGGATTTGAAGGTCAGCTGATCTTAGAGCAAGCCGGACATCCTAATGTTAAATTTATCCAAGGCGGCATCCAGTTCTGGCCCTTTGATAAAGACGCCAAATAATTTTTTCGCATACTAAAAGGCTTCCCTTTGCGGGAAGCCTTTTTGCTTTATAATTTTATTTTACGCTCAAAGCATTGCCTTTGCGCACTACTTCTTTAATTGCTCCGCCGGTAAATTGACCTACGGCGATAATCTGCACATCTTGACGCAGGGTATCCAAATCAAATTCTTCCGCCATTTGGCTTGCCTCCAGCAAAACCAAGGCTCCGTGAGGAAGCTCGGATATCTTTGCCAGCTGCTCCTTATTATTAACCTTTAAAGAGAAAATATTGGCAAAGCCGCGGCGAATCTCTTTAAGCTCGCTTAAGTTAAACAAACAAAGCAAGCTTAACTGCTCATTAATCTCCGGGGTTTCCACGCCCTTTAAACTGGCTTGGGCAAAACCGCGGGTAGCGATGATTTCATTGTCCTCATTATAAATCTCTTCCTCATCAACCACCATCGCCTCACCGGGCTCCATGCCGTCTAAAGCGGCTTTCCAGCCCTCCTGGGAGGTAGTTTTGGCAAACCAGAGATACTCATGATGATTTGCCTTAAAATAAAGGCGGGAGATATTGTCCAAATAATTATTCTCCAGACCCAGAGCAAATTTTCTCAGCTCCCGAATCTCCGTTAAAATTGCTAAGGCATCTTTTTCATCGGCGCTTTTCAAGATATTTAAGCGCTCAAACTGACATTGTTTAATCATAAAGCCGCTTTTTTTATTGCGCAGCTCAAACTTTTCTATATGCATAATTTCACTCCTTTTCCTTTCTTAATTCCTATCATAACACTATGCATTAACTTTTGCAATGACTTTTTCGGCGATATTCCAACTATTAATCATTTGTTTGGTTGCCGTCGCCCCACACCGGAATACTCTCGCCTAAAAAAGTCGGCTCCGGCTTAAACAACGCAAAAAAGAAATCCTTATCCCGTGCGGCTATTTCCCTTAATTCCCGGTAAGTCCCGCCTCGGTATTGACGCAGATCAGCGCTTACCCCTACTGCCTGCAAATCCAAGCTTTCAGCTAAATATAAGGCGCGGTACAAATGATATTGCTGAGTAACGATGATGATCTTCTCCGCCTCAAAGATATCCCGCGCCCGATAAACGCTTTCATAAGTGGAAAAGCCCGCATGGTCCATAAAAATATCCTCGCTGGGCACGCCTTTGGCAGTTAAAAAGTTTTTCATCGTATTTACTTCATCATATTCGATTCTGCCGTGATCGCCGGAAACTATAATTTTAGGTGCCGCTTTGGCTTCATAAAGCTCTAGACCTTTAAGCAAACGGTCCTCCAGCATCGCTGTAGGCTCGCCGCTGGGCAAAACTCCGCAGCCTAAAATCAAGATGCAGTCATAATCCGCTCCCGCTGTTTGCTCTGCCGTAACTATTTCAGCCGCTGTTACACCTTTAATATAGAAATTGATGCCCAAGACCAGACAGGCGGTCAATATAATAAGCGCCCCCAGGGCTTTTAAATATTTTCTTCTTTTTTTCGCCATGCTTCTCTCCTCAGGATTTATTTTTGTTTCTTAGCTGGCGCAGTTCCTCCAATGCTTCGGCATAAGCCTTGGATGCCGCCGCTTGATTGCGCCCCAAAAGCCTTTGGGCAACTCTATAGCTGCGCTCCTCCTTAGTCAAAAGCTTTTGCGATACGATTTCTTCAATTCTTTCTTTTATACTGCTCAGCTCACCTAAAAGCTCCTCTTTATTTTCTGCACTTGCTAAAGCCAAATATTTCTCCTTTGCTTTAATATTGCTCAACATTTCTTCAACCTGCACCCGGCGCTCGTCGATGGCTTTTTGGAAGTATTCCCGCCGCATAGTTTTATGCTTATCCCGCAGCAAATCTCTTTCCTCTTTGAATTCTTCGACTTTCTGCGCAAAATTTTCTTTTTCCAAACTCAGCCTTTCCTTGAAATTCTCCTTATCCTCCGCTGCTACAGCTGCTAAGACATCTAACCGCTTCTTCAGGCGGCGCAGTTCTTCGTTATTTTCCGCCAGCTTGCGCAAGACATCTTTCAAATCCAAGGCGGCTCTGACCGAGCAAGTCACATCGACGCTGAAAATTATCACCAAGACAAAAGCCAGCGGGGTAAGGATATTTTCCGAAAAGAGAAACAGGATTTTTTCTACCCAAGTCTGTCCGACACTCAGCAATGCCACCGAAAAAACGCCCCATGCTAAGGACGCTTTTAAGCAAATATAGCCATTGAGGTTTAAAAACTCCTCGCTGTAATCCCAATACCTCACCGCAAAAAGTTTCTCCATCACCCAGCCGGTCACATACTCCAGCGCCGTAGCGGCAAGCATGCCGCAAAAGAAAACCAGCCAAAGGTTCTCTCTGAACGGAATAGTCGCCAACAATACTATTAAGGCACCGGAGCCGTATATAGGCACAATGGGACCATACAAAAATCCTCGGTCGGTGAGCTTATGGTTTTTCACCGAAACATAAGCCACCTCCCAGATATAACCCAAAAAGGCGTAAATAAAAAACAGTATGATCCATTGCTCCAGCGAGTACGTTTCAAAATGCCAATTCACCGGCTTCACCTCGTCAATCTTATATCAATTTTTTATGCTAATTTTTCTTTTCAAAGCAATAGTTTTTATGAAACGGACAATCTACGCCCTCGTTTTCCCCGTTTAAGCAAGCCGGCGGCTTATAGATGCTGCCCCATTTGCACATTTCCTCCAAAATGGGGATTAGTGATTCGCCTTTAGGTGAGAGCGAATACTCCACCTTGGGCGGAATCTGCTGATATTCCTTGCGGATCACAATGCCGTCTTTCTCCAGTTCTTTGAGCTGGGCAGAGAGCATTTTGTGAGTAATATCGGGAATTTCCCGTTTTAATTCCCCGTAGCGTGCCACCGTTTTTTCCACCAGAACAAACATGATAACCATCTTCCATTTGCCGCCAATCACGGATAGAGTATAGCCAAATGGAGTATCCTGCATATTATAATTGCTCATCTTTACACTTCCTTTTTAGATAGTATGTTACAAAAAAGTGCATACTTTCTTTTTCTCTGTAATTGTATTATAATACATCATGTCCCAAGTGTAAAGGATTAAATATTCGATTAACGGACACACTATAAATATATCTATCCAAGGAGGACTTTGAAATGTCTATTACCGCAGAAAGCAGTATCTTAGAAACTGTACAAAAATATCCTAAAACCGCCGCTGTATTTATGGAGTTTGGCATGGGCTGCTTAGGCTGTGCCGCTGCTCATTTTGAAAACATCGGTCAAGGCGCTGCCGCTCACGGCATTGATATCGCAGCTTTAGTTGATGCTTTAAACAAAGTAGCTGTTGAGGTTTAATTTCTGTTTCAGTCACCAAAAATCCTGCCTACATCAAAAGGCAGGATTTTTTATTTTTTAAGCAATTTTTTTCTCAAAAGGGCTTGACAATGTCGGTTTTATGTGGTATATTTCTAACATCAAGTTAAAAATATACCACATAAGGAGTGATTTCCATGACTTGGCGAATCAATTATTTAGGTTTTCTTTCTCTTTTGGCTTTGCTTGCCGTCTTGGGTTTTTTAACCGACAACAAAGGCTTCTACGGTTTTTTAGGCTTTCTGGTTTATCTGCGCTATTTTTGGGTTAAACCCGATGAATTATTCCTGCTCAATGTCCAAAAATCAGCCACTGCCGCCTTTTTGCTGGAAATGGTAGCTCTTGTTCCGCTGATTTTCTACTTTGTCCTAAGCAGCAATTATGCCAATGGTTTAGCCGCGGCTTTTGGCGGCAGTTTTATTGTAGCCGTTGTTGTTTTCTCTCTCTTGCTCACCTTTTTAGAATTTAAAGAAATAAATGGTGCTGCCAATGATTAAAAACAAAATTAAAGAATACCGCGCCAAACACGACATGAAGCAAGAGGATTTAGCCCAATTAGTAGGCGTGCGCCGGGAAACCATCGGCAATTTAGAGAAAGGCAAATACAATCCATCATTAGTTTTAGCTTGGCATATCGCCAAAGTATTCAATGTCACTATTGAAGAAATATTCACCGTAGAAGAATAATCTCCGTTTAAAGCCAAAAACCGCACCCTTGGTGCGGTTTTTCATTAGCTATTCAATAATTCCTGAGCTTCTTCCTGACCGTGATCGGCAGCTTTTTTCAGCCAATAAGCAAATTTTTTCTCATCAGCTTCCACACCCTCGCCGTCACGATAGCACAGTGCCAAAGTATACTGGGCGTCGGACAGCTCCTGCTCGGAGGCTTTGATTAAATATTCCACCGCTTTGGCTTTATCCACCTCAGCACCTTCGCCGTTTAAATAGCACAGCGCCAGATTATATTCTCCGGCGGCATAGCCTTTGTCGCTGGCTAACTCAAACCAATAAAAAGCTTTCTCAAAATCCTGCTCGGTGCCTAAGCCTTCGGCATAGCAGATGCCCAAATTAACCATGGAGTCCAAATTATTCTTTTCTGCCGCTTGGGTGTACCAATTAACAGCCTGCTCAAAATTTTGCTCGGTGCCTTGTCCAAAAGTGTAGCACTCGGCTAAATAATGTCTTGCCATGGTATGTCCTTTTTTGGCGGCTATCTCAAAATATTTAAAAGCTTTTTCCATATCTCTGGTGAGCTCTTCACCTTTGTAATAAAGCATCGCCAAGGTGTAAGCGGCGTTCATATTGCCTTGATCAGCGCTTTTAGTGTACCAGTTAAGCGCCTCATTAAAATCAGCCTCCACAAAATCGCCATGATGATAGCATAATCCCAAATTAAACTGAGCCCGGGCAAAGCCTTGGGCAGCTGCTTCTTTAATATGCTCAAATTGTTCTTGATTTAAAGTATTTTCCATCGTCGTCCCTCCGTCTCGGCAGCATTTAAGTTCATTATACACCAATCTCAGCTTTTTAGCTAACAATATTTTTTATATCTTCTTTTAGCTGAATAAATCCAAAATAGAAAGCTGATTGCTCTGGGGTAAGCCTTCCAATAATTTCAGCCGTTTCATCGTTTCCACTACTGTATTGCTTAATTTAGTGCGCTTGCGGAAATCATTGAGTGAGAGAAATTCGCCGTCCTTGGCTGCTTCCTCCACGCTGTCAGCCGCTTTATCACCCAAACCGTCAATAGTATCCAACGCCGGCATAATTTTTTCACCAATTACTTGAAAATGATGGGCCTTGGCTTTATAAATATCGATCGGCATAAAATCAATACCCCTCGCATACATTTCCTGCACCACCCGCATATCCTTAAAGGAATCCTGCTCCTTTTGGCTCAAATTGTTAGAGCGGCTCAGATAATCCTTGATATGTCTTTCCAAAACTTCCTTGCCCAGGCACATCAGCTCATAATCAAAGCCCGAAGCTCTGATAGCAAAATACGCCGCATAATAAGCATGGGGGAAATACACCTTATAATAAGCGATTCTTAACGCCATCATCACATATGCCACCGCATGAGCCTTAGGGAACATATATTTAATCTGCTTACAGGACCAAATATACCAATCCGGAACATTAGCGGCAAGCATTGCTTCCTCCATTTCCGGCTTTAAGCCTTTACCCTTGCGGACGCTCTCCATAATGCTAAACGCCAAATCACTCTCCAAGCCCATGCCAATCAAATAAGTCATAATATCGTCACGGGTGCAGATGGCGCTTCTTAAATCGCATTTACCCGAGTTAATCAATTCCTGGGCGTTATTGAGCCAAACATCAGTACCATGTGACAAGCCGGCGATACGGGCTAAATCGGAAAAGCATTTAGGCTTAGTCTCTTTCAGCATCTGCATGGCAAAGTCGGTGCCAAACTCCGGCACACCCAAACAGCCCAGCTCACAGTTAGTCAGATCATTGGGAGTAATGCCTAAGGCTTCGGTATTTTTAAACAACGACAGCACCTTTTCTTCATTAAGCGGAATACTTTTAGCGCTGAATCCCGTCAGTTCCTCCAAGCGTTTAATCATAGTCGGATCATCGTGTCCCAGAATATCTAATTTCAAAAGATTGTGGTCGATGGAGTGATAATCAAAATGGGTCGTGATAATAGAAGTATTGGGATCATTAGCCGGATGCTGCACCGGAGTAAAGGAATAAATCTCCTCCCCGTGGGGCAAAACGATAATTCCTCCCGGGTGCTGACCGGTGGTGCGGCGCACACCTACAAAGCCTTGGCTCAAGCGCTTGACCTCGCAGCTTCTTTTGGTGATGCCCCGCTCTTCGAAATATTTCAAAACATAGCCGATGGCTGTTTTCTCTGCCAATTTGCTGACCGTGCCGGCTCTGAAGGTATGACCTTTGCCGAATATTTCCTCGGTATAAGCATGAGCCGTCGGCTGATATTCACCGGAAAAGTTTAAGTCGATATCCGGCTCTTTATTGCCCTTGAAGCCTAAAAAAGTTTCAAAGGGGATATCGTGCCCGTCTTTTAATAGTAATTCGCCGCAGACGGGACAAATTTTATCAGGCATATCATAGCCGCTGCTGCCCCGATAGCTTTTGACTTCGTCCGATTCAAAGTCCGAATAATGGCATTTGGCGCAGTAATAATGCGGCTGCAAAGGGTTAACCTCGGTAATACCCGCCATAGTCGCCGCAAAGCTTGAGCCTACCGAACCCCGGGAGCCGACCAAATAGCCGTCGGCATTGGATTTCCAAACCAGCTTTTGGGCGATGATATACATGACAGCAAAGCCGTTGCCGATGATAGAGTTAAGCTCATGCTCCAAGCGCTCCTCCACCACTTGAGGCAATTTTTCGCCGTACATGCTGTGCGCCTTCTTGTAGCAAATCTCCCGCAAAGTCTTATCCGAATCCTCAATAACCGGCGGGCATTTGTCCGGTCTGACCGGCGCAATTTTTTCAATCATCTCATTTATCCTGCGGCTGTTGGTCACCACGACCTCATAGGCTTTTTCCCTGCCCAAATATTGAAACTCCTCCAGCATTTCCTCAGTGGTGCGAAAATAAAGGGGTGCTTGATTGTCGGCATCCTGAAAGCCTTTGCCTGCCATGATAATTCGGCGGTAAACCTCATCCTCCGGATCCATAAAATGCACATCGCAGGTCGCCACCACCGGCTTTTGAAAGGTTTCTCCCAAGCGCACGATCTTGCGGTTAAGCTCCCTTAAATCCTCATAAGAGTTAATCTGCGGAAGCTTATCGCTGGCAATCATAAAGGCATTGTTGCCCAAAGGCTGGATTTCCAGATAATCGTAATATTTCACAATCCGCGCTATTTCCGTTTCTTTGGCATCCCTCAAGATAGCCTGCACCAATTCCCCGCTCTCGCAGGCGGAGCCTAAAATTAAGCCTTCCCGGTTTTCCTCCAGCACACTGCGGGGAATACGGGGACGGCGGGCATAATAATCCAAGTGCGATAAGCTGATCAGCTTATATAAATTAACCCGTCCGATATCATTCTGCGCCAAAACTATGGCGTGATAGGTCGGCATTTTTTTGATAACCTCAGCGGAAAGCTTGCCGTGCTCGTTGATCTGCGCCAAAGTTTCCACGCCTTTTTCCTTTAGCTGAACCAATAGCTTTTGATAAATCTCCGCCGTAGCCTGGGCATCGTCCACCGCCCGGTGATGATTTTCCAAGGAGACCTCCAAGGCTTTGGCAATAGTGTCCAGCTTATAATTATTTAAATCAGGCAGTAAAATCCGTGCCACACTCACCGTATCAACCACCGTTTTTTCCCAAGTCAAGCCCTGCCTGTCCGCTTGAGCGGCGATAAAGCTATTGTCAAAATCAGCATTGTGCGCCACCATCACACATCCGGCACAAAATTGGAGAAACTCAGGCAAAATCTCCTCAATCTTCGGTGCCTCAAGGACCATTTGGTCGGTGATGCCTGTTAATTTTTCGATTTCAAAGCTGATAGGCTTGCCGGGATTGACAAAGGTAGAAAATTTATCCGCTATTTTGCCGTCTCTCAGCTTAACGGCCCCGATTTCAATAATCTGCTCGGTCTGAGGATTTAAGCCGGTAGTTTCCAAATCAAAAACCACCGCCTCTGCCAGCAATGGCTCAGCCTGGGCGTTTTGCACCGCCTGCTTTAAATCATCTACCAAATAAATCTCACAGCCGTAAATCAGCTTCAAAGGATCATCCTTTTCCAATTCATGATAAGCCTCGGTAAAGCCCTGCACTACCCCATGGTCGGTAATAGCCACCGCCTCATGCCCCCAAGCTTTAGCCCGCTTAATCAAGGCTTTAGGATCAACCAAACCGTCCATATCGCTCATCAAAGTATGCAAATGCAGCTCAACTCGTTTTTCCGGAGCATTATCCATTCTCCGGGTCGTAAAATCCTCAATCAAACGGATGCCTCTGACCGAAGAGATGCTGATATCCCGGTCAAATTTATCCGCCATCGCCATGCCTTTAATCTTCAGAAAAACACCGTCTTTGACCTTCTCCAGGAATTCGTCTTTTTGCTCCTTCTCCAAAAAGACCTTGCAATTGATGCTGTCAGTAAAATCCGTCACCGCAAAGATAGCCAGAGTCTTTTCGTTGCGCAGCTCTCTGGTTTCCAAAAGAAATACCTTGCCGCGGACGATAACCTCGCCGATGGTATCGGTGATTTCGCTTATGGGTGTAGCTTCGCCGTCAAAAGTGCGTCCGTAGACTAAATTAGGATCGTCATTAGCACGTTTTTTCTTCGCCGGCTTTTCCTCGGGTTTTTCCTGAGGTTTTTCCTCCGTTTTCGCCGTTTGCTCTTTTAGCGGAGCCATGCTTTCCGTTTTAGCCTTAGGCTGATAAACGGGAGTAATTTTGCGCACTTTAGCGGTTTTTAAATAGCTGAAAGTTACTTCCAAAGGCAGATTGAAGCGCTCCTGCAAAATATTTTGCAGATATTTGCGCAAAATATTTTCGCTCTTGCTGATAAAAGGCGACAGCGGCACTATTAAGACCAGTTCATTTTCTTTCAGCTGCCATTGGGCTTCTTTTAAAATGCTGTAACCCAACATGCCTAAGCTTTGCTTAGCTTCTGCCAAGATGCTTTCCCAATAGTTTTCCAAAATAGCCTGCGGGGTGTACTGCTCCGAAAGGGCAAAGCGCACCTTGATCTCCAGAGTACACTCAGACGGCGGAAAATGCTTCTCCAGCTCCTTTTTTAAACGCTCCACATCCTTATATTGCAGCAAACGGCGGCTTAATATATAAATGCTCAGCTTTTTTTCGCCCATACCCAGCTTGACCCGCTCAATTACAGCCTGATTAAAAAGCTCGGCTAATTTTTCGTCGCTGATTAATTTGGCTAAATCCATTTCTTCACCGCCTTTCAAAACCTTTACCTATAATATAGCACAAAAAAAAGATGCAAACAAATAAAATTTGCATCGGTAATGATATAAAGAAAATAATTGATTTATTTTATCCGTTTCTTTAGCCGCCTGCTTAAATACCAAAGCACATAGCATATGCTAAACAAGGCTAAGACAAGACTAAACCAAATATCGCAGGCAAAGATAATGGTTTCATAATTGCCGAAAGGGAGCAGCTGTCTGGGATCACGCAAAAGCACCTCGTAATTGCTGAAGCTGATAAGGGAGCTATAAAGAGCAGTCAAAACAGCGCAATACAAATTTTTTGCCAAAAAAATGGCACAAAAGGCGATGATCAGTATGGATAATAGTATAATCAACTCAGCTATTAAACTGTCAGCGGTCGCTTCACTGGCATAATCTCTCCAGCGATACTCGGTCCTGCCCTCTGCCATAATCGCAGACAATAGAAAATAAAACAAACTAACCGCTGTATACACCACAGACAAAACTATCTGCCAGAACCACCATTTTTTGCTTTTCATCGCCCAGCCACTCCTAACTTTTTACTCTTTTATGCCAAGAATTTCTCAGATACCACCCTATATAAACAATCCCAAAAATCACCAGACCCAAGTTAAGCAAAATATCACAAGCAAAGATTAGGTTTTCCCAGCTGTTAAAGCTAATCAGCGCCAGAGGATCTGCGATAAGAGTGATTATATTGCCCCAGCTCAAAAAGCCGCCGAAAATAACTCCCCCTAAAGCACAAAAAAGATTGCGCATAAAAATAGAGGGCAGTATCACTAATGCCACTAAAATAGACATAATTAGCAAAAAATCCCCAAAATCGCTAAACTCTACTATCCCTACATAGCTATTTTGGGCATATTCATAGTAAATATCGTGCCAAGCAAGCAAATCAGCTGCTGCCACGGTCACACCATAAGCATACAAAATTACTATAAATACTATTTGCACTAAGAGCCAGAAAAACCTATCAACCATTATCTTTGCCTCCTTTTTGCTGAATTTTGTTTATCTATTTTTTATTCGCTGTTTTAGATACCAAACCACATAGCTTATGCTAAATAGGGCTAAGACAAGATTAAACCAAATTTCGCAGGCAAAGATAATAGTTTCATAATTGCCGAAAGGAAGCAGCTGTCTGGGATCCCTAAAAAGTGCATCGTATTTGCTGAAGCTGATAAAGGCGCTATAAAGAGCAGTCAAAACAGCGCAATACAAATTTTTTGCCAAAAGAATGGCACAAAAGGCGATGATCAGCATGGATAATAGTATAATCAGCTCAGCTATCAAGCTGTCAGCAGTCGCTTCACTGACGTAATCTCGCCAGCGATACTCAGTCCTGCCTTCTGCCATAAATACAGATGCTAACATGTAGAACAAACTAACCGCTGTATACACCACAGACAAGACTACCTGTCCTGACCACCATTTTTTGCTTTTCATCGCCCAGCCACTCCTCTAACTATTTTTATTTCGGATACAGTACAGAATTCCCAAAATACTTATATGCAAGTCTCTGACCTATACCATCACTTTCGCTCGTTTCTGCTGTTTTCGCATGATTATATGCAAATTCTCTCATTTTTTCACTTCCCATTGCTATCCAGGGAGCAGCAATGCTCAAACCGCTCTTAGCCACAGTTGCCGATAAATCTCTCAAATCGCCTAAACCTTCCGAAAAATCATACCCGCCTGCGTGAAGTAAAATTTCTGCGCTGACTTCTTTATCGGGAATATTGAGCTCATAACCGTTTTTTGCCTTAAACTGGCTTTTAATTTCTTGAGTAAGTCCCATTAAATAATCTTTATCGTACAGCTTGCCTCTAAAATTATCATCTCTTAAATCCAGTGAAAATCCATCATCAGTAAAGCGAATTTTAAACTTGTCCCCATTATAAAAATGAGTTTCATAATTATTTGCCATTTTTCTTCTCTCCCTTTATTATACATATTTTTACAATTTTGTCAACATATTTTTACAATCATAATAACCACCCCCTTTTTTCTTTCACTAATTATATTATAACAGAGAGAAAAGTGACATTTTGTGACAACTTTAATTATTTAGACAATTTTTACGCAAAAAAATCCTGCTTGCCTTTATTATAAGCAAGCAGGAAGGTTATTTGCTCATCTGTTCCACTATTTTGCCAAAACTTTTGACTATCTCCTCATAATTCTCCCGTTTGTGCGGCTTTAGGCAACGGCTGCAATCTTTAATGCCATTGTCCAGATATAAAAAATCACCGCCGCAATTCTCCCCCAAGACATACAAAGGGCAATAGCAAAATAAGCAGTTAAAATTATCCTTATCAGCCCCTTCATGGCAGGGGAAATATTCACACTCTCTATGTGCAAAATAGCTGTACTTTTTTTCGTCTGCCATCTTTGCTCCTTTCAGCTAAAAAACGGCCGGCAAATTGCCGACCGTAGATTTGTATACTTATTTAACCGGATAAACCCAGCCGTAAGGATCTGCTGTTTTGCCCCATTGGATAGAGGTCAATTCATTGTACAGCATCTGGCTCATTTTGCCGATTTCGTTATTGTTGATAATGTAATCTTTGCCCTCATAACGCAATAACCCGATCGGAGAAATAACAGCCGCTGTGCCGCAGCCCCAAGCTTCTTCCAAAGTACCATTAGCCATAGCTTCTGCCAATTCATCGATGGAGAGCAGTCTTTCTGATACCTTGTAGCCTTTAGCTTGCAAAAGCTCAATGCAGGATTTACGGGTAATACCGGGGAGAATTGAGCCGGTCAAAGCAGGAGTAACGATTTCATCGCCGATTTTGAACATAACATTCATCGCGCCGACTTCTTCAATATATTTTCTCTCAACACCGTCCAACCACAATACTTGGGAGAAGCCCATTTCTTCAGCTTTCTCGCCGGCACGGTTGCTGGCCGCATAGTTGCCGCCGCATTTAGCATAACCGGTACCGCCGCGCACTGCACGGACGTCCTCAGTTTCAATCATGATTTTAACCGGATTCAAGCCTTCTTTGTAGTAGCTGCCTACCGGAGAAGCAATAATTACAAATACTGCTTTATGAATAGGATGAACGCCCAAGGTTTCATCATTGCCGAACATAAAGGGACGTAAATATAATGATGTGCCTTCAGAGTAAGGAGTCCAGTCTTTTTCCACACTGACGAAAGTTTCCAATGCTTTTAAAGCAAATTCTTCGTCCAATTGAGGCAAGCGCAGTCTCTCAGCGGAATTATTCATGCGGCGAATATTTTCCATTGGGCGGAACATCTGCACGCCGCCGTCGGGAGTGCGGTAAGCTTTCAAACCTTCGAAAATTTCTGCACCATAATGAAATACGGTAGCTGCCGGATGCAAGCTTAAATTTTCAAAAGGCACGATGCGGGCATTCTGCCAGCCGCCGTTATCCTTATCATATTCCATAACAAACATATGATCAGTAAAATATTGACCAAAGCCCAGCACATCATCAGCTGGGTGGGCTTTGGGGGTAGTTGTTTTTGTGATTGAGATTTCCATTTTTGTCACTCCTTAAAAGTTGTATCCGGCGTCCAATGCCTTTTTGTTTAATTCTAAAAGCTCTGGCTTACGGGCAGAAACTACTTTTTTCAATACTCCGTCCATATTGTCAAAGGAAACTATAGCGGTTTCTTTAATTATTTTACCAACTAAAATCATATTTGCCAAAGTCGGTACACCGGCATCGGCTGCCATTTTGGTAGCCGGTACATAAAATACCTCGACATCGTCTCTTTGTACTTTGCGCTCAATCAAAGTGCTGTCCACAAAGATTTTGCCGCCGGGAACTACGGCATTTTCAAATTTGTCCAAGGAAGGCATATTCATAACCAGCAATACATCGGGATTGTTGACTATCGGAGAACCTACCGGGCTGTCGCTGATGATAACCGAGCAGTTGGAAGTACCGCCGCGCATCTCAGGACCGTAAGAAGGCAGCCAGCTGATTTCTTTTTCTTCATATAAACCGCTGTAAGCTAAAAATTTGCCGGCAAACAAAATGCCTTGACCGCCGAATCCGGCTAAAAGAATATTTGCTGTTTTCATTATTTGCCCTCCTCATCTTTAAATTTATCTTTGTATACACCTAATGGATAGTAAGGAATCATCGCTTCTTCAACCCACGCCAAAGCAGCTTGAGGGGTTTTGCCCCAGTTGGTCGGGCAGGAAGAGATAACTTCGATTAAAGAAAAGCCTTTGTTGTTAACTTGGTTTTCAAATGCTTTTTTGATAGCTCTGCCGGCATTTTTAACGTTTTTAACATTGTTGACCGCTACACGCTCGATATAAGCCGGACCTTCCAACTGAGAAAGCATTTCGCAGACTCTGATCGGATAGCCTACGGTGTTGACATCACGACCGTAAGGAGAGGTTTGAGTTACCTGTCCGGGCAATGAGGTCGGTGCCATCTGTCCGCCGGTCATGCCGTAAATAGCGTTGTTGATGAAAATTACGGTGATATTTTCATTTCTGGTAGCAGCGTGAACAGTTTCAGCCATACCGATAGATGCTAAGTCACCGTCACCTTGGTAAGTGAAAACGATATTTTCCGGCAGAGATCTTTTTACACCGGTTGCAACAGCCGGCGCACGACCATGAGCTGCTTCAATCATATCACAGTTGAAATAATTATATGCCAATACAGCGCATCCTACCGGAGCAACACCGATAGTTTTGCCTTCGATGCCTAAAGAATCAATTGCCTCTGCTACCAAGCGATGCACAATACCATGGGTGCAGCCCGGGCAGTAATGCAAAGGCACATTTGCTAAAGATTTTGGTTTCTCGAAAACGATCATTATTTTACACCTCCTGCGTTTGCTTCTTCAATTTTTGCCAATACTTCTTCCGGAGCAAAAATCATGCCGCCGACACGGTTGCAGAGATAAACCGGACATTTGCCGTTAGCAGCCAGCTGCACATCCTGCATCATCTGTCCCATGGATAATTCAACAGAAATCATAGCCTTTGCCTGCTCTGCTCTCTTGTTGATAATAGCTTTGGGGAACGGCCAAAGGGTAATAGGTCTGATCATACCTGCTTTAATGCCTTTTTCGCGGGCTGCGATAATAGCATTTCTGGATACACGAGAGCTCAAGCCGTAAGCTACGAGAACAATTTCAGCATCGTCCATCATAAACTCTTCGTACATTACTTCATTTTCTTCGATAGATTTATATTTTTCAAAACGAGCGATATTCATTTTTTCTAACTCTGAAGGCTCCAGATAAAGGGAGTTAACGACATTTTTCGGTCGTTTCATTTCAGTACCGGTAGTAGCCCAAGGTTTTTCGAAGGTTTTGGTCTCAACATTTTTGATTTCCACCGGCTCCATCATCTGACCCATAGTACCATCTGCCAAAATCATGGAAGTCATGCGGTATTGGTCAGCCATTTCAAAGCCTTTAATAGTTAAATCAGCCATCTCCTGCACGCTTGCCGGAGCCAAAACGATCATGTGATAGTCACCGTGACCGCCGCATTTGGTAGCGTGGAAATAGTCGGATTGGGAAGGCTGAATACCGCCTAAGCCCGGACCGCCGCGCTGTACATTTACTACCAATGCCGGTAAATCGGCACCTGCTAAATAGGATAAGCCTTCAGTTTTTAAAGACATACCGGGGCTTGCTGAAGAAGTCATTACTCTTTTGCCGGTGCTGGATACGCCGTAAACCATATTTATTGCGGCAATTTCGCTTTCAGCCTGCAAAAATGTACCGCCGATTTTCGGCATTCTTTTTGCCATGTAGGCTGCGATTTCAGTTTGAGGGGTTATAGGATAGCCGAAGTAATGGCGGCAGCCGGCGATCAGAGCCGCTTCAGCGATTGCTTCGTTGCCTTTCATTAATACTTTATCTGCCATTGGTCTTCCTCCTTTTATTTTTCTACTGTAATTACTGAGTCAGGGCACATGGTTGCACAAAATGCGCAAGCTATACATTGACTTTGATCTACCATTTCTGCGGGAAAATACCCTTTTTTGTTAATGGTGGTTTTAGATAATGCTAAAATCTTCTTAGGACATGCGTTGACACAAAGACCGCAGCCTTTGCATAAATCGGTGTTAAAGGTTACTTTTGCCATACTTTTTCCTCCCTTATTTTTATAATAATTAAAAAATCTTCGGTTGTAATTTTAGCGGCAGGATTTCCGGCACTTTGCCGGCTAATTCATCTGCCAGATTGACTACGACTCCGGTGCGCACGATAGGCAAATGGCTTAAAGTGCTCAATTTTTCGCATTCCTCCATGGAGGAGAGAACTGTCTCTGCCGTAGTTTCTTTTCCAAGGTTGGTATTATTGATAATACCGGTAAATTTCAAGCCGCAAGCCGCTTCTATTTCCCGCATTACCTCCAAGGCATCTTGGGCAGTAGGGGTCAGCGGGCGGCGGAAATTGGCAACAAAGAGCATATCAAAATCATTTTCTTCCAATAACGACGGCACATAGCGTCCCAGAGCTACCGCTCCTTGATCATCGCCGCCTACATCCAAGATAGCATGGGTGCTTTTGTCATTGGTAATCCGATAAAACTCTGCCGGAATTGCCGGGATGTCCAAATTTGTATTGGCATAGGGCGAAGCTATCAGCTCAATGCCGGCTTTTTCAAACACCTCTTTGCTGTCTTTGGTGCGGTAATAAGGATTGACAATATCCAAATCCCCGATTACTACCGGAAATTTTTCTGCCATTTCCAAGGCTAAATTTACTGCCAGATTAGTTTTACCGCTGCCGTAATGACCGGCTAACAAGGTTACTCTTTTATAATTAATCGCCCCCACCTCCTTAAAGTTGTTTGCTTATATTTTCTGTGCAATCACTTTATTATATACCCTTTCACTGCCCTTTTAGGCAGGATAAAAGCATATTCCATTTATTCAATATTTAATGCAAAATTTTCATTTTTGAGCGGCATTCATTGCCCGCTTAGACGTAGCGCCTCTTTAATTTTCCTTTTGCCTCTCCGCCGCACATCTGCGCGCTTGCGTCATACTCCCTTTTTATTATTTTCTGCGAAAATATTTCCTTTTGCCTCTTTGCCGCACTGCCGCGCGTCCTCGATGCATACTCCCTTTTTATTATTTTCTGCGAAAATATTTCTTTTTGCCTCTCCGCCGCACATCGCGCGGCTTCGATGCATACTCCCTTTTTCTTTATTTTCTGCGAAAATATTTCTTTTTGCCTCTCGGCCGCACTGCCGCGCGTCCTCGATGCATACTCCCTTTTTCTTTATTTTCTACGAAAATAAAGAAAAAGATATAAAAAAAGCTCGCCTCAAAAACAGCTTTTGAGACGAGTTTACCCGCGGTACCACTCAATTTGTCTAGCGACCTCTTGACAGTCTTCACGCGACCAACGGAAAGGTTCTACTGATCTTCTGACGTTCTTCCTTTCAGCTCCGAAGTGAGCATTCGTAAACATTTGATCGATTTGCACCAGCCATCGACTCTCTCAAACAAATGGTTTTTACGTTTTTGCTTCATCATAGCTTTTCACTCAATTTGATTACTGATTAATATACCATGTTTAAACTTAATTGTCAAGCGCTCATCGATAAATATATTTTTTTTAATATTTTTTCCGCAGCTTAATCGTATAATTAGGCTGTAACTGCCAAGGATTTATCTGGGGATTGAGCAATAATATTTTTTCTACACTCAAATGATTTTTCTGGGCAATCCCCCACAGAGTATCCCCTTCTTTTATCTTATAAATGTCACTGGCTTGAGCTTGAGAAACGATTTTGACCGGTGTGCCGATATAAACCTGCTTAAACAGCTCCTCCACATTGTGATTATGCATCCGCACGCAGCCTGAAGAAACCTCTCCGCCGATGCTGGCTGGATTATTGGTGCCGTGAATGCCATAACCCGGATTAGAAAGCCCCAGCCAGCGGCTGCCGAAAATACTCCCCGGCTCCAGCACTTTTTTATTGATTATCTCCCACCGCCCCAAAGGCGTGGGCGTGCCAGGTTTGCCTACAGCTATAGGCCAGGCGGCAATTATCTCGTCCTTGGCTACCAAGCTTAAAACCTTAGCCGAAACTTCAATCAGCACCGCCCAATTTCTATCTGCCCGATAAAAAAACATATGCTACACCTCCTAAGTAGTGTAGCATATGCTGCATATTTAATTGTTGCGCATAGCCTCGATAGGGCTGAGCTTAACAGCTTTATTGGCAGGATAAATACCGGCTACCACACCTACCATGATGGAAAAGCCCAGTGCCAATACTACCAAGCCCGGCGTAATCATTGATAAATCGCCGGCTGTACCGCCCAGCGAAACCATGTATTCTGACGCAACCATATTGACTAACCTCGACAGCCCAAAGCTTATGCCTATACCTAAGATGCCGCCGCACAAGCCAATCAATCCGGCTTCCGCCAAAAAGAGCAGTCTGATGTCGGTAAATGTCGCTCCGACTACCTTCATAATCGCTATTTCTTTGGTGCGCTCATAGATAGACATAACCATCGTATTGATAATGCCGATCGCCGCTACCAAAAGGGTAATACTGCCAATACCGCCCAATACTGCCTGCGCTGTCTTGGAAAATTGTTCAATGCCGCTTAATTGGTCGGCTATCGCTGAAGCCGAATAGCCTTCGTCCCTTAAAGCCTGACTCACGCTTTTAGCATGCTCCGGATCGCTGGTCATTACCAACACTTGGTTGTAACTGGTTCCGTTTTTCTTGCGGTCTTTCTTTTCATCGTCGCTTAAGGTGAATTCCTCCAGCTTTTTAATCGTATTTAACGGCATATAAACATTCCAGGCATGATTGTTGTCATCTTTAGGCAATACCCCAACGACTTCAAAACTGACTTGTTTAGTTTTTACCTGCTCTCCGGAATAATTATTGATCTCACCTTTAAGCTTTTGTCCCAGCATGCTTACTGTGCTTTGATAAATAGCATCGGCATCGTAAACGTAATTTTCCCAATAATGCTCATCATTAGGGTCATAGAAATTATCGCTGGTTCTGCCGCCTAAAACTATTTGATAAGTATCGGTTTCTGACAATAAGCGTCCTTCGCCCACGCTGAAATCAAAAGTTTCCATCAAAGCCGGATCAACACCGATGATATTGAGATAACCTTCTTTTTTACCCCATTTAACACTAACACCTATCTGCACCTGCGGCATGACCGCTTCGACGCCTTCCATAAGCTTAATTTCCTCAATCTTGGCGTCATTTAAAAGCAAAACTTTACTTTCTCCTTTATCACTAATGCTATAGCCCCGATAAACCTGCACTTCATTCAAACTGCCCCATTGCTCCATAGTGCTGGTCATGCTTGCCGTCAATCCCAACGCCAGGGATATCATAACTATAATAGCCGTGACCCCTATCATGACCCCCAAGACCGTCAGGATCGTCCGCCCCTTATGGCGCAGCAAATTATGACCAGCCATGCTTAAGAGGTCTCGTTTATTCATCTAATAATTCCTCGTCTTTTTTCTTTTTTCTGCGGTCACGGATGATAACACCTGCTAAAACAACAATTATGCCTACCAAAGCAATATCTTTAATATGCGTTTTTACTTTTTCAGCAAAACTAGGTTCAACCGGCTCCATCATACCGGGATCCATCGGATCGGTCTCAGGCATCACCATTTCCGTGACATTCACTGTAAAGGGATACTCGCTTACTACTTCTTCGTTATCCCCGGTTACATAGCTCAATACTATGCTGCCGTTAAGCTCACCTACCGTATCCGGGATAAAGCTGCCGGAAAAACTATCAGTTGCCCCTACATCAAATTTGCCTATATAGTAAACCTGATTGTCAAAGATAGGCGAATCGCCTTTCAGATATGCTTTAAAGTTGCTTACTGCTACTTTGCCGGAATTTACAAACTCAATGCTGTAATCAGCAGGAGACCCTGCCATAACTTCCTTGGCTACAGACTGGGTGATAACATCAATCTGGCTGACTTGCCCTACCGGAATATTGACATTGTCCTCGGCATTGTAAGCTTCGCCGTCCAAGCTCTCATAACTGATGCTTACCGGCACCACATAGGTTTTAGCAGTTGCATTGCTGTCTACATACATCGTGATTTCCTTCTGCGCAATGGATTTGCCGGCGATGCTGTCGATATAGAAAGTATTACTGCTGTCTACCGGTGAAAAAACAGTGCCGCTGGAAACTACCGTATTGGCACTGCTGCCCTCATTTTCCGGCACCTTTAAGGAAATCTGTAAGTTGCGAACCTCATTTTCATTGGTATTTTCGATATATAAAGTTAATGTAACATTGCTGCCCGCATAAGCCTTGCTGGGAGATACGGTATATTTATTAATGATAACCTTCGGCACCTTGCCGGTATCGTTGGACAAGGGCAAGGGGAGATTGACCACGATTTCCTGGGCTTTCTCTGCGCCGTTAAAATCAACAGTCATTGTCATCTCATTATCTTTGCGTCCGGCATTTAACTCCAATTGATAATCCACCATGATTACTTGTCCGCCGTCTACATCATAACCCAATTTAACATTGGATAAATCTTTAATGGCGATATTGCGGTCGCCTTTGTCATTAAGCTCTTTGCCCAATAATGTTATTTTTACATCACGGGCTTTGGCGTCACTGACATTTTCTATATAAAAAGTAGCGGTTGTTACTTCAGTATCCGGAGTAACTTCAGGAGAAAATTTAACATCTCTTACCACAAAAGTCGGAGAGCTTAAGGAATATTTCGGAGAAACATAAAACTGTTTGGAAGCACTGAACGTTCTATTGCCGCTGATATTCCAGTTATAGCTTTTTAAAATGGCATTTAATTTATAGCCTTGCCCTTCTACTTCGCGGGCGTTGGCACTTACTTCCAAGGTAACATTAAAAGTATAAGCATCACCGGATTTTACCTTTTCGATACCAGGATCATAAGTGCTGCCGCCTCCTGCTACGGAGAAATTTTTCAACTCTTTTTCATCTTCGGTAAATTCGATAATCGGCATAAAACCATCACCGCTGCCGATATTGCGGGCAACTATCTGTACTTCAAATTTTTGACCGATAGCAGCTTCTGTCAAAAGCTCTACGCTTTCAATACTCCACAAAGGATTAGCCCCTGTGTCATAAATAATCGGCTCATCGTTACTGTCCGTAGTCATGCTGCCATTTTCCTCGGCAAATGCCGGTAATGCTGCTCCTAAAACAAATACCGCCAAAAGCAAGCATGTTACAATTTTTTTAATCATCTTACTTTTCTTCATCTCTTCTCCTCCGCATCCTTATCGCTTAATATATTAGGCAATTCCTCTACCTTCGCCTCCATATCAGACATTGCCTCCATTGCCAGTCCGCCTTTAGTGATCTTGGTCACTTGTCCATCCCGCATGTGAATAATGCGGTCGGCATACTGGGCAACCTCCAAGTCATGGCTGACCATGATCAAGGTACATTTGCGCTTGCGCACAATTTCCTGAAAAAACTCTAAAATTTCCACTGTCGTTTTGCTGTCTAAATTACCGGTCGGCTCATCGGCAAAAATTATTTTAGGCTTCGTTACTAAGGAACGAGCTATTGCTACCCTTTGCTGCTGACCGCCGGATAATTGGCTGGGTTTATTGTGAAACCTTTTGCCTAAGCCTAATTCTTTCAGCATATCTTTCGCCAGCTTTTCCCGCTTTTTTTTGCCCACCCCCTGCAAAACCAAAGGCAAGGTTACGTTTTCCAAGGCGCTTAAAGCTGGTATTAAGTTGAATGACTGAAAAATAAATCCCATTTCTTTAGAGCGAAATTTAGCCATATTGCGCTCGCTTACTTTATTAATACGGGTATTACCCATATAAATATCGCCTTTAGTCGGTCTTTCCAAGCCTGAAATCATATTTAAAAGGGTCGATTTACCACAGCCGGATGTACCCAAAATAGCTACAAATTCGCCTTGATAAATTTTTAAGTCAACTCCGTTTAACGCCGTAATTATTTCATCCCCTACTTTGTATTTTTTTACCAAGCCGCGGGTTTCCAAAATTACTTGCGGTTTGTTTTCTGTCAAGTTCTCACTTCCTTTGAGGTAAATTTTCACATTTCTAACACAAATTATTGTAGCATACTTCAAAATTAAACACAATAGCCTTTAAAAATCTACATAAATACTTAACAATTTTTCTTTTTTCCTGGCATTTGTTGGGCTTTGCCAAGCTCTTCAGCACACTTTATTTATATGGTTTTGCGGCATAAAAAAATTCCTTTTCTCTAAAAGAAAAGGAATTTTTCTCAATGACTGGGATTGGGGTCGTTATTGCCGTAAGCAAAGAAGCTCAGAGCATATAAACCGGCTAAACCTACCGCCGCATAAATGATGCGGCTGACCAATGCTGCCTGTCCGCCGAAAATCCACGCCACTAAATCAAAACTAAAAAATCCTATCAGCCCCCAGTTGACTGCGCCAATGATGATAATCGCTAAAGCAATTTTGTTGAATATGCCATTCATATTTTTTCCTCCTTAAATTTATTTACGCACTTATATTATTGCCCTAATTCCACTTTTTATACATGGCGCCCAAAAATACGCTAAAACGCAAATTTTTTATTTATTTTTTCCATTTTTCCTTGCTAATTTACCATTTATAGAGTATAATATGTTAATTGAGATATCGAATTTCAGCTCTAGGTTATTGCGCGTTAGGTTTTACCTTATAGTGTCAGGCGGACGGAGGGGTGCCCCTGAACGAAATGCTTTTTTGCTGCGGTGCAATAATCGCTCCCATCGGCTGGCTTTAACACTTCCCCTTTTGGTGAAGTGTTTTTTGTTTTGCCACCCCATCTTTCCCCTAATTCATTTTGAAGAAAGGTGTTTTTCATGAACTACGAAGAAGCCATGTCTTATTTAAAGAGCATTGAAGCCTTGGGCAGCTCTTATGGCTTGGAAACTATGCAGGAATTAATGCGCCGCTTGGGCAATATTCACGAAAATATGCGCTTTGTGCATATCGCCGGTACCAACGGCAAAGGCTCAGTGGTGGCTTATACCGCCAATGTCTTGACCCAATGCGGCTATACTACCGGCACCTTTACCTCGCCGGCTTTGGTGAGCTTCCGCGAGCGGATTCAGGTAAACGGCGAATATATCAGCAAAGAGGATACCGCTTTGCACCTCAGCCGCTTAAAAAATATTGCCGAAAAGATGCAAAAAGACGGATTCCAGCATCCTACCTATTTTGAAATATCTTTGGCTTTGGCTTTTTTGTATTATGCCCAGAAGAAATGCCAGATAGTCATTTTAGAAACCGGCTTAGGCGGCAGATTGGACGCTACCAATATTGTCAAACCCTTAGTAAGCGCCATCGTTTCCATAAGCCTTGATCATACTCAGCTTTTAGGCGATACTTTAAGCGCTATTGCCGCCGAAAAAGGCGGCATCATCAAAGAAAACGTGCCTTTAATCTGCGCGCCTCAAGCAGCAGAAGCCGCCGCTGTTTTAAAAAATATTTGCGCCGAAAGACACTCCGCCTTTACCATGGTTAAAAGAGAAGATATTCTTCTGCACGAAGCTTCTAAATATGGGCAAATATTCAGCTACAAAAGCCATGCTCACCATTTTCCCAAGCTGAAAATCGCGCTTTTAGGCGTCCATCAGCTGGACAATGCGGCAGTTGCTTTGGAAATACTTTTATATTTGCGCACCCTTGGTTTTGTCATCACTGTTAACGACATCTACCAAGGACTCGCCCAAACTCACTGGAGCGGACGCTTTGAGCTCATCGGCGAAAAACCGGATTTCATCATTGACGGTGCTCACAACCCCGATGCTGCCAGACGTTTGCGCGATGCTCTCCTCGCCTATTATCCTCAGACACGCAAAATTTTCATCTTAAGCATTTTAGCGGATAAAAATTATGAGGAAATCTTAAAGCTCTGTGCACCTTTAGCCGATGTGATTTTGACTACCACCACCGACAATCCCCGCGCTTTAAGCACCGCAGAATTAACTGCCTGCGCCAAAAAATATAACCCTCACGTCATCCCTTGTGCCGATTTAGCCCAAGCCGTAGATCAAGCGCAAAAATTGGCTCATGAGAACGACCTCATTGCAGCCTTTGGCTCGCTGACCCATTTAGGGGAAGTGCGCCGCTTGCTGACTCATTTACCCAAGGAGGATTAAAGCAATGGTTGACCAAGAAAAAGCCCAAGCGGCAATAAAAATGCTTTTAGAAGCCATCGGCGAAGATCCTAACCGTCCCGGCTTAATCGAAACCCCCAAAAGAGTAGCCCAGATGTACCAAGAAATATTAGCCGGCTATGAAGATAACCCGCAAACTCATTTGGCGAAAACCTTTGAAGTAGAAAATAACGATGTCGTCATCGAGCGGGAAATTCCTTTTTATTCCTTATGCGAACATCATCTCCTGCCCTTCTTCGGACAGGTGCACATCGCTTATATTCCTAACGGCAAGGTAGCGGGCTTAAGCAAATTAGCCCGTTTGGTGGAGGTTTATGCCCGCCGTCTGCAATTACAGGAGCAGATGACCGTGCAAATCGCCGAAGCCTTGATGGAGTATCTGCACACCGACGGCGTAATCGTCATTGCCGAGGCTGAGCATTTATGCATGAGCATGCGGGGCGTAAAAAAACTGGGTACCAAGACCCGCACTTTGGCTTGCCGCGGCGTATTTGCTCAAGATAATGCGGATAAGCAAACTATTATTGATTTGATGATGCGCCCATGAATACCGAAAAAATTAATCTAATCATCGCGCAGCCTTTATTTAAGGAAGCGCTGGCAAAAATTGCGCAAAAAGAAAAAGAGCGGATTTACTGCCGCCATGATTTGGAGCATCTGCTGGCTGTGGCGCGGCTGGGGTATATTATAAACTCGGAAGAAAATTTAAACCTTGATCCCACGCTTATTTATGCTGCCGCTTTGCTCCATGATTTGGGCAAAAGCACAGAGGGCGGCGACCATGCGCAGAAAAGCGCCGAATTAGCGCAAGTCATTCTCCCCGCCTGCGGCTTTAGCGAAGCAGAGCTTAAAGAAATCGTTTGCGCTATCGCCTCCCACCGCAGGCTTTCAAGCCAAGGGGATCTCAGCTATCTCCTGTACCAAGCGGACAAAAAATCCCGCTCCTGCTTTCTCTGCCCTGCCGCCTCAAGCTGTAACTGGTCGGCGGAGAAAAAGAATTCGCAGCTTTGGAGGTAACTATGCCTAAAAATATCAAAATCGGCGCTGTCGATTTTTCCTTTGCCCCTTCTGAATTTTATCTGATGGGCATTTTAAATGTCACACCCGACTCCTTTTCCGATGGCGGCCGCTACAATAGCTTGGACAGCGCCCTTTTTCAGGCGCAGAAGCTCATTCGCGAGGGCTGCCATATCATTGATGTCGGCGGTGAATCCACCCGCCCGGGGCATACGGTTATTTCCGCCGAGGAGGAAATCGAGCGCACGGCGCCGGTTATCGCCGCTTTAAAAAAGGAATTTGCTGTCCCCATCTCCATCGACACCTACAAAGCAGCAGTTGCCCGAGCGGCGCTGGAAGCAGGCTGTGATTTAATCAACGACATCTGGGGGCTGAAGGCAGATCCCCTTTTAGCCGAAATTATCGCCCACTACGGCGTGCCCTGCGTGCTGATGCACAACCGGGACAATAACCATTACCAAAACCTTATCCCCGATATCATCACCGATTTGCAAGAAACGCTGGCTATCGCTCAAAATGCCGGCATTGCAAAGGAAAAAATTATCTTAGACCCTGGCATCGGTTTCGGCAAGGATTATGCGCAGAATTTGCTGACGCTTAAGCATTTAAAAGCATTGACCGCCTTGGATTTCCCTTGGCTTTTAGGCATCTCCCGCAAATCAGTCATCGGCTTAACCTTAAATCTGCCAAGCAATCAGCGGGAGGAAGGCACCATCGCCTTAAACACCTGGGGTCTGACTCAAGGCATGCAGATTTTCCGCGTTCACGATATAGAAAAAAACCGCCGTGCGCTTTTAATGCAGCAGGCAATTTTAAAGGCAGGTGTTTAAAAATGGATAAAATAATCATTAAAGACTTAGTAGTCTTTGCCAAACACGGAGTATTCCCCGAAGAAAATAAACTGGGGCAGAAATTTTTAGTCAATCTCACCTTGGAGTGTGATTTGCGCCAGGCAGGGCTCAGCGACGAATTGGAATATTCGGTGAGCTATGCCGATATTGCCAAAGAAACTACCGCTTTTTTAACAGAAAATACCTTTAAGCTCATTGAAACCTGCGCCGAAAAATTGGCTCGCCATCTGCTCATCATGTATCCGGCAATCAAAGCGCTGGAAATTGATTTGCAGAAACCCTGGGCACCTATCGGCTTAGATGTAGGCAATGTTATGGTTTCTCTTAAGCGTTCCTGGCACCAAGCCTACATCGCCTTGGGCTCAAATATGGGAGCAAAGGAAAAGTATCTCAATGATGCGGTGCAGATTCTATCCAACCACCCGGACTGCCGCGTGCTTAAAATTTCTCCCTTTATCACCACCACCCCTTACGGCGGAGTAGAGCAGGACGATTTTTTAAACGGCGTGTTGCTTATGGAAACCTTGCTCACTCCTCTGGAGCTGCTGGATTTATTGCAGACTTTGGAGCGGGAAGCCAAAAGAGAGCGCAAGGTTCACTGGGGACCGCGAACCTTGGATTTGGATATTTTATTTTACGACGATCTGGTTCTCAGTGAGGAGCGGCTGGTTATTCCCCATCCTGATTTAGCCAACAGGAGCTTTGTTTTGGAGCCGATGAGCGCCATTGCTCCCTATTTTGTTCATCCCCGCTTAAAGCTGACTATCCAAGAATTGCTCAAGCAGCTCCAAGGATAACAAAAAACTTATTGCAGTTTGCGCCTCTTTGTGCTATGATAATTTTAATGTTATTGACAAGGAGGACGCCTATGAAAAGATCGCTTATCTTTTTACTGCTTTTTATGCTTGTTTTGGGTGTCGCTTGTGCAGAAGATAATGTTACTACAGAAAATGATTTAGCTGCTTTAGCGCAAACTTTAGCTCCCATTGATGTTGATCTCAGCCTTTTAACCGATGAAGAACTGGAAATATTTATTTCTCTTTTGCAGGAGCAAGAAAATGCTGACAATTTCGCCTACGATACCGACGGCGCATTGAGCTGGCAAAGCCAAAACACCCAAAATCGCCTGGGCGGCGATTGGTACAGCGCCTGGAGCAATCTGCCCGACCCTGAAGGCGATGTCAGCTACCAAGCTTTGGATGATTATTCCTACATCGCCTTAGTGGAAAATTACAGTCTTGAGCAAGCTCAAAGTTATGCCGAAAGCCTGGCGGCTTTAGGATTTCACGCAGGTACCACAGCAAGTGAAAATTTTTACTCTTGGTACGGCGTAAATGATGCTCAGTCGCTCAGTCTCACCTGGCAGGATGAGTCATTGTGGCTGGAATATGTTTTTAACGCTCAATAAAAAAATCCCTTGCCTCAGCAAGGGATTTTTTTAATTGCTTTTAGTTTCATTTACTGCGCCTGCCCAGGCAAGGGATGTTAAAATATTGCGGTATTCATCTGCTTTTTTGCCAAACTCCTCGCTGTCGCCCCAGATGGAGATGGTATAAATTGCCTTGTCCTTAATCACGCTGCACTCCATGAATTCCGCCAGAGTATCGGCAGAGGCGGCATACTGATAATGCAAAATCTGCGTTTTCTGCCCTAAAATCTCCGCCTCCTCCTGAGCCAGCAGGCTATACTGCTCCAGATTTGCCAATTGGCTGAGCCATTCGCTGTTTTCGTTTAAAATTTCGATATAGGCAATAGTTTCGTCGCTGAAATCGTTATTGACCACCGCTTCCTTATAAGCGCTCAAAAGCGCATTGTCGCTGTTTTGGTCAATCAGCCAATTTTCCAGCTCATCAGCCGGCAAAAGCTCATACTGTCTTCTCAGCCAAGTCAGATAGTTGCCCTGCGCTTCTAAATATTCCTGCACGTCGTATTTTTCCACGGTCAAAAGCATGCCATTTTTGCCTTCCAGCACACATTGCACGATGTCCTGATAATTTTCGCCGTCACTGCCATAGGCTTTAGTTAAGCCGTCCTCTAACTCAAGCTGCTCCCAGGAGCCATCCAAGGTCAGAACCACACCGTCCTCAGCGCTGGCAATTGTTTGCTCGCCGCCGCAGGCAGCCAGCGAAAGCGCCAGCAGTATCAGCAAACCCACTGCCAGACCTTTTAATATTGCCGTCCATTTTCTTTGCATGATGATCCCTTTCTTTCCTTTGCAATTAATAATCTCAGTATAGCATTTTTTCTTTCGCCCGGCAAGTAAATAACTGCTTTTTTATATAATTTGCATAAAGTATTTTATCTGCCGGAAGAATCATTCTTGGCATAATTCTGTTTGAATTTAGCGCAAAATATGCTATACTACTTTTGTAAATAAATTTTTAATTAAGGAGTGACTTTAATGCAACATACCTCTCATACTCAGGTTATCTTCGCTGACAGCGCCGAAGAAGCCCGGGAGAAATATTTGGCTTTGGGCATCAAACCGGACAATGATCCCAATGCCCAGTTAGACGTTGTAAAATGCACTGATGATGAGGATTTTGATATCGAATCCCCCTTCAACTTGATCGGTGAAATTTCTGTCGGCATTGATGTTATGAATATCATCAGACAGGATTATCCCCGTGCTTACTGCGTATATTACATCGAAAATCACTAAAAAATAGGGCTTCCATCAGGAAGCCTTATTTTTATTCTTGCGTATTATTTTCCTCGCCGGTGCTGTTTTCCTCCGAATTTGCCCCCGGAGCCGGAGTAACGCTTAAAATATCTCCGGTTTCCTCATTAATCTCGTAAAGATTGCCTTTTTCATCAGTAATAACCGTTATGCTGCCGTTATCAGAAGAGCTGTCGCCTTCAGAGGTATCTTCTGAAGAGGAATTATCCGTTTGCTCCTCATTGTTTTCTTGGTCTTCAGCCGAAGTGCTGCCGTTGTTTTCATTATTTTCGGCATCGTTTTCGTCTTCACTGTCGGAAGTACTTACATCTTCAACCGGAGTGCTGGCTTCATTTTCTTCGGTCACCGGTGTATTAGCTGAATTGCTGGGTGCCGGGTTGCGCTGGGTTATCTTTTCCAATATTTTGCCGCTGTAACTGCGCAAGGTCAGCTTATTTAAATCCACCAAATCCAGCATATCAGCCGTAATCGGCGTATCGTAAGGATTGAAGGACTGGTTGACCATAGCCAATATTTCGTCCTCAAAGGGCAGATAATAGCTCAGCCACTGGCTGCCCGACCACACATAATGAGCCTCGCCGGGCAAAACATACATATTGACTCCCGTTGCTAAATCAATCTCTAAACCCTGCTTCGCAAACCAAATCATCTCCTGCACGGTCATATCAGTATCCATGTTAGTTTTAACGATATTTGCCAGCTCCGGAATCTTATTAACAATAGACGGACTGGTCATCTGATTAAGCAGTGCTTTAATGAACAATTGTTGAGCCTCTACACGCCCCAAATCTCCGTCTACATATCCGTCACGAAAACGTACAAAACCGATAGCCTGCTCACCGTTTAAGGTCTGCGGTCCTTTGGAAAGATTGATCACCAAATCCTGATATGGATCCTTATATTTCATATCATCCGGCACATCAATAGTGACACCGCCGATAGCGTCAATGACTTGCTCAAAAGCATCAAGATTGACCACCACATAGCGGTCTACCTGTATGCCCAATAAATCGGTAATTTCACTCTTTAACTGCTCAATATTGGCCTTGCCGCCGACACCGTAAGCAGCGTTAATCTTTTTCACATAGCGGCTTTGATTGCTCATGGTATCACGAGGTATGCTCATTATATTTAAGATGTCATTTTCGGTATCGATATGTGCCAGCATGATAGTATCGGTATTTAAACCAACCTTATCACGGCCTACAGCTAAAATATTGTAGCTGCCCTTCATGCGGGACATTGCATCCTCGTCATCGTTTACCGGCGGCTCAACTACTTGGGGAGTGATATACATACTTGCCATGACATAGCCGCCCACTGCTCCGCCGGAAAAGAGAATGGCAAAAACTACAGCCAAAAGAACAGCCTTCCACCAGATAACGCGTTTTTTGGTTTTTTTCTTATGTCGTTTTAATTCGCCAGTTTGCTCGGCTTCCTCATAATTCATTTGATCCATCTATCTAACCTTCCTTTAATATATTCCCACAAAAAACATTCATATCCGTGATATTATACCTTATTCCTTTTGAAAAAGCAATACTTTCAGAAGTATTTTTAATCATTCCTTGAAATTTATCTCCTCTAAGCAAAATACCTCTGCCAGGCAGAGGTATTTGCTAAAGGTAAGTGCATACATATATAAAGGGATCATTCTTCGTCAATCATGCCTTTTATAAAGAAGTCTTTGGTTAAACGAACAACTACAGGGCTTAAGAACAAAAGACCTACTAAGTTCGGAATTGCCATCAAGCCGTTTAAGGTGTCGGCAATGCTCCACATCAAGCTCAAGCTGCCGATAGAACCTAAAAAGGCAGCGATGCAGAAGATTACTTTGTAAATCAAAATAGCCAATCTGCTGTCTTTAAGCAAGTATTCCAAAGCTTTTTCGCCGTAATAGGACCAGCCGAAAATAGTTGAGCCGGCAAACAAAACAGTGGCAATAGAAATAGCATATCCGCCCCAAGAACCAACTCCGCTGGTGAAAGCGGCAATAGCCAAATCAGCGCCTTCTAAGCCGCCAAAGCCATTAACAGCATAATCCGGCAAGCCTAAGCCAAAGATAACTACAGCCAAACCGCTGATAGTGCAGATGACAAAAGTATCAAAGAATACTTCAAAAATACCCCACAATCCTTGGTTCACAGCACCTCTGGTATTAGCAGCTGCATGGGCAATAGGCGCAGAACCTAAACCGGCTTCGTTGGAGAATACACCGCGGGCAAAGCCATAACGCATTGCCATCATCATGGTGTAGCCCAAACCGCCGCCGAAGACTGCTTGGGGATTGAAGGCACAAGAAAAGATGTATTTCACAGCTGCCGGAATAGCAGTATAGTTCATAGCCAATAAGATTATGCCTAAAACAATATAAAACGCAGCCATAAACGGCACTACATAAGAAGTAATCGTAGAAATACGCTTAATACCGCCGATGATAACCAAAGCAACCAACAGCGCTAAAACTATGCCGATAGCAGTCTTATTCATGCTAAAGGAGGTTTCCAAAGCTACCGCAATAGAGTTAGCCTGAGTCATATTGCCGATACCAAAGGATGCAACCAAGGCAAAGACAGCAAACAATACTGCCAGCCATTTCATATGCAAGCCTTTTTCCAAATAATACATCGGACCGCCGGCCCATTCGCCTTTGTCATTTTTCTCTCTGAAGTGAATGGATAAAACGATCTCGGAATATTTAGTCACCATGCCGAAGAAAGCACTGACCCACATCCAAAAAACCGCACCGGGACCTCCGGCAGCTATCGCCGTAGCTACACCGGTAATATTGCCGGTGCCGACAGTAGAAGCCAAAGCTGTGCTGACCGCCTGAAACGGGCTGACGCCGCCTTCGCTTTTATCCTGGATATCTTTGTCGGTCAATGTACCTAAAGTATGCTTCATCGTAAAGCCGAATTTCCGAATCTGCAAAAATTTAACCCTGACACTTAAGAAGATACCGGTACCAATCAAAAGAGCTAACATATATGGTCCCCAGACTATATTATTAACAAAGCTATTGACTGATGTAATAATTTCAACCATGTAATCACGTCCTTAAAAATAATGTGTTTAATATGTTTATTTTACAAAAAAATTGAATATTGCGCAAGGGCTTTGCGGCAAAAAGGACAGATGTCCTTCTTTATTCTTAATATTTTATACTTTTTACCGCTTTATCTGCCCCTTATTAATCGTATGTATTCCTTTTTTAACTTTTCGTGGACTTATGTCCATGAAAAAGAGGCGCCTGCTTTATGCAGACACCTCCCTTTAGCAGCCCTATTTTCTTTTCCAAGTTGTTCCTTGTGCCGAATCCTCCAGCACTATCCCCATTTCGCCTAAACGATCACGGATATAATCCGCCAGCTTATATTGCTTGCTGATTCTCGCTTCTTTTCTGATCTCAATAATCAGCTCCATCAGCTGGTTCTGCAAGCCGTCATCCGCCTTGCTCTCTGTCTTGGCGCTCAAATTCAAACCCAAAATTTCTGCCAGCTCTAATAATGTTTGCTCTGCCAAAACAGCGCTGGTCTTTTTGATTTCGCCTTTCAGATAGATGTTGATCTCCCGCACCAAATCAAATAAAACACCCTGTGCCAAGGCAGTATTGAAATCATCGTCCATAGCGCTTTCAAAGTCAGCCCTTGCCTGGGTCACTTTCTGCTCAAAATCTTCATCACTGCCCTCGGCGGCATTGGGCAATTTTTCTGCTAAAGACTGCGCTGCATTGCGCAGTCTTTCCAAACCCTTTTGCGCCACCTTAAGTTTTTCATCATCAAAATCCAGCGGACTGCGGTAATGCACACTCAAAAGATAAAAACGCACTGTCTGCGGGTCAAATTTCTCCAAAATTTCTCTAAGTAAAAAGAAATTGCCCAAGGATTTGCTCATCTTTTCTTTGTTGATGGTGATAAAGCCGTTGTGCAGCCAATATTTAGCCATATTTTTGCCGGTCAAACATTCGGTCTGGGCAATCTCGTTTTCGTGGTGAGGGAAAATCAAATCCTGTCCGCCGCCGTGAATATCAAACTGCTCGCCTAAATATTTCAGACTCATTGCCGAACATTCGATATGCCAGCCCGGTCTGCCTTCGCCCCAGGGACTGCTCCAGGACGGCTCACCCTCTTTGGCTTTCTTCCAAAGGGCAAAATCCAAAGGATCCTGTTTGCGGGTATCCACATCAACCCGAGCGCCGGCTTTTAAATCGTCCAAGTCTCTGCCGGACAGTTTGCCGTAATTTTCGTCCTTGCGCACCGAAAAATAAACATCGCCGTCTAATTCATAGGCATAGCCTTTGTCAATCAAACCCTGCACAAAGTCGATAATTTCCTTGATATGCTCGCTTACCTTGGGATTTTTGGTCGCTTCCAAAACATTTAAAGCCTCGGTATCCTTATAAAATTCGCCAATATAGCGGGCCGCCAATTTGATAGGATCGTCATTTTCCTCGTGTGCTCGTTTGATAATTTTATCATCAACATCGGTGAAATTTTGAATATAGGTCACCTCATAGCCCAGATAGGTCAAATAACGGCGAATAGTATCAAAAACCACAATCGGACGGGCATTGCCCAGATGAATATAATTATAAGTAGTTGGTCCGCAGACATACATGCTCACCTTGCCTTCCTTTAAAGGCACAAAGGGCTCTTTTTTGTTGGTCAAGGTATTGTAAACCACCAGATTTTCTTTCATATACTTTCCTCCCTGATATAATTTCGGCACAAAAAAATCGCCCCCATCTAGAGACGACAGCCGTGATTCCACTCTAATTCGATAGTTTAACCTATCCTCAAATTCTTTAACGCAGAAATACGAAACTGCCTACTTTTTTCAACAGTCCAACTCCCAGACGCACTTCGGATCATCTTTTGCCGGCTTCCTTGCAGCCTTGGGGGAAACCTCTCTGCTGTGCTTTGACGATCTTACTCTTTCCGTTCCTCGTTTTGTATTATTGTACCCAATATTTTCGTCTTTGTCAAGCTAATTTACCGGTTCTGCCAAAAATTATAGCAACATATATTAAACTATCTATGCTATACTTATGCCAAACAA
>CALXSY010000007.1 GCA_944391285.1 uncultured Clostridia bacterium
TTCACAGACAACAAGCCCTTTCTTTGGCTTAAACATTTTTTCTTCAAATCTTGTCTAAATTTTTGGGGTCACTTCAATCGGTGCGGCTTTTTTATTTTTGTTTTTTCCGGCAGTGACATGATTTGGAATTGTAATAAGGAGTAGAACCATGGGAATTATTGCCGCAGCTATTGGCGCAAATGTTTTGGTGTTTGCTGGTATAATAGCTTTCTCCGGTAGCAACAGCTTCACCGTTGGTTGAGCAGTCTTTGGGATTGATGCAGGTTTGTTTTTGCTTGTGCTGAGGAAGGCAGGCTAAAGTAAATAAGCCTTCGCAGTCTTGGGGATTGGTTGCTTGACCAAAGAGTTTATCAATGCTGTCCCAATTAAGAAGATGCCACCAATTTTCAATATAGCAGGCTTTATCGCTTTGGTATTGCTCATAATAAGCGTGTTCCCAAAGATCTAAAGCTAAGATGGGGGAAAATCTTTTGCTTAAAGGAGCTGCCTGTTCGGTTGTAGATTCAATAGTCAGTTTACCGGTGCGGTTTTCTACTACGAGCCAAACCCAGCCGGGAGCAGACATTTTTTGAGCAGTTTCGGTAAACTGGCACATAAAATTAGAAAAACTGCCAAAGTAATCTTCGATAGCCAGAGCTAATTTGCCCACAGCTTTGGGAAGCTGGCAGCAGTACTCTTGAAAGTTGTGCCAATATAATTCGTGGTTATACACTCCGCCGGCATAATTAGCGATGGAGGCACGCAAAGCCAAAGGCAGAGCGCAGTGATAAGCTGCTAATTTAGTTAACGACCAAGACTGATAAGTGGGATAAGCAGCCAAAGTATCATTCAGACCGTTAAGATAATGCATATAATGTCCTAAGTAATGTTCTTCGGTTACATCGGCACAAATAGCAGGCTCTAAGCAGGATATAGAAAAGCTAAAAGGAATAGCTTCAAATGGATACATACGAGACATAATAACCTCCTTTGTTTCAGAAAGATTTTTAGATCAATTACAGTGATAGCATATGATTAAAAAGGGAAAAAGGTGAAAAAAGAATAAGTGAAAAATTTCACAGCAAAGAAAAAGAGAAGCAAGCAAAAGATATAAATTAAGTAATAATGATAAATATAAAAGCCATAAAGAAAAAATTAAACAAGATTACATGGCTTGAAATAGAATGAATAAGAGGAGCGGCAAGAAGAAAAAAAATGTGGGGAAAATAAAAATATTAAGCATAAAGAACATTATAGAAAAAAATACAAAGGAAATAATATAACGATTAAAAAACAATTATTAAAATTTAAGCAAAAATTGTTTTATTTTAGTGCACAATTATGTATAATAGAAAAAAGTCAACAATTTTTGTGATGGGAAAAAATTTTTTTCGGGCAAAATTTAAAACAGTTTTATTCTGGGAATAATGTGAAAAAATTCACAAATAATAAAACTTTTAATTTTTGGCTTCTTTGTTATTTTATATATACTTTTAAATTCTTTAAGTAAGGAGTGGTTTTTGTGACGTTGAATGAACTGCAGCAGCAAGGAGCAATGGCGACAGAGACTTTGGAAAAATTAAGCCAAGTCGAAGCTCGCAAATGCTATCAATGCGGCAAATGTTCGGCTGGATGCCCGGTTGCTGAATATATGGACATCATGCCCAGACAAGTCATGCGCTTAGTGCAGCTCGGCTTAACAGATGAGGCGCTGAAAAGCAAAGCCATCTGGCTGTGCGCTACCTGCGACACTTGCTCGACGAGATGTCCGCGTAATGTGGATATTGCCCATGAAATGGAGACTTTGCGCATTTTAGCTAAACGCAAAGGTATTGTTGGTGAAAAAGATATCGACAAATTTCACAATGTCTTTTTAGATATGGTCAAAAAATTTGGTCGTGTTTATGAAGTTGGGCTGATCGTGGGCAGAAATGTTACTACCGGTAAGCTTTTCCGTGATGTTAATTACGGCTTGCCTTACTTAAGCAAACGCAAAGTTCATCTTTTGCCGGAAAAGGTCAAGGCTAAAGATGAAATTAACCGCATATTTGCCAAAGCGGAAGAATACGCTTTGAAAGAGCTGAAGGAGGCGGAGAATAAATGAAAAAGTATGCATATTACCCCGGCTGTACTTTAGGCTCTACCGGTGTGGAGTATGGATTGTCAACCTTAGAAGTATGTAAAAAATTAGGCATCGAAATGTGGGAGATTCCTGATTATAACTGCTGCGGTTCTTCAAGTGCTCATTTGGTTAACCCCTATTTGGCATTAGGACTGTCAGCCCGCAATATGGCTATTGCCGAAGAGGCTGGTTTGGATGTGGCTATTCCCTGTGCAGCCTGCTATTCGCACAGCAAGGCTGCTGAATTAGCTGTTAAAGAAAGCCCGGAAAAAAGAGCTATTATTGAGGATATCATCGGCAGAACATATAAAGGCGAAAGCAAAGCTAAATCTATTTTAGAAGTTTTAGCTGAGAGTTTGGATTTAGAAGAGTTAAAGGCGCAGGTGGTTCATCCGCTCAAAGGTTTAAAGGTTGTAACATATTACGGCTGTCTTTTAACCCGCCCTAAAAAAATTGCCTGTGACGATGCCGAAGATCCCATTATGATGGACAATATTTTAGCGGCATTAGGCGCAGAAATCCTGCCTTGGAGTGCTAAAACCGAATGCTGCGGCGCCAGCCATACAGCCAGCGAGCCCGGCGTGGGCATCGGCATGACCGATAAAATTTTATTGGCTGCCCAAAAAAGCGGTGCTGATTGTGTTGCTACTGCTTGCCCTATGTGCATGGGCAATTTAGACATGCGTCAGGTACAAGCTGCCAAGATGTTTAATCATAATTACAATATTCCCATTTATTACTTTACTGAGCTTTTAGGTCTGGCATTGGGCATCGACAGCAAAAAAATGGGCTGCGACCGCCATTTTGTGCCGGCTATGGAACTTTTGCAAAAATATGAGAAAGGCGGTGAGCAATAATGAAAAAAGTCGGAGTTTTTGTCTGCCATTGCGGCAGCAACATTGCTCACAGCGTTGACTGTGCTAAAGTAGCTGAGACTTTGAAGGATTTTCCCAATGTAGCCTTCAGCACCGATTATAAATATATGTGCTCGGAGCCGGGACAAGAATTAATTAAAAAGGCGATTAAAGAGCAAGGCTTGGATCGGGTTGTTGTTTGCTCCTGCTCGCCGAGAATGCACGAAAATACCTTCCGCAACTGCGTTGCGCAGGCGGGCTTAAACCCTTATATGTTTGAAATGGCTAATATCCGCGAGCAATGCTCCTGGGTTCACCCCGATGATATGGAAAAAGCTACCGAGAAAGCCATTGATTTGGCAAAAATGGCAGTATCCAAAGTTTGCTATGACGAGCCTTTGGAAAAATCATATTCGCCGGTTACCAAGCGTGCCTTGGTTGTCGGCGGCGGTATTGCCGGCATTCAAACAGCTATTGATATTGCTAACAACGGCTTTGTTGTAGATATAGTTGAGCGTACTCCGTCTATCGGCGGTAAAATGAGCCAGATCGATAAAACATTCCCGACCTTGGACTGCTCCGCATGTATCTTAACACCGAAAATGGTTGAGGCTTCCAGCCATCCGAATATTAATTTGATTACCTTTGCCGAAGTAGAAAAAGTAGAAGGCTATGTCGGCAATTTTGATGTAACTATCCGCAAAAAAGCCCGCAGTGTTGACATGAGCAAATGTACCGGCTGCGGTACCTGCTGGAGCAAATGTCCCACAAAGGTTCCCAGCGAGTTTGAGCTTGGCATGAGTATGCGTAAGGCTATTTATACACCATTCCCTCAAGCTATCCCCAACAAACCGGTTATTGACCGCGAGCATTGCTTAAAATTTACCAAAGGTATCTGCGGTGTTTGCTCTAAAGTATGTCCTGCCGGAGCTATTGATTACACTATTGAAGATGAATTAGTAACTGAGAGATACGGTGCGATTGTTATGGCGACCGGCTATCAATTATTCGATGCTTCTGTTTATGGTGAATATGGTTACGGTCGTTACCCGGATGTTATCAGCGGTTTGCAGTTTGAGCGTTTAATCAATGCCTCCGGTCCGACCATGGGTCATTTACTGCGTCCCAGCGATGGTAAAGAACCGAAAAATGTGGTATTTATCAAATGCGTTGGTTCCCGTGACGAAAACAAAGGCAAAGAATATTGCTCCCGCACCTGCTGCATGTACACCGCTAAGCAGGCAACCTTGGTCAGAGATAAAATCAAAGATTCCAAAGTTTATGTCTTTTATATGGACGTGCGTACTCCCGGCAAAGGCTATGAAGAGTTCTATAACCGCACTACCGAAAAATACGAGGCTAACTATATCCGCGGTCGTGTTTCCAAAATCACCCAAGAGGGCGATAAATTACTGGTTCACGGCGAAGATACCTTGCTCGGTCGTCCGGTAAAAGTTGAAGCAGATATGGTTGTTTTAGCGACCGCTATGGTATCTAACCCTGATGCGGCTCATTTGGCTCAATTGGTAGGCTTTAGCTACGACAAAGACGGATTCTACACCGAAAGCCATCCTAAACTTGCTCCGGTAGAAACTCATACCGCCGGCGTATTCTTAGCCGGTGCCTGCCAAGGACCTAAGGATATTCCCGATACTGTTGCCCAAGCTGGAGCGGCCGCTGTTAAGGTTACAGCGTTGTTATCCAAAGACAAACTGGAAACAGAGCCCAGTGTTTCGGTAGTTGACCAGAAAAACTGTGCCGGTTGCGGTCATTGCGTCAATATTTGTCCTTATCGGGCTATCAGCTTGGAAACTATCCAAGAAAGGGTTAATGGCAAAACGATTGAGCGCAAGGTCGCTCATGTTAACAGTAGTTTGTGCCGTGGCTGCGGTGCTTGTACTGTTACCTGCCGCTCCAGCTCAATCAGCTTGAAACACTTTACCAACAAACAAATCTTAGCGGAGGTGGATGCACTGTGTCTTCAGTAAATGAAAATTTTGAGCCAAAAATTTTGGTTTTTGCCTGCAACTGGTGTACCTATGCCGGTGCTGACTTGGCAGGTTTGAGCCGTTTGCAGTATCCGCCCAATGTTCGCATTTTAAGAGTACCTTGCTCCGGCAGGGTTAATCCCCAGTTCGTTTTGCGGGCATTCCAAAGAGGTATTGACGGCGTCTTGGTCTGCGGCTGCCACCCCGGTGACTGCCATTACACCAGCGGTAACTATTACACTCGCCGCAGATATTTATTGATGAAGAGAATGCTGGAATTTATGGGCACTGATCCGGAGAGATTTCAAACCCGCTGGATATCCGGCTCCGAAGGACCGAAATTTCAAGAGGTTATCACCGAAGCTACCGGCATCATCAAAGCTATCGGTCCCAATAGAAAAATGCGTGATGATTTAACTATTCAAGCTGCTTTTGCCCAAAGAGATGCTGAGGAAGAGGAGGGCGAAGCAAAATGAATCCAATAGCTCAAGAAATGCAAAATATTGCTAAAGAATTATTAACCTCCGGCGAGGTAACAGCAGTTATCGGCTGGGAAAAAGGTACCTTTTGGTATCAATCCACTCCGGTGATGATTACTTCCGCTGAGGAAGCAGATAAATTGATTTGGGATGAGTTCTGCCAGCCCAATTTAAGCAAATATTTACTGGATTATCGTTTAAATGAAGGCAAAGTGGCTATCTTTGTCAAGGGCTGTGATGCAAGAGCTTTCAACCGCCTTTTGCAGGATAATCAAATTGAACGCCAAAAAGCCTATTTGATCGGTATTCCTTGCCCGGGGATGAAAGATCATAAGCAAGCGGCATTAGTTGAAGAAAGCGCCAAAGACAGCGTACCATTGGCAAAAGTATGTCAAAGCTGCCGCTACCCCAATCCGGTAGTTTACGACCGCTTAATCGGCAGTGAAGTAACCCCTCGGGCTACTGAGCCGGATTTCAGCGACGTTATGGCATTGGAAGCCATGACTCCCGACGAGCGCTATGCCTTCTGGCAGGAGCAGCATACCAAATGTATCCGCTGCTATGCCTGCCGCAACGCCTGTCCTGCCTGCAACTGCCGCAACTGTATTTTCAGCGACAGCAAGTCCGGCTGGATCAGCAAAGATGTCAACACAAGCGAAAATCAATTTTATGCTATCACCAGAGCAACCCATGTTGCCGGTCGCTGTGTCGAATGCGGTCAATGTGAAATGGTTTGTCCTTCCAATATTCCAATCATGCTGATGAACAAAAAGTATATCAAAGATATCAACGATTTGTTCGGTAAGTATGATGCCGGAATTGATATTGATACTCCAACTCCCTTAGGTCATTATAAATTAGATGACCCGGAAGAGTTTATGTAAGGAGGGGCTGAAATGATTGTAATCGACAAAAATAAACTGACCGATTTATTAGACGCTTTAAACCAAAGCTATCAAGTGATAGTACCGGCAAAAAGTGCTGATTTAACCCAATTTATGCCCTATGATGCAGTTAAAGAGAAAAACGCGGAGATTATTTTAAACGAAAACACCGTTCTTTCGCCGAAATGGCTGTTTCTGCCTCAAAGCGAAGGCATGTATGCTTTTTGGGCAAAAAATAAAAAGCTGGAAATCGTTGATTTACCCAGCGATTTAGAGAAAATGCGGATTGTTTTCCCGGTTAGACATTGCGATGTTCAAGGTATTGCCTGCTTGGATAAGGTTTTCTTGGACGAACGTCACGTAGACGGGCAATATTTAGAGAAACGGGAAAAAACCGTTGTTATGGCGCTTATGTGCAATAATCCTAAAGACAGTTGCTTCTGTGCTTCCATGGGTGTAGATCGTGCTCATGCCAATAATACTGTTGCCGATGTCCAGGTTTATGATTTAGGCAGTGAATATGCCTTTGAAGCTCTAAGCGACAAAGGACAGCAGGCGGTAGAGGCGATCAAAGCCTTAGGCAGTGAAAAAACTGTTGCTGTGCCGGAAGTTAAAGAGCAGAAAATCAAGGTTAATATTGAAGGTTTGCCGGAAAAACTCTCCGGAATGTTTTATGATTCCATCTGGGACAGCTTTATGTTTAAATGTATCGGCTGCGGCACCTGTGCCTTTATTTGCCCGACCTGCTACTGCTTCGATATCAACAATAAAATCAGAGGCGAAGAGGGCGTAAAACTGCGCACTTGGGACAGCTGCATGTTTGATGAATATATGCTGATGGCCGGCGGTCACAATCCCCGTCCCGGCAAAAAAGAGCGTGTCAGAAACCGGTTTTTGCATAAGTTAGAGTATTTCTATGAAAATTATCAAATGATGCTTTGTACCGGCTGCGGGCGTTGCTTGAGAAAATGTCCGATGAATGTTGATATCGTCAAATTTATCAATCAAGCAAACGCAAAATAAGGGAGGCGTAATGATGAAAGTTGCAAATACCGATGAGATTAAACGCTCTAACGATTTAGAGCCGATGGTCGGCAAAATCGTAGAAATTTTAGAAGAAAGCACTGATGTTAAAACCTTTCGCATCAGCACTTTAGATGATAAAAAACCGTTTTCTCCGCTGCCGGGGCAATTAGGCATGTTTTCTCTGCCGATGGTTGGCGAGGCGATGTTTTCCGTTACCAATCAAGGAGAAAATTATATTGACATGGCAATCAAGAAAACCGGTGAATTGACCGATGCTTTGCATGATATTGAAGTAGGTCAGGAAATTGGTATCCGCGGACCTTACGGCAATGGTTTTCCGTTAGATTATCTAAAGGGCAAGGACATTGTCTTTATTGCCGGCGGTATCGGCTTGGCGCCGGTCAGAAGTCTTATAATGCACTGTATCAAAAACAGAGCGGACTACGGCAAATTAACTATTATTTACGGCGCCAGAAGTGTAGATGATCTCTGCTTTAAAGATGATTTGTTCAACAACTGGCCAAAGGTAGAAAACTGCCAAGTTTATGTAACTATTGACCGTCCGCAGGAAGGCTGGGACGGTCATGTAGGATTCGTACCGGATTATATTAAAGAAATTGCACCCAATCCGCAAATTGCTATTATCTGCGGACCTCCGGTTATGATTAAATTTTCTCTGCCGGCATTAAGCGGTTTAGGCTTTGCCGGCGACGATGTTATCACTACCTTGGAGCTGCGCATGAAATGCGGTATCGGCAAATGCGGACGCTGTAATATCGGACATAAATATGTCTGCTTAGACGGTCCGGTATTTACCTTGACCCAGCTGAACGAAATGCCTAACGAATATTAATTCTCTAACCTAACACAAATAACTCAAACACACACTTATAGGTCTCCGACGGTAATGATGGGGACCTATGATACTTAGAGAATAATAGGTGATTCCAATGACAGTAGGCAATGCAATAATAATAGCTTTAGTAGTTTTGCTGGCAAGTTTTATCAATCGTTTAAGCGGATTTGCTTTTGGCATGATAATGATGTGCGTTTTGCCGCATTTGCTGGAATATATTCAGGCAGTAGCTTTTTGTAAAGTGCTGGGGCTTTTTATCGGTGCATATAGTTTTATTCGCTATCGCAATGCGGTGAAATGGCAAATAATTGTCCATTTTTTGCCGACGATGATAATAGCCAATGCTGTTGGCATTTACTGTGCCAAATTTAACCCCGGTATAGATATGGTGAGACTTTTAGGCATATTCTTTATAATTTATGGTTTATACTCGCTTTTTTGTAAAAGGGAGCTGCGCATAAAAAATACTTGGTATAATATTTTAATATTTTCGGTTTTAGGCGGCTTTGTAGACGGATTCTTAGGACCGGGAGGACCGTTCACGGTAATATATTTATTGTCGATAGGTTTAATTAAATATGAATATTTTGCTACGGTTCAATTAATTTTTGGCATAGAAGGTCTTTTTGATATGATTCTGCGCATAGCCAACGGCATGATAGGATTATTTGCGGTAAAAATGGCAATTGTTTGCATACCTATTTTTTTCTTGGGGTTTGCTTTAGGCGGGCTTATCTATAATAAACTAAACGCAAAGGTGCTTAAAGACATCATTTACGGAGTTATAATTGTTTGCGGAATAATCAATTTGTTTTAATTGCCCTTGAAAATGTTCAAGGGTAATTTTTTTGGTTATAAAAAAGACAACTCAGCATAGACAGAAACTATATAAACATAAAGACAAACTATGTGCTTTTTTTATAATTATAATATATAATTTAATTGTAAGTTATAGATAACATTATTCCAACAAAATGAAGGAAGGGAAGGTTGATAGTATGCAAACTGTTGATTACCAAAAAATTCATCACATTATTGAAAGACAAGCTGAATCGGAAAATGCTTTTTTAGAAGAGTTTCGTCAAGGCAATTTTACTATTCATAATCCATTAGTTAAATTAAACCCCTATTTGCTTACCCCTCTGACTGCAGTTGTTATGTTTAAAACTCCAATCAGAACCGAAGCTACCATTACTGTAGTAGGTAAGGAGCCGGCCGGCAATATTACTCATACATTCCCGGCTGCCAAAGAGCATATCCTGCCGATTTACGGCTTATATGCTGATTATGAAAACACTGTAGAAGTTGTTTTGGCAAGCGGTGAAAAAGCAACCGTCAAAATCCAAACCGAACCATTGTTAGACGGAGTACCCCAATCCACTTATATCAAAACTACTCCCGAATATTTAGGCAACAATATCGTATTTTTAACAGCTGCTATGCGGGCAATGCCGGTTGGTTATGACTATAAAGGTGATATCCGCTGGTATGCCAATGTTAATTTCGCTTTTGATTTGAAACGTTTAGAAAACGGTCACATCTTAATCGGTACCGAGCGTTTGGTAAAAATGCCTTACTTTACAACCGGTCTTTACGAAATGGCATTCAGCGGCAAAGTATTTAAAGAGTATGTTATTCCCTGCGGCGGTTATCATCATGACCAATTTGAAATGGAAGACGGCAATCTCTTAGCCTTAACCTTTGATTTCTACTCCGGAACTGTTGAAGACGTTTGCGTGCTTTTAGACAGAAACACCGGCGAAATTTTGAAAAAATGGGATTACAAAACTGTATTGCCCCAATACCCAGTTGCCGGCAGCGGCAGCCAAGATGCTCATGACTGGTTCCACAATAACGCAGTTTGGTATGACAAGAAAACTAACAGTTTGACTTTCTCCGGTCGTCATCAAGATGCAGTTATTAACTTAGATTATGAAACCGGCAAATTAAACTGGATCATCGGCGATCCTACCGGCTGGCCGGAAGATATGCAGAAGTATTTCTTCAAACCGGTTGGCGATTTGAGCAAATTTGACTGGCAATATGAGCAGCACGCTTGCGTAATTTTGCCGGATGGCGACGTAATGCTCTTTGACAACGGTCACTATCGTTCCAAAATTAAAGAAAACTATATTCCCAATAGCCAAAACTTCTCCCGTGGTGTTCGTTATCGCATCGATACCGATAAAATGGAAATTGAGCAAGTTTGGCAGTATGGTAAAGAAAGAGGAGCAGAATTCTTCTCTCCCTATATCTGCAATGTAGAATACTATGACGAAGGTCATTATATGGTTCACTCCGGCGGTATCGGCTATGAAAACGGCAAAACCTGCGAAGGCATGGCAGTAATGCTCTCCATGCAGCCCAACAACCCCAACACTTACGAATTTAAATCCATTACCTGCGAGCTTAAAGATGATGAGCTTATGTATGAAATGCATGTAGCTGCTAACTGCTACAGAGCAGAAAAATTGCCTTTGTATTATGCCAATGAAACCATTGAGCTGGGCAAAGGTCAATATTTAGGCAAATTGATTGAAACCAAGCAAGAGAAGATGAAAATTTCTGCTAAAGATAACGGCGCAATGCTTCCTGAAAGCTTTAAGTGCCATATTACCGAAGAAGATGACCGCATCAATGTTAACGGCTTCTTCGAAGAAAGCACTATTAACCAAGTTCTCTTGTGCGGTGAAAACGGTGACGTACTGCGTTACCATATTGACACAGCTCCCCATAATTTCTTGGCAATGTGCGTTGGTACTTTCCAAAAGGCTGACAGCCGTGAAGTAGATACCTTTATCAATAAAACCGGCTTAAACGGCAAATATGAAGTTAAGATTGTTGCTCAGCTGGGCGAAGATGAGTTTGAAGTTTACAAAACCGGCGTTACTATTCAAGCATAAATTTATTGTTCCGAGGGAGGTCAGCCCTCCCTTGGGGAAATTATTAATAAAGCAATTATACTAATTACTACTTTAAAACAAAAATGGAGGTTCTTATGGATAACAAAAATGTTGATAACATTTATGATCGTGAAGCTGTGCAATGCACACCGACAAAAGTTAAAAGAGATTTAACTATTCTTCATATTATTATTGGCTTTGCTATTATTGCGTTTTTCTGGATTATACCGCCCTTTGAACCAATTACCGAGTTAGGTATGCGCTGTGTTGGTGCCTTTTTAGCTATGGTTTATTTATGGTCTGCTGTTGATACTATGTGGCCCAGCTTGTTAGGACTGTTTTTGTTTGGTATTTCCGGTTATGATGCTGCCGGCGGTTTTAATGGTGTTTGGTTAAACGCTGTTGGTAACTATACCGTATTATTGACCTTGTTTGCTATGGTGCTCTTTGGTGCTGTTGACGAAGTTGGCGATACCAAATATATTGCTAAATGGTTTTTAACCAAAAAGTTGTTTAAAGGTCGTCCTTATGTATTTTTATCAGTCTTTTATGCTTGCTGCTTTGCTTTAGGCGCATTAGTTTCTCCGATCACTTCTTTGATTATTTTATGGCCGATTTCTTTAGGCTTAATGAGCACTTTAGGTATTGAGCGCTGTGATAAAATTTGGAGATATTTCTTTGTTGGTATGTTCTTAGTTTCTACTTTAGCGCAACCATTCTTCCCCTTCATGGGCGCACAATTAGTGCCGATTAGTGCATTCCAAGGCATGACTGCTGCAATGGGAACACCGATGAGTGTACCGATGCTGCCTTACATGCTGACCGACTTAATTATGACCGCATTGGTTATGTTTGTTTATCTCCTTCTCATGAAATTTGTTTTGCGGGTTGATGTCAGCAAATTAAAAGCAGTTGATCCGGTAATGATTGAAGAGCAAATGCCTCTTCCTAAGATGAATTTCCAACAAAAAGCTTATCTTTACATGATTCCTTTATACTTAATCATGCTGTTAATTCCTAACTTTATTAAAGGCAATCCGGTCTCTGACTTTTTAAATGTTTTAGGACCTTTAGGCGTAACTGTTTTCTGGGTAGTGCTTTTTGTAGTAGTAAAACACGACGGCAAACCGTTGTTGAACTTCAAAGAAGTAGCTTACAGACAATTTAACTGGGGTATCTTCTTTATGATCGCTGCTGCTGTTTATGGTGCTAACAGCTTGTCCAATGACGCAACCGGTGTAGTACCTTTCTTGATCCAAGTATTGAATCCGCTCTTAGGCGGTCAGCCGGAAATTGTCTTCGTAGCTTTGATGTTCACTGTAGCGTTGATCATCACCAACTTTGCAAACAATGCAGCTATGGCAGTAGTATTATTGCCGGTAGCAATTACCTTCTCCAACCAATTAGGCATTGATCCTATTCCGGTTGTAATGGGTATTATCTTGATGGTATTCGTAGCTATGTTAACTCCTGCTGCTTCTCCCCATGCCGGCATGATGCATGGTCGTAAAGACATTTACACCACTTCGGAAATTTTAAAAATCGGTTTACCGATGTGTATCATCACTTTAGTACTTTATGTTTTAGTTGGTTACCCATTAATGAAAGCTTTGTTGGCTATCTTTGGTGCATAAACAAAGTACAAAAAAGCAAAAACAGGCAATTTGCAAACAAAAACAGGCGAAAGGCCTGTTTTTGCTGTCTAAAAAAGCTCTTGCAAAATCCTCCTGAATATTTTATAATATGATTATAGCTCCAAAAAGGGAGGATTAGCTGATGCGTTTAGAGCAATTGCAATATATTGTTGAAATAGATAAAACTAAATCCATATCAAAAGCGGCAAAAAATTTATATATAACTCAACCTTCTATAAGCGCAGCTATCAGTGCGTTGGAAAAAGAATTAAATATAAAAATATTTGAACGCAATAAAAACGGTGTAGAACCAACTCCCGAGGGAGAGAGAATTGTTTTTTTAGCCAGAGAGGTTTTAAGCAAGACTCAAGAAATTTATACTGTAAAAAATGATGATACCGCCAATATAGAGGTAATGACCATACCGGCTATTAACAGCGGTATTTTAGGTCAGGTTTTCAGCAGCTGGCGAAAAAAACATGAAAAAGGGTCACTGCAAATTAAAGAGTGTAAGGTTAATACGGTTTTAAGCGATTTTTTTGAATGCTATCAGTTAAGAAAAAGGTATTTTTGCCTTTGCTCTATTACAGATGAGGCATATAAATTATTGCGGCAGCATTTGGAACTGTCACATATTCAAAGTGAGTTTTTAGCGGAAGATTACATGGTCTGCATTATGAGTGTAAATAATGCTTTGGCTAATGAAAATTGTATAAGCAAAAGCACCTTTAAAGAGCAGACAAGAATCAAATATGAATACGGTTCTTCCAAAACCTCTACGGATATTTCCAATAATATCGCTTTTTATGATGATTTTGTGGATCTTTACAGCGGCGATATCAAATTAGAAGTGAGCACCTTGGAAACTTTGCGGCAAATGGTAGCTGAAGATTTGGGCATAACGGTAATGCCATCAATAATTGTTAATAATGATATGTATTTCCGTGATGGCAGAATCAAAATCATGCCTTTTAATGACACCAAAATTAAGCTTAATTATTATCTTTTATATAATAAAGATTATCCGCTGACTGAGGTTGAGCAGGATTTTATTAAGATGATGAAAGATGAGCTGAGGGCTTGGGAAAATAGCAATAGCAATAAAAAAATAAAAGAAATGATGAATAATCTATAGAAAATACACTTTGTGTTGCATTCACAAAGTGTATTTTTAGTATTGAAAAGTAGATATATATTAATTATAGAGCGTAACAAATTTTTTAACCGACATTTGCCAAAAAAATGTTAGGATTCAACTAAATTTCATTGACAGACAATTAAAGTTATAGTATAATATTTAATTAAATAGCATTTGCCTGGAAATTTGCTGGCATTAAAAAGAAAGGGATGTAAGTTGAAATGGGCGAGGAAAAAGTTACAGATGTGGTGCTGATTGGTGCCGGAATAATGAGCGCTACATTAGCTTCATTGATCAAGGAATTGGAACCGGATTGGAAAATTACGGTGTATGAGCAGCTGGGAGAAGCAGGTGCAGAAAGTTCTAATGAATGGAATAATGCCGGCACCGGTCATAGTGCCTTATGTGAAATGAATTACACCGTTGAGAATGCTGACGGCAGCATGAATATTAAAAAAGCAGTAAAAATTAACGAGCAATTTCAGCTAAGCAGACAGTTTTGGGCTTACTTGATAGAAAATCATAGATTGGATAAACCGGAAGAGTTCATTATGCCTCTGCCGCATATGAGTTTGGTAGAAGGCAAAAAGGATATTGAGTTTTTGCGCAAACGCTATGAAGCTTTAACTGCCAACAACCTCTTTAAAGGCATGGAGTATTCAGAGGATCCGGAAGTAATGGCAAAATGGGCTCCGTTGGTTTTTGAAGGCAGAAAAGACACTACTCCCTTGGCAATGACCCGCATAATGAGCGGAACAGATGTTAATTTCGGTGCATTAAGCCGCAAAACATTTGCTTATCTGGCTCAGAGCGGCGTTGATGTGAAGTTTAATTATAAAGTGTTGGATTTGAAACGCAATGATGACCACACTTGGCAAGTCAAGGTCAAGGATTTGAAAAACAACCGCATCGGATTCAAAAGAGCTAAATTCGTCTTTATCGGTGCCGGCGGCGGCAGTTTGCCGATTTTGCAGAAATCGGGCATTCCCGAAGGCAAAGGCATCGGCGGTTTCCCGGTCAGCGGCGTATTTTTAGTTTGCAACAATCCTGAGGTTGTGGCTAAGCATGAAGCGAAGATTTACGGCAAAGCCAAAGTAGGTGCGCCGCCGATGTCAGTGCCTCATTTGGATACTCGTTATATCGACGGTGAAAAATCTTTGTTGTTTGGACCTTTTGCCGGATTTACACCCAACTTTTTGAAAAACGGTTCTTATACCGATCTTATCCGCTCAGTCAGACTGCACAATGTTTTCAATATGGTGATGTCCGGCTTTAAAGAACTGAAGCTGGTTAAATATTTGCTCCAGCAGTTAATGCTCAACGAAAAACAGCGTTTGGCTGAGTTGCAAGAATTTGTGCCCACTGCTCGCTTAGAGGACTGGGAATTAATCATCGCCGGTCAAAGAGTTCAGGTTATTGAGGAAACCAAGGAAGGCGGCAAAGGTACTTTACAGTTCGGTACTAAGGTGGTAACCAGTGCTGACGGCAGTATTGCGGCATTGCTGGGCGCATCTCCCGGAGCTTCCACCGCTGTGGATGCGATGCTTGATGTCTTGCAAAAATGTTTCCCGGCAGAGTTTAAAGGCTGGGAAGAGAAGATCAAAGTGATGATCCCATCTTTCGGACAAACACTGGCTGATAAACCGGAACTTTTACAGGAAGTACGGCAGCACACAGCAGAAGTTTTGCATTTGAAAAATTAATAAAAATCCCTAAGCTTTATGCTTAGGGATTTTTTCAGCAAAAAACCGGCTGTATTTACAGTCGGTTTTTAAACTAATTATTGCATATTGTGATAAACGTTTTGTACGTCGTCATCGTCTTCCAAGTTGTCGAGCAGTTTTTCCATGCTTTTTCTGACTTTTTCATCAACAGCTACATAAGTGCTGGGCAGCATGGTAACTTCAGCAGAGAGGAAGGAGCAGTTTTTAGCGTCCAAAGCTTCTTTGACAGCCAAGAAATCCTCCGGAGCGGTGATGATTTCGTAACCTTCTTCTTCAGTTTGGAAATCTTCAGCACCGGCTTCCAAAGCTACTTCCATCAATTCGTCTTCGCTGAATAAATCGTCGTCTTTTTCAACATAAATAGCGCCTTTGCGCTCAAACATAAAGGAAACGCAGCCGGCAGTACCTAAGTTGCCGTTGGCTTTGTCCAAATAATGACGGACATTGCCGGCAGCACGGTTTTTATTGTCGGTCAAAACGTCGATAATCATTGCAACACCGCCAGGACCATAGCCTTCGTAGGTGATATGCTCGTAGTTTTCACCGTCATTGCCGCCAATTCCTTTTTTGATAGCTCTTTCGATGTTATCGTTAGGCATATTGTCAGCTTTAGCTTTTTCGATAGCCAGTTTCAATGCAGCATTATATTCAGGCAAACCGCCGCCCTCGCGGGCAGCTACGGCAATACTTTTAGCGTGTTTGGTAAAAGCAGCAGCTCTTCTGGTGTCCATTTTATTTTTTTTGCCTTCAATGTTGTGTATACGTCCCACAAAAATCTCTCCTTTTAATCCTTAAAAATATGTAAAACTTATTTTAAATTCGACTATTTAGTATAGCATATTTAAGACAAAAAAACAAGAGAAAATTTATAATATCGCTTAATTTTATTCTAAATCTGCCCTTGTTTTCTTATCTTAAAGGGAGTATAATAACTTATTGGAGGTGTCAGAGTGGAAAAAATAGCAAAATTTTCAAAAGTCAGCTTAGAGCAATTTGCCAAAGATTGGCAAAATCTTTTTAGCACACAAGAAAATATCAAGGAAATCTATGATAATATTAAGCTTCCCCAACGAGCGACCATTGGCTCGGCGGGCTATGATTTTTATGCGCCGATGGCGGTTAAATTAATGCCTAAGGAAAGCATTTTTATTCCTACCGGTATTAGAGCAGAGATCAAAGAAGGATGGCTTTTGGCGCTGTTTCCCAGAAGCGGCTTAGGGATTAAACACCGCTTGCAGCTGGATAACACTGCCGGCATCATCGACAGCGATTATTATTATGCCCAAAACGAAGGGCATATCATGGCAAAAATAACCAATGATACCAACGAAGAAAAAATATTGGAAATCAAAGCCGGACAAGGCTTTATGCAGGGCATATTTTTAAGCTACGGCATTTGCGTGGATGATGAAGCGGTGCAAACAAGAACAGGCGGATTCGGCTCTACCGACTAAAAAAAATAAAAAAAATTTGGAAAAACGGTTGTTATTGCTTAGAAAATTTGGTATGATTAATTAGTTAAGATTTATATATTTGAAAGGGGTATATTACCTTGAGTGAGATGAAGTATTTAACCGGCAATGAGATTCGGAAAATGTTTTTAGATTATTTTCAGAGCAAAGGTCATACTAAGGTACGCAGCTCGTCTTTGGTGCCTTACAATGACCCGACGCTTTTATTTTCCAACGCCGGCATGAACCAATTTAAAGATATATTTTTAGGACTGGAGAAACGGGATTACACCCGGGCAACTACTTCGCAAAAATGCGTGAGAGCCGGCGGTAAGCACAATGACTTGGATACCGTAGGTCGTACCGCCCGCCATCATACATTTTTTGAAATGCTGGGTAATTTTTCTTTCGGCGATTATTTCAAAAGAGAAGCTATCACCTATGCTTGGGACTTTTTAACTAATGTCTTGTGCTTGCCGAAAGATAAACTCTATATCACCATTTATAAAGATGATGATGAAGCCTATGAATTGTGGAAGGAGATTGCCGGTGTACCTGACGAACGCATCAAACGCTTAGGCGAAAAGGATAATTTCTGGCAAATGGGCGAAACCGGTCCCTGCGGTCCTTGCAGTGAGATTCATATCGACCGCGGCGAAGATAAGGCTTGCGATAATCCGGAGGGCTGCGCCTTAGGTGTTTGCGACTGCGACCGTTGGTTAGAAATTTGGAACTTGGTATTTATGCAGTATAACCGTGACGAAAACGGCGTTTTAACTCCGCTGCCCCGTCCCAGCATTGATACCGGCATGGGCTTGGAGAGAATTACCTCCATCATTCAAAATGTAGACAGCAACTACGATACCGATATTATCCGTCCCTTGATTGCCAAAGTAGAGGAATTAAGCGGACAAACCTATTATAAAGATCATCGTGGGTTCCCATTCAGAGTAATTGCTGACCATGCTCGCTCCTGCACTTTCTTGATTGCTGACGGTGTATTGCCCAGCAATGAGGGCAGAGGCTATGTTTTGCGCCGTATTTTGCGCCGTGCTGTGCGTTTCGGGCAAAGCTTAGGCATGGACAAGCCATTCCTCTATTTGTTCAGTGAAGTAGTAGCGGAACAAATGGGCGAGGTATATCCGGAAATTGTGGAAAAATTGCCGATGATTCAAAAGGCAATCAAAGCGGAGGAAGAGCGCTTCCGCATGACATTAAATGACGGCATTGACATCGTTAATGCTTCTATTGCTAAATTAAAAGCCGAAGGAAAAACTGAAATTGACGGCGTAAGCGCATTTACTTTCTATGATACCTATGGTTTCCCCATCGATTTAACTCAGGATATGGCAGAAGAAGCCGGCATGACAGTTGATACTCAAGGCTTTGAAGAAGCTATGGAGAAACAGCGTCAGGCATCTAAGAATGCGAAGAAAAATGTTACTGCTTGGGACTTAGCCTTTACTGTCAGCGAGCAATTAGGGGATCTCAGCAAAACCGAATTTGTAGGCTATGAAACCTTAACTTGCGAAAGCACCATTGCCGGCATGATTGCTGACGGTGTGAAGATTGATACCGCCGATGAGGGCATGGAAGTTTATGTCGTATTGCCAAAAACAGCATTTTACGCTGAAAGCGGTGGTCAAGCGGGCGACAAAGGTTTAATCAAAGGTGCAAGCGGGTATATTCAAGTAGAAGATACTACTAAAATGCCCGACGGCAAATTTGTGCATCGCGGCAAGGTAGTAGGCAGCATCATCAGCGGTGAAGAAGTAAGTGTTGAGGTCGATAAAGAAAATCGCTTAAATACCGCCCGCAACCATACAACGACTCACTTGCTCCATAAGGTATTAAAGGAAGTATTGGGCGAGCATGTTAACCAAGCCGGTTCTTCTGTTGATGCTCATCGCCTGCGTTTTGACTTCTCGCATTTCACAGCAATGACCGCCGCAGAAATCAAATTGGTTGAGCGCCGGGTAAATGAAGAAATATTGAAAGCGCATAATATCGAGATTTCCGAAAAAGATTTGGACGAGGCTAAGGCTTTGGGTTTTACCGCTTTGTTTGGTGAAAAATACGGTGACAGAGTACGCTGTGTGCAAGCGGGAGATTTCAGCATGGAGCTCTGCGGCGGTACTCATTTAACCAACACTGCGCAAGCCGGTTCCTTTAAAATATTGAGCGAAGGTGCGGTTGCAGCCGGTATTCGCCGTATCGAGGCAGTAACCGGTATGGCAAGCTACGAGCATACTTTAGCAGAGGAAACTCATTTAAATGAGGCAGCCAAAGCGTTGAAAACTACCGAAAAAGATCTCTTAAACCGCATCGAGCAAATAAATGCGCAGATTAAAGAGCAGGGCAAAGAATTGGCAAAATTTAAAGCCCAGGCTGCTCAAGGACAAGTAGCAGGAATAATGGAAAAAATGGTCGAAGTAAATGGTATCAAGCTTTTGGCAGCGCAGGTAGAGGCTGATGCGGCTGAATTAAGAGACTTGGCAGATACTTTGAGAGATAAAATAGGAAGCGGCGTAGTAGTTTTAGGCGCTGTCAATGACGGCAGTGTTCAGTTAGTAGCCGCTGTAACTAAGGATTTAGCCGGAAAAGTAGTTAATGCCGGAGCAATCATTCGCGACACCGCTAAAATCTGCGGCGGTGGCGGCGGCGGACGCCCGGATATGGCGCAAGCCGGCGGCAAAAATCCGGAAAAATTGGGTGAAGCAATCGATAATGTTAAAAATATTTTAGCTGAACTCAAAAAGTAAATTACGCAAAAGGAGGAGTTTGGTATGGGCTTTGATATTGACAATACAATGTTTTTTAATGGAAATGGTGGCATTAAGGATTCAAATAAGGAGATTTTGCAGGAAGTTTATCAGGCATTGTCCGAAAAAGGCTATGATCCGATCAATCAAATCGTGGGCTATCTTATTTCCGGAGATCCGGCCTATATCACCAGCTATCACAATGCGCGTAATTTGATGAAGAAGATTGACAGAGATGAACTGATCGAAGAAATGGTTAAATGCTATTTAGAGGGCTAAAATATGCGGATAATGGCGTTGGATGTAGGCGAAAAACGAATCGGCATAGCTTTAAGCGATGCGCTGGGAATCACGGCTCAGCCTTTGATGACTTATAATCGGGCTAAAGACAACCGTAAGGAAGATATCCAAGGCTTGTGGGAACTGATAAAAAAGCATGAGGTGGAGAAGCTGGTCGTAGGCTTGCCGAAAAATATGAATAACACCTTAGGCTTTAAAGCCGAGGAAGTGCAGAATTTTATTAAGGCTCTGGTAGCTGTAGAAGATATTCCTGTGGAATGGGTCGATGAAAGATTGACCACTGTCAGTGCCGAGCGCACCCTTTTGGAGGCTGATGTTTCCAGAAAAAAGCGCAAAGCGGTCATTGATAAGATGGCAGCGGTGCTGATTTTGCAAACTTATTTGGAAAGCCATTAAAATAGGCTTTTTCATAAAATTATTTTAAGGAGTGTGCTTTATGAGCATAGAAAAACACGATCATTTAGAAGACGAATGCGAAATTGAAGAAGCGGTTATCACTTTGATTGACGAAGAAAATGTGGAACATGACTTTTACTTTGTGGATATGGTAGAATTGGGCAAGGACAAATACGCTATCCTCGCTCCCTGCGAAGAAGAGGAAGAAGATGACGAGGAAGGCGATTTAATCGCGATGAAGATCGTTGAAGAAGACGGTCAGGAAATGCTTTATTCTATCGAAGACGATGATGAGTATGACAGAGTAAAAGAAGCTTGGGACAAAATGGTTGACGAGCAGGAATAAAAAAGAGCGCTTGAAGCGCTCTTTTTTTGTGGGAAAATAGCCGGCGACTGATAGGTAAAATTTTTTCCAAAAATATATTAAATTTAATTGAAAATGCCCACTGATGATGGTAAAATAATATATTGTGGGATAAAATGAAATTTGTACATATTTAATTAGTGTTAGGACATATTTTTGAAAACAATAATTGAGGTGTGATTATGAAAAAAGGATTCGATGCGGAAAAATATCTTCAAGAGCAATCAAAATTTATCAGAGAGCGGGTCAAAAATTATGACAAGCTTTATTTGGAGTTTGGCGGCAAATTATTGGGTGATTATCATGCTAAGAGAGTTTTGCCGGGATTTGACGAAAATGCGAAAATAAAGCTTTTGCATTCTCTGAGAGATGCAGCGGAAATTATTATTTGTGTTTATGCCGGCGATATTGAGCGCAATAAAATCCGCGGAGATTTCGGTATTACTTATGATATGGATGTGCTGCGTTTAATTGACGATTTAGGCGAATGGGAATTAGATGTCAACAGCGTAGTAATTACCCGCTATGACGATCAGCCGGCGGCAAAGATTTTTATGCACAAATTGCAAAATCGTGGTATAAAAGTGTATTTGCATAAATCAACCAAAGGCTATCCGGTCGATGTCAATACCATAGTAAGTGAAGAAGGCTATGGGCAAAATCCTTACATTGAAACGACTAAACCGATTGTTGTCGTGACAGCACCGGGACCTGGCTCCGGTAAACTGGCTACTTGCTTAAGCCAGCTTTATCATGAGTGGTGCCGGGGCAAGATTGCCGGATATTCCAAGTTTGAAACTTTCCCGGTGTGGAATGTGCCTTTGAATCATCCGTTAAATAAAGCTTATGAAGCTGCAACTTTGGATTTAAAAGATGTTAATATGATTGACTCTTTCCATATGGATGCTTATGGTGAGGTAGCGGTTAATTATAACCGGGATATTGAAGCATTTCCGGTTTTAAAACGGATTATCGAGAAGATCACCGGCAAGGAATCTGTCTATAAATCTCCGACCGATATGGGAGTTAATCGGGTTGGTTTCAGCATTATTGATGATGAGGTAGTGAGAGAAGCTTCCTTACAGGAGATTATTCGCCGCTATTTTAAAACTGCCTGCGATTATAAAAAAGGCTATGTAGATTATGAAGTATTTGAACGGGCACAGCTTTTGATGAATGAATTAGGGCTTTCGCCGGAGGATAGAAAGGTAGTAGGAGCCGCCAGAAAAGCAGCGGAGGAATTGGCTAAAAGATGGCAGGATGATGCGCATGACAATGTAGCTTCAGCAGTGGCTATCGAATTGGAAGACGGGCGAATTATTACCGGCAAATGCTCAGACATTATGACCGCGGCTTCAGCGGCGATTATCAATACAATTAAAGAATTGGCGTCCATTAATGACGAGCTGCATTTGATTTCTCCGGTTGTTATTGAACCGATGCTTAAAATGAAAAAAGATTATCTCGGCAGCAAATCCATCGCTTTAAACTGCGAGGAAGTTTTGCTGGCGTTGGCTATCTGCGCTACTACCAATCCGATGGTGCAGGTCTGCATCGATCAGTTAGGCAAATTAAAAGGCTGTCAGGTGCATTCTACAGCTATTTTGGGGCGCAGTGACGAGGTTTGCCTGCAAAAATTAGGCATGGACACTACCTGCGATCCGGAATATTCAACCCACAAGCTTTATTACAATAACTAAAAAAACTGCTCATCTTAAAGGTGAGCAGTTTTTTTATGGGGAAATTTTATAATCACTCAGCAAAGAAGTAGCTGAATTTATTAGTGGTTTTTTCCGGCGTAGCTTTCAGCTCCAGTTTGGTGCCTTGCTCACCCAAAGTAATATCGAGGGTGATTTCACTGCCGTTACGGTTAATGCTGAAGGATAAGGTATCGCCAACCTGATGTTCGGAGATGATTGCCGATAACTCATCGAAGGAAGCAATATTTTCGCCATCGACAGCGTAAATAATATCGCCGACTTGAACACCGGCAGTTTCGGCAGGACCGTCTTCGGTAAGCTGAGTAATCAAAATACCGTTATCTCTCTTTAAGCTGACCACACCTAACAAAGAATCGGTAATATCGTAGCCGCTGATACCTAAATAAGGACGGCTGACATAGCCTTGGCTGATTAATTGTTCGAGGATAGGTTTAGCATCGTTGATAGGAATAGCAAAGCCCATGCCTTCAACAGCATCACCGGTAAGCTTCATGCTGTTAATGCCGATCAGTTCACCGTTGGCATTTAAAAGGGCACCGCCGCTGTTGCCGGCATTGATAGCCGCGTTGGTTTGGATGAGGGTAAAGCTTTGTCCGTCGGTTTCAATAGTTCTGCCCAGACCGCTTACAATACCATCGGTTACCGTCCAAGCAAAGGCTTGAGCATCTAAAGGATTGCCGATAGCCACAACTAAATCACCGACTCGCAGTTCATCACTGTCACCCATGGTAGCATAGGCTAAATCATCGGCATCAATTTTAATGACCGCTAAATCGGTAGCTTCGTCACCGCCGATAATTTGAGCATCAAAAACCCGTCCGTCGTATAAGGTGACAGTTAATTTGCTGGCGTTTTCAATAACATGATAGTTGGTTGCAATATAGCCATCGGCGGTGATGATAACACCGGAACCGCTGGCAGTGCTTTCCTGAGTATAGTTTCTGCCAAATAAAAAGTCGCTGTAAGTAGTGGTAGAAGTATTGACAATGCTGACTACCGTAGGCATATTAGCTTCGGCAATAGCGGTAACGGGAGAAACATCACCGGCTACCTGAATGGTAGTTTGGCTGCCGCCTCCGGAGGATTCGGGCATCAAGGCTAAAACTAAGCCGCCGCCGACAATTCCGCCCAATAAAGAGCAGATCAACGCAATAGTGAGGAGCTTTTTATAGGAAAAATTGTTGTTGAGCTTGGCGGTGCTTTTGCTGCTTTGCTGTTCTTGCCATTGATTTTTTTCACTTTGCGGCAAATAATCACTGACAGAAGCGGATAAAATGGTGTTGTTTTCTGCTGATGCTGCATTATTAGTATTGGTTGTTAAGGATTCGGCAGCAGGTTCATTAGCAGAAGTGATTTTTTCTTCAGACATATAAATGCCTCCTTTTTTTAAACTTCTAAAATTGAGCTGCGCGCCTCGGCGCGGGCAACCCATAAAGTATAATCTTCATAGGTACAATTTTGCTCAAGGGTTTGTTTAACAGTTTTGTAAGCCAAAAGCGGAGTGTTATTGTGCTGGCTTAAATGGGCAAGCATGATATGCTTAGTATGCGAGCCTATCATTGCTAATAATCCTTGAGCACAGTCTTCATTGGATAAATGACCGTGACTGCTCAAAATGCGCTGCTTAACTCGAAAGGGATATGAGCCTGATTTCAGCATATTCACATCGTGGTTAGCTTCGGCAATTAAGATATCACTGTCATATAGCATTTCCGTCATTTGGCTGTTTAACTCACCGGTATCGGTAATTAAGCCAAATTTTTTTTCGCCGTCGTTAATGCTGAAGAAAATTGGGTTGAGGCAATCATGCACAGTCGCTTGCCAGCTGATATTAAACCGCCCCAAAGTCAAATTGTCTAACTCATCTAACGACCTGCGCAGCTGGAAGGGAACAGAGCAGTTCATTTGCTCCAAGCCTTGCCAAGTGCCTTCAGTAGCGAAAATGGGTAAGTGATATTTTTTTGCCAAGGTGCCAACACTGCGGACGTGATCTATATGCTCATGAGTAAGTAAAATACCTTTGAGCTTAGCCGGATTGGCTGCACTTTGAGCTAAAGTGGCTTCTATTTTTTTAGCAGCGATGCCGGCGTCTATCAGTAAAGCGGAATCGCCGCTTTCTAAATAATAACAGTTGCCTTGGCTGCTGCTGGATAGAGAATAAAATTTCACAATCATTTCCTCCAAAAATTTAACTAAAGTATACTACAGAAATATGATAAATGTGTTATGAAAAACTTAAAAAATGTTCAAGAAAAAGTGAATTTCCACCATAAAAGCAGAAAAAATGGATAGAATGTGAAGACATTCTATCCATTATAGCACAAAAGAGTATAAATAGCAATTCACTATTTTCGTTTTGAGAAAGCAACGGCTGTTTCAAAATCATTTTCGATGGAAGCATCATTAGGAGTTCCGATTTTGGAAAAGATGAAGATTGCCAGTAAAGAAAGCAGAAAAGCCGGTACTAATTCATAAATAGCAAAAATGCCGCCTAAGGATTTCAAATTGTAGAAAATGATTGTGCCTAAGGCACCGGTAACAACACCGGCAATAGCGCCGTTTTTGGTGATGTGCTTCCAGTAGAGGGATAAAACAACTACCGGACCGAATGACGCACCCAATCCGGCCCAAGCATTGCTGACGATGCCGAAAATGGAACTGTTAGGGTCAAAGCTTAGATAAAGCGCGATTAAGGAAACTAACAAAACAGAAAGCTTATTAACTAAAAGAATTTCGCCTTCTTTGGCGTGAGGGCGGATTAAGCTTTTATAAATATCGCTGGCTAAAGCAGAGGAGGTAACCAAAAGCTGAGAAGCCGCCGTCGACATAACTGCCGCTAAAACAGCGGAAAGGAAAACACCGGTTAAAGCCGGATTGAACATCTGGTTAGCCATAACGATGAATACTGTCTCATGAGCACCTTCCGGCAGCGGATTGTCAGCAAAACAAACAGTGCCTAACAAGCCGATTAAAACGGCAGCCGCTAAGGTAATGATAACCCAAATCATAGCGACAAGGGTGGATTTATTGATATCAGAGGGCTTTTTGATAGCCATAAAACGCACAATAATATGCGGCTGACCAAAATAGCCAATGCCCCAAGCTAACGCCGAAACGATTAAGAGAGTGGAAACGGTGCCGTCACCGTTGGGAAAGAAATTAAAGTTAGCCGGGTCGATTTGCGAAAAGGTTTCCGATACACCGCCGCAAGCGTAAATGGCGACAAAGGGAACGATGAATAGCGCGAAGAACATCAGCATACCTTGGATGGAGTCCGTAACACAAACTGCCCGGAAACCGCCGAAGAAAGTATAAACAATAATTACTAAACTGGTAACCAAAAGACCAATGGTGTATTCCATGCCGAAAATGGTGTTGAACATCTTGGCACCGGTTACAAACATGGAAGAGGTGTAAACTAAGAAGAATACAGAGATTGCTAATGCAGTAACAGTCTTTAAGGCTTTGCCGGTATCACGGAAACGGTTGCGGAAATAATCGGGCAGGGTTAAAGAATCGCCGAATATTTCGGTAAAGCTGCGTAATCTTTTAGCTACAAACAGCCAATTGAGCAAAGTACCGATTGCCAAACCCATAGCGGTCCAAAAGGCTTCTTTAAAGCCGGCCATTGATAAATAAGCCAAGCCCGGCAAACCGGTCAAAAGCCAGCCGCTCATATCGGAAGCTTGTGCGCTTAAGGCAGTAACCCACGGATTAAGCGAACGACCGCCCAAGACATAGTCCGAAACAGTGTTATTGCTACGGGAATAATATAAACCGACGATAATCATAGCCAGCATATAGATACCAATAACAAAGAGGATAATAAATTGTCTGTCCATAAAAACAACTCCTTAATAGTGTAATACTTTAATATATCATACACTAAAACGACAGTATTTTCAAGGAAAAATAACAATTTTTAATACAGTATAATTTATACTAAGATTATACAATTAAATCAAAGTACATGTATACATAAAACAAATAAGGGAAAAAAGAAAAGCACCAAGAAATGGTGCTTCTAATCAGGTATTAACTTCTTCGGTAAAGATAATTGTAGAGGGAGAGGAGTTGTCCTCTTTTGCTGATTTTTTAAAGCATGACTCTTTCATTTTCAAAAGAAAATCCGGAACCTGCTCAATAAGCCGATCCCACAAAACATTGTCGTTAACCATTTGGAAACGAATTTCCGTAGCGCTTACTACCAAAAAGCCAACCGGCTGAATAGAAACACCGCCGCCGGAACCGCCGCCAAAGGGCAGATCTTCATTGGCGGGTTTTTCTTTAGGGGCATATTCACTGCCGCCGGCAGCAAAGCCGCAGCTGACTTTGGTAACCGGAATAATCACTGTACCGTTAGGAGTTTCGATAGCTTCACCGACAATAGTATTGACCTCGACCATTTTTTTAATATTTTCCATAGCCTTTTCCAAAAGACCGTTAATAGGATGGTTGTCCATGTTTAAACCTCCTTAAAAGATGAGAATAGGCATTTCTGCCGCAGACGCTATTAAAAATAATTTGTCCGCAAAAGAAAGAAAATATACCTTCTAAAGTGAGAAAAGATGAGCAATCTTGGTATTCGCTTGTGAAATTAAATTGATAGTTTTTCTTTAAACGATGGGCAAATATCCCCCAAATCCACCAATAAATGCCGTTTAACAGGGAAAGATGAAATTTATCGGTCAAAGACAGATGCAAATCGGCTTTAAATTTTTCGATGTTAATGCTTTTTAAAAGCAACTGAAGAAAACTTTTTCCTTGATTTAACGACAAAGAAGGACGAGGAAGATCGGGAAATTTTGCCGGAATCCGGGAAAGATTTTTTTCGGAAAACGAATAATCAATTTTTTTCTTTAGAGGCACAAGCCCAAAAAGCAAAAGAAATATTTCACCCTTTAGCTTTTGGGAATCAAGATAAATTTTCAATTTTATCCTGGTAGGAAAGAGAAAAATTATGACTGCAATGATGAATAATATCTTAAGCATAAGAGCCGCCTCCTTGAAATTTATGCTAATATTTTTTGTAAAAAAGGCAATTTTTATGTAAAAAAAGTTAAAAAAACCTATTGACAAAGACTTTAACTTGAGATATAATAACATTTGTCGCAAGTTGAGGGTGATTAGCTCAGTTGGGAGAGCGCCTGCCTTACAAGCAGGATGTCGGCGGTTCGAGCCCGTCATTGCCCATTATGGCGAAGTAGTTCAGTTGGTTAGAATGCCAGCCTGTCACGCTGGAGGTCGAGGGTTCGAGCCCCTTCTTCGTCGTTTAGCTTCTGCTGTTCATATGGTTGGAGCGAGGTAAATAGCCTCGATAGCTCAGTCGGTAGAGCAGAGGACTGAAAATCCTCGTGTCGCTGGTTCGATTCCGGCTCGAGGCATATAGTGTGCGGAAATAGCTCAGTGGTAGAGCATCGCCTTGCCATGGCGAGGGTCGCGAGTTCGAATCTCGTTTTCCGCTTTTAAGACATGATGTTTATCATGTCTTTTTTTTGCAGAAAAAATCGGCAGCAGATGAGAATCAAAGATAATAAGTTTTATTTTTGTCCGATAAAGAAAAAATGTTACAGCAAATAGAAAAAAATACAATAAATTTTAAGATAATTGTTGCAGGATGGAGAAATTTTTAGTACAATAAATAGGAATAAACTTATTTGTCAGAAAAGAGGTTTATCTTATGGAATCGGTTGTATTTAAAGGCAGCAGAAGAGGCATTTCCATGGTTATCGACAGCGAGCTTAATTTCGAAGACTTGTGTATGCTGATTAAGCAAAAGCTGCTGCAAGCTAAGGATTTTTTAGGTGACCGCAAAAAGCTGATCATTAACAGCAATGAGCGGCTTTTGAGTGAGGGAGAACAATTAGCATTAAAAATACTCTTGCTTTCTTTGGATTATGAGGTTGAAGAGTTTATTTCTACCGCAGAAAAAGCTCAGGACGAAGAGCCGATTGAGATTAAACTGCCGGAAGGTTTGGAAGGCAGACTGGGCGGTAACTTAAGCAGCCAGAAAGAAAAGCTGGAAACTTATTATGCTGACGGCTCGACTTTGATTATTCGCAAGAATATTCGCTCCGGGCAAAGCATTGATTTTGACGGCACTTTAATCATCTTCGGCGATGTCAATGCCGGCGCGGAAATCAGAGCTACCGGACATATCTTAGTTATGGGCACGATGCGGGGCTTGGCTCATGCCGGTTTTGGCAATAATGAGGAAGCTGTGGTTTATGCCAATAGATTATTGCCGGTGCAGTTAAGAATTGCGGATCTGATAGCCAGAGCTCCGGATAATGAAGAGATGGAATCAGATAAACCGGAAATTGCCCGGATCAGTGACGGCAATTTATTGATTGAAGGTGTTTTTTAATTAAAGTATAGGGGGAAGAAAAATGGGCAAAGTATTAGTAATCACTTCCGGTAAAGGCGGTGTCGGCAAAACTACGACAGTAGCTAATATCGGTACCGGTTTGGCAGCGTTAGGCAATAAGGTTGTTTTGCTGGATACAGATATCGGATTAAGAAATTTGGATGTTGTTATGGGTTTGGAAAACCGCATTGTTTATGATATAGTTGATGCGGCAACAGGACAATGCAAATTAAAGCAAGCGATGATTAAGGATAAACGTTTTGAAAATATGTATCTTATTCCGGCTGCTCAGACTAAAGATAAAAATGCGGTCAATGAAAGCCAGATGAAAGCAATCTGTGAGGAATTAAGAGAAGAATTTGATTATGTGTTAATTGATTGCCCTGCCGGTATTGAGCAAGGCTTTAAAAACGCTATTGCCGGAGCTGATGCAGCCATCGTCGTAACCAATCCTGAGGTTTCTGCGGTCAGAGATGCGGATCGAATTATCGGTTTATTGGAAGCCAACGGCTTAAATGAGCCTAAATTAATCATCAACCGCATGCGTGCCAATATGGTTAAGCAAGGCGATATGATGGGTGTTGACGATATGCTGGAGATTTTGGCAGTTAAGCTTTTGGGCGTAGTGCCGGAAGATGACAATATCGTTATCTCCACCAACCGCGGCGAGCCGGCAGTTTTAGACCAAAAATCTCAGGCCGGACAAGCTTACCGCAATATCGTTCAGCGCATTTTGGGCAACAATGTGCCGATTATGCAAATGGACGTGGAAGAAGGCTTCATCTCTAAGCTTCTTAAGCTGTTTAAAAAAGGAAATTAAGGAGGCAGACAGATGGCGAGTTTTTTACAGAAATTATTTGGCGATAAGAAAAACAGCAAAGATGCCGCCAAAGAACGCTTGAAATTAGTCCTGATTCACGACAGAGCCAGTCTTTCTCCGGGTATGGTGGAGGAATTGCGCCGTGATTTGATTCAAGTTATCAGCAAATATATGGAATTTGATGAACAAGCGCTGGAAGTTAACATGAACAGCGAGGATAATATCGCGATGCTGGAGGTTAATATTCCTATTTCGCATATCAAACGCAACATATAATTAAAAGCCTATTTTCTTTAAAGAAAATAGGCTTTTTGCTTAGAGTATAGCTTTTAATTTTTGCAGAGTCTCGTTAAAATATGCTAACGCATCTTTGATAGGTTTAGGATTAGCCATATCGACCCCGGCAATTTTCAATAATTCGATGGGGTAATCACTGCCGCCCTTAGTTAAGAAGGTGCGGTAATTTTTAACCGCATCAGGCTCATTGTCGATAATTCCTTTGGCGATAGAAGTAGCCGCCGAAATGCCGGTAGCATATTGATAAACGTAAAATGCCCGGTAGAAGTGGGGGATTCGCGCCCATTCATAGGTCAGTAAATCATCGATAACAAAATCATCGCCGTGGTAAATCTGGTAAAGTCCCTTATAATCCTCACACATTTTTTCCGGCAAAAGAGGCAATCCTGCTTCTACAGCTTTGTGGGTGATATTCTCAAAATCAGCAAACAAGGTTTGGCGATATAAGGTTGAGCGGATATTGTCTAATTGGTTGGACAACAATAAGGCTTTTTCGCTGTCCGACTGAGAATTGGTGTATAAATAGTTGAACAGTAATTGTTCATTGACGGTGGAAGCTACCTCAGCAGTGAAAATGCAGTAATCGGAGTAAACATAAGGCTGATATTTGTTGCTGTAATAGCTGTGCATCACGTGTCCCAATTCGTGGGCAATAGTAAAGACATCGTTCAATGTGCCGGTGAAATTGAGCAGAGAGTAGGGGTGATAGCCGTAAGCGTGAATAGCATAGGCGCCGGTAGCTTTGTTTTTTGCCGGATAAACGTCAATCCAGCGGTTATTGAAAGCTTCCTTTAAAACGTCGGTATAATCAGAGCCTAAAACGCTTGTAGCCGCTAAAACAATTTCCTGCGCTTCTTCGTAGGTGTACTGACGGTCCGAATCTTTAACCAAAGGCACGAATAAATCGTAAAAATGAATATCGTCCAGACCTAAAATATTTTTGCGCAAGGTGACATATTCCTGCAAAGGCTTAACATTATTACGCACAGTTAAAATAAGATTGTCATACACCTCTTCCGGAATATGCAAGCCTGACAATGCCATATTGCGGGCAGAGGAGTAGCGGCGGCTTTTGGCTAAATAGCAGTCGCTTTTGACCGAACCGTAATAAGCGGAAGAAATAGTGTTGACATGCTGCTTATAAATACCTAAAAGGCTGTTGAAATATTCCCGGCGAAAATTGCGGTCGGGATTGCCTAAAACAACGGCATACTGATTGTTGTCAGCGGTAATGGTTTTGCCGTCGGGAGCAGTAATTTCGTGATACGCTACATCATTTACGGTCAGATCATCGTAAATTTTTTCAAAGGAATTAGCCATGGAGCCCATTTTGGCTAAAATTTCTTCGATTTGGGTATCAAAAATATGCTCTTTGCGCTCTAAAAAGTTTTTGATCAAAAAATCATAGAGCTTGAGCTCCGGTTTTTCTGCAGAAAATTTTTGCCAGGTGCTCTCGGTTAAGTTGAGCAATTCCGGTTCAAAGAAAGCTAATTGCTCAGCGATGCCGGTGTAAACACTATCAGCAGTTTCGTAAATATCTTTGGCTTCGCCGTTAGCCATGTTTTGGTCGAAATACATTTTGGCGTAAACAAAAAGGGCGGTGATTTTTTCGCCGAATGCATCGTTTAAAGAAAGCGCCTTAAAAAGATTCTCGGCGTTTGCGGTAATAGTGCCTTGCATTTCGGCAATGCTTTGAGCCATTTTTTGTGCTTCAGTAAGCTCACTGCGCCAATGGGCAGTATCGGTATACATATTTGTTAAATCCCAAGTCATATTTTTATCCATTTTAAACCTCCTAACGATCGATAAGCATATTATATGCGGTTAAAACAAAACTATTTGCAGTAATTAATTATACTCTCAAGAGAAATTATTGTCAATTAAAACCAAAAAGTTGTAATCAATAAAAAAAGATGAGTCCTAAGACTCATCTCGGAAAAGAGGGGTTAATGATTAACCGAAATATCTTTTTAATAAGCCAGCCAATGCTTTGCCGTGTCTAGCTTCGTCACGAGCCATTTCATGAACAGTGTCATGGATAGCATCCAAGTTAGCAGCTTTAGCTCTTTTAGCCAAATCGGTTTTACCGGCGGTAGCACCGTTTTCAGCTTCAACGCGCATTTCTAAGTTTTTCTTAGTGGAGTCGGTTACAACTTCGCCTAATAACTCAGCAAATTTAGCGGCATGCTCAGCTTCTTCCCAAGCAGCTTTTTCCCAGTAGAGACCGATTTCCGGATAGCCTTCTCTGTGAGCAACTCTTGCCATTGCCAAATACATACCAACTTCGGTGCATTCGCCTTGGAAGTTAGCACGCAAATCAGCGATGATATCCTCGCTTACGCCTTGAGCTACACCTACTACATGCTCAGCAGCCCAGGTCATATCACCTTTGGATTCAACAAATTTTTCAGCTGGAGCTTTACATTGTGGACATTGAGCCGGAGCTTGATCTCCTTCGTAAACATAACCGCAAACACTACATACAAATTTAGCCATAATTAATTCCTCCTATGAATTTTTAATTTAACAATTTTTGTTGTTTTTTTATTTACAATTAAGTATATACCCCGGAAAAATCATTATAAACAAAAATTAAAAAAATTTTTTAAAATTTTTTTGTGCCTTAAAAAAAGCGAACAATAATTTTATGCCGAGAAAGATTTTTTTAGAACAAATTTATGACGAAAAGAGCAAGCGCTTCATAGATTATATTGCAAAGCAATTTTAGACGAAAGGAGTCGTTTGCAAGTGAGTAATGAGAATGATAAATTAGCGGCTATTTATGTCAATGAACAGCCCTATGAAAGTTTATATTCATTGCCGGAAGGATTGGCTTTCGGAACAATATTTCCTAACTTAAATATGCCTTACGGCAAATTATCGAAATAAAAAGGAGTGTAGTAAATGAACTCGCAAGTAAAAAAGAATGTTAAAAATCTCCCTAAAAATTCTAACTGTGTAACTATGCTGCAATTGCAGCAATTAAGCTTTGCTTTAGTCGATTTAAATTTATATTTGGATAATTATCCGGATAACCAACAGGCAGTAGAGGATTACAATCGTTTGTTTAAGCAATATTGGGAAGCAAAAAGCGTTTATGAGCAAGCAAACGGTCCGTTGATGAATTTCGGTCATTGCCCGGTAAGCTATCCCTTTAACTGGGTTAACTCACCTTGGCCGTGGGAAATAGCAGCTAATTAAGGAGGAAAAGAAATATGTGGGCTTATGAAAAAAAATTACAATATCCGGTATGTATTAAATCCAAGGACTTAAAAATGGCACAGCTTTTGCTGACCCAATACGGCGGACCATCCGGCGAATTGTCGGCAAGTTTGCAGTATATGACCCAGCGCTATTCCATGCCGACTGCGCAGACTAAAGCATTATTAACGGATATCGCCACCGAAGAAATGGGGCATATTGAAATGATTGCCACAATGGTGCATCAGATTTTTTCCAATGCGACCTTTGCTGAAATAAAAGCTGCCGGTTTGGATAAATACTATGTGCTTCACGGCAAAGGCTTATTTTATTCAGATCCCAACGGCTATAACTGGACTGCTGATTATATCTCCTGCAAAGGCGATGCAGTAGTGGATTTGACCAGAGATATGGCTGCCGAGGAAGAAGCCCGGATCAGCTATGAATATTTAATCAATCAAACCAATGACCAATCGATTATCGATCCGCTGGTATTTTTAAGAGAAAGAGAAATAGTGCATTATCAAAGATTTGGCGAAGCGTTAGTCAAGGTTAGAGATATGCCTAATTGTAAATTTTATATGTAAAATTTTAGCCGCTTGGGTTTTCTCAAGCGGTTTTTTAAGTAAAAGATATTTTTTCTGGACAAACACAATTTTTTAGGGTATAATAAATTTATCTATGGTTTGAACGGAGGAAGAAAATGTTAGAAAAATTACAAGACTTAGAAACTAAGTATGAACAATTAACCGAAATGATGAGCAAAGAGGAAGTGTTAAATAATCCTGCCGAATTGCAGAAATGCGCTAAAGCTCAGGCTGATTTGGAGGATATCGTCGTAGCTTATCGGGAATATAAAAAAGTAAGGGAAGACTTGAGCTATTCTAAAGAAATGCTTGCCGAAAAGCTTGATCCGGAAATGGAAGAAATGGTTAAAGCAGAAATCAAAGAGTTAAGCGAAAAGGAAGAAGAATTAGAAAGAAAATTAACCATTCTTTTATTGCCCAAGGATCCAAATGACAACAAAAACGTCATTATGGAAATTCGTGCCGGCACAGGCGGTGATGAAGCCGGTTTGTTTGCGGCGGATTTATATAAAATGTACACCCGCTATGCTGAGATGCAAGGCTGGAAGGTTGAGGTAATGAACTCCAATTATACTGATGTGGGGGGATTTAAAGAAATAACCTTTATGATAATCGGCAAAGGCGCTTACAGCAAATTAAAATTTGAAGGCGGAGTGCATCGGGTACAGCGTGTACCGGCTACCGAATCCAGCGGTCGTATTCATACTTCAGCAGCTACAGTTGCCGTTTTGCCGGAAGCAGAGGAAGTAGAGGTTGAAATCAATCCTAACGATTTGCGCATTGACGTTTTCTGCTCCAGCGGTCCTGGAGGACAGTCTGTTAATACTACTCAGTCGGCTGTTCGGGTAACGCACTTACCAACCGGATTGGTAGTAAGCTGCCAAGATGAAAAATCGCAGCAGATGAACAAAGAGAAAGCCATTAAAGTATTGCGCTCTCGCTTGCTGGAAAAATATCAGCAGGAGCAGCACGGTGAATTAGATGCCCAGCGCCGCGGCATGATTGGCTCAGGTGACCGCAGTGAGCGGATTCGCACTTATAACTTCCCTCAAGGAAGGGTAAGCGATCACCGTATCAATCTAACCTTGCATAAGCTGGATCAGATTTTGCTGGGGCATTTGGATGAGCTGATTGATGCTTTAGTTACTACCGATCAGGCTGAGAAATTGAAGGCGGCTGAATAATGACTATTGGAGAGCTTTTGCGGCAGGCGCGGGAAATATTAGGGGCTGACAAATTTTTTGAAGGACAGCTTTTGCTGGAAAAAGCACTGGAAATGCCCAGAGATTTGCTTTTAGCATATACAGATCAAGAAGCTGAGGCTTCTAAAGAAAAGGCGGCGCTGGATTTTTTAAATCAAAGAGCCGCCGGCAGACCGTTGCAATATTTGCTGGGAACTGCTAATTTTATGGGTATGGATTTTCAGGTGGCGGAAGGAGTTTTGATTCCCCGCTTTGATACGGAAATTTTGGCACGGCGAGCCTTGGAAATTATAGGGGAGGAAAAATTCACATTAGCTGATATTTGCACCGGCAGCGGTGCCATAGCTATAAGCATCAGCGTTTCGGCGCCGCAGACACAAGTCTGGGCCAGTGATTTATCACCGCAAGCTTTAGCAGTTGCTCAAAAAAATAACGAGAATTTGGGCGGCAGGGTCAGCTTTTTGCAAGGCAATTTGCTGGAACCTTTCTTGGCGCAGAAAATGCTTAAAAAATTTGATTTAATCGTGAGCAATCCGCCTTATATTACTACTGAGGAAATGGCAGAATTGCCGATAGATGTCAAAAATGAGCCGACTATGGCGCTTTGGGGCGGAGATGACGGTTTGTTTTTCTACCGTAAATTAGCTAAAGACTGCCCGAGGCTTTTAAAGGACGGCGGAAGTATTTTATTAGAAGTTGGCTATAAACAAGCACAGCAAGTGAAAAAAATATTAGAAGAAAATGATTGGCACGATGTTTGCTTTCACAAGGATTTTCAAGGGTTTCAGCGGGTGGTGGAAGCAAAGTATATAAAAATGTGAAAAATGCATATATTTTCTTATTCTTGGGCATAATATGAGATGAAAAGCTATGCCGGGAGGGAAAAAGGATATGCGTTATAATTATCAAATAAGCGCCGATGAAGTTGTAAAAGAAATCAAAGAAGTGCGCGAGCATTGGAACAGTTTGAACTGCCGTTTAAACGAAGTAAGCGATAATCGTTTGATTGAACAGCTTATTTACGAAATGATTGCCGATGAAAGAAGATATAATTATCTTTTGGCGATAGCTAAGGAATTAAACGTTCATGATATTGGTGTTATCGTTCGCTAAAATGGGGTGATGAAATGGGCAGTTTGTTGTTGGGAATCGGAGTAATAGCAATAATTTTAATGCTTGCCGTTAGAAGTGCTTTTCCTTGGCGAATTATCGGAAGGTTGGCAAGAAATATGCTGCTGGCTTTAATAGTGCTTTGTCTTTTGGGAGCGGTTGGGCAAATGTTTTCCTTTCATTTGCCGATCAATCTGCCGGCAGTGCTGCTTTTAGCCATCTTGGGCTTGCCGGGATTGGGACTATTGGTGGTTTTAAATTTTCTTTTGGTATAAAAAAAGCTGCTTTAAAAGCAGCTTTTCTTTTAAAATAAACTTTTTAATTTGCTTAAGAACCCTTTTTTGCCGTTTAAAAGGATATTAGTTTCTTTGCGCAGGATGTCAGCGCTGATACTGCCGGGCAAAGCTAATTTTTTCTCCCCGTTTGCTACAAAAACGGTTTGCGGTACGCCTAAAAGCTTTAATTCTTTAAAGCGGAGCAAAACCTCCGGATCGGTGACAGTTAAGGTATAAAACTTAATTTTGTCAGCGAACTCTTCGGAAATTTTTTCAGCGATGGGAGTTAAACTCTTGCAAACACTGCAAGAATCCTTTTGGAAAACAAAGATACAGGTTTCTTTATCTTCTTTGAAGATACGGTCAAAATCTTCAGCATTAATATGGATCAAACTCATTAATATCACCTCATAAATTTAATATTATAAACCTATTATAATCTATTTAAAGCAAAAGTGCAAACATTCTTTTGCAAAATTGGCAAAAATTTTTCAAAAAAATTATGTGAATAGCTGTGGTATTTTGTCCACATTGAAAAGACTTTAAAACAGCTATCCACAGGACTTATCAACATTATCCACAGAACGCAGTATTAAGTTATCCACAACATTGAGGAAATATTCCAGCTATCGGGGGTAAAATTATGCTAAAAGAGTATAAATCCTTGCGCAAAAACGCTCAAAAAGAAATTGTAATCGAAAAATCTACCTTTATCGGGACTGCCCAAATGATTGAAAATGAAGAGCAGGCCTTGGAGTTTATTCAAGCGATGAAAAAGAAATATTATGATGCCACTCACAATGTCTATGCTTATGTATTGGGCGATGATAATAATATTCAGCGCTTCAGCGACGACGGTGAACCCTCCGGCACTGCCGGCATACCGGTTTTAGAGGTGCTGAAAAAAAATGACTTGCGCAATATCTGCATAGTTGTCACCCGTTATTTCGGCGGAATTAAACTGGGCAAGGGTGGTTTGGTCAGAGCTTACGGCAAGGGAGCAGTAGCTGCTTTAGAAGCTTCGGAAATAATTTGGCGCAGGCTTTATCAAGTTGTGGAAGTCAATGTGGATTATACTCTGCTTGGCATGATGCAAAATCAGCTGAAATTGGCAGAATATCAAGTAAAAAATATTCGCTATGACGAGATGGTTCATCTGGAAGTGTATGTGTTAGACAGCAAAACGGCAGATTTCCAAAATAAAGTAATCGATTGGTGCAGCGGCAAGGCTGATTTAAAAATTATTGCCGAGGAATATTTAATAGAGGAATGCTGACACGGAGGAAAGCTCCGTGTTTTTTTGTATAAAGAAAAAATTTGCCGCGCAAACTATGAGAAAAAAAGAGGTGATGGTATGCATAAAAAATTTCTCATCATAAGTTTGATTGTCATTATTTTGGCTTTGGTGGTGGAGCAGAATAATTCTTATGCCGGCAAAGGCACTTACAGCAGCAACGATACTTATATGTTAGCCAAAATGATTAACGGTGAAGCTCGAGGGGAACCTTATGTCGGCATGGTAGCTGTGGGGGCGGTAATTTTAAACCGCGTGGAAGATAAAAAATTTCCCGACACCGTTTACGGTGTCTGCTTTCAGCCCGGAGCCTTTGATGCGGTAAGTGATGGGCAGTACTATTTAGAGCCCAGCCAATCAGCCATAAATGCTGCCAAAGCTGCTATTAACGGTTGGGATCCGACCTATGGTTCGCTATATTATTGGAATCCTAAGACTGCTACCAGCAAATGGATTTGGTCGAGGACGATAATTACTCAGATAGGTGAGCATGTCTTTGGAGTGTGAGAATAATGCAGAATACTAACCGAAAGTTGAAGACAGTGACAATTATTTTGCTTGTCAGTTTGTTTTTAAATGTCATAGCTATTTGGGGCTATCAACGATTAAATACCAATCAAGCCCGGCTGGAAATAGGGGTGGAAAACGGCTACCAGCGCAGTTTTTTAGAGCTCAGTGACGATGTCGAGCAAATAAAATTGCAGCTGGCGCACGTTTTAGTCAGCGCCAGCAAGGAACAAACCATTTTAGGTCTGGCAAATTTATGGCGTTCAGTTTACGGAGCGATTAACAGCTTAAATTCCTTGCCTTTGGTTTTGGAAGAACTGGAGCAAACCAGCGCATTTTTAAGAGATGCAGCGGAGTACAGCTATTACTTGATAAGGGATAAGCTTTTGGATGAGCAGCAAATGGCTGCTCAGGAGTGGAATAAGCTTGAGGAATTTTATGAGCGGGTGAAAGTGGTGCAAGAGGAATTATCCCAAATTCAAGCGCAGATCCTCAATGAAAGCTTGCGTTTCAGCGATCTTGCCAATTTGGAAGATGACGAAGAGAGCGCTATTTTAAGCGCATTTCGCAATATCGAAAGCCAAATCGATACCTTTCCGGTGATTGAACTGGAAGAGGGAGTGCGCAAGATTGAGCCGGAGCCCAGAGAAATTGAAGGGGATTTAATCAGCGAGCAAGCAGCGATAGCTCTTGCCGAAGATTTCTACCAAAATTTCTTTGGGGAAATCGCTGAAAGCAAATTAGAGTTTACTTCCACTGCGAACAAGACACCTATTTATGTGATTTCTTTAATTAACAGTGAAGATAGGGAGCCGGTTTATATTGAGGTTAGCCAGCACGGCGGTCATATATTGCAGATGTATCGCTACCGCTTCTTTGCCGGCAGTACTTTGAGTGTAGAGGAAGCAGAGAAAATTGCCGAGGAATTTTTAAGCAAAATGGGCTTTAAAAACTTGGCTTTAATCGATAATATTGCTGACAATGACAGCGTAGATTTAACCTTTGTGCCGGTGGAAAAGGGGGTATATATTTATTCGGATATGATCAAGCTGATGGTGGCTTTGGATAACGGAGAGATAATGAGCTTTGATCAGACTAGTTATATCACCCGCCATTATCAGAGAAATATTGAAGCGCCGAAATTGAGCAAAGAAGAGATTTTGAGTAAAATGAATCCTAATTTAAAGGTGCAAAGCATTAGATTGGCGCTGATTACCGATGAATACAGCGTCGGTGAATATTTGACCTATGAAGTGCGAGGCGAGGTTGTCGGTGAAACTTTTGCGGTTTTTGTCGATGCCAACAGCGGCATGGAACGGCGAATTGTCCGTTTAAGCGAAGATACGCAGTATCAGTTTAACACCAGCGATTGATTAAAGTTTTACTAAATCACCAAGTTTGCGGCTAATAAATCTCTTGCATTCTCCTTAGGCTATGTTATAATAGTCTAAAAGGAGGAATGACTTATGACCAGAGCAAGTGCAAGAGTACAATATAGATTAACTACTGCCGGCAAGGTGGTATTGGCAATAGGCTTAACAGCCATCTTTATTTTAGGGGTGTCTTTAGGCAGCAATCTTTTTGCCGGCGGTGATCAGCCGCCGGGAGAGCAAACGCCGGTAGCAGCCAACAATGATAACGATCAAGAACAATCTACGCCCGGTGAAAACGGAGAGAATGATTCCCAGGAAGGGCAAAACGGTGATGAAACAGAGAATAATACAGAAAATAATCTTGAACAAAGGGAAACGGTCAATATTGTACCGCCTTCTTTGAGCTATGATGAAAGCAAGCTGGCAGGCTTGAGCAATGAAGCTATCGGCTGGGGCTTCGGCAATAATGTCGATGAGACCAACCGTCCCGTGGGCTCTTTAAATGCTCAAAATACTTACGGGCAATATGATGCGGATTTTATCGCTCCGCAGACGAAAAATGTTTATCTGACTATTGACGAGGGCTATGAAAACGGCTATACAGCCCAAATCCTCGATGTTTTGAAAGAGAAAAACTGCCCGGCGGTATTCTTTGTTACCCTATCCTACGTCAAGAGCAATCCGGATTTGGTGCAGAGAATGATTGATGAAGGGCATGTTATAGGCAATCACAGCGTTACCCATCCTTCCCAAGGCTTGCCCAGCCAAACAATCGCCGAGCAGGTTAACGAGATTAAGGAGCTGCACCAGTATATGCTGGACAATTTCGGCTACGAGATGTATTTATTCCGCTATCCGTCGGGTATTTACAGTGAACAGTCTTTGGCATTGGTTCAGCAGCTGGGGTATCGCAGTGTTTTTTGGAGCTATGCTTATGCTGATTGGGATACAGAAAATCAACCGGATCCTACCACATCTCTGCAAAAGCTCAACCAAAAAATGCATGAGGGAGCAATCTATTTGCTTCATGCTGTCAGCTCAACCAATACGCAAATCATGGGACAGTTTATTGACGATACCAGAAATGCCGGCTATACTTTCGCCGTTTATCCGCAGAGCTTTACCCAAGCAGATACTGCTGAGGACGCCGCAAGTGTATAAGTGATAAAAAATCTTAAATCCTTCGATAATCTCGAAGGATTTTTTTATTTTTGCGGACAACCTACCAAAATGCCCTTGATTGTATATTATAATGTATACCCTCTATCACGCAAAAAAGGATGTGACAACATGGATGAAAACACACATATCATTGAATTAAAGGACATAGACAAAGTTTTCTTTCAAAAACAGCATGTCTTGCATGTGTTGGATAAAATAAATCTCTCTGTTGATGCGGGGCAAATAGTAGGTCTGCTTGGACCGTCAGGCAGCGGCAAAAGCACAATTTTAAATATAATAAGCGGTTTATTGGCTCCCAGCTCCGGCAAAATGATTAAAAACGGCCGCATAGGCTATATGTTTCAGCAGGATCATCTTTTGGCATGGCGAAATATTTATGATAATATTCTCCTTGGTTTAGAGATACAGCATAGTTTAAATAAGGAAAACACCGATCGTATTGATGAGCTTTTAAAAAAATACGATCTTTGGCATTTCCGCAAAAACTATCCCCATGAATTATCCGGCGGCATGCGGCAAAGAGCAGCATTAATCCGCACTTTGGCTACTGATCCGGATGTCTTGCTTTTAGATGAACCCTTTTCCGCTTTGGATTTCCAAACTCGCTTAAGCGTCAGCAGCGATATTTATCGCATTATCAAAAATGAAAAAAAAGCAGCTCTCTTAGTGACTCACGATATTTCAGAAGCAATCAGCATGTCTGATGTAATCTATGTCTTAAGCTCCCGTCCCGCTAAGGTAAAAGCAGTGCATGATATTGCGCTTACCTTAAACGGTGAACGCACTCCTTTAACTGCCCGCAAGGCAGCGGAGTTCCAAGATTATTTTGATTGTATATGGAAGGAGCTGTCCGATGATGATTGATAATAATTTTGCAGCCGAACACAAGCAATATTTGGCAAAAGTAAAAACAAAACGGATAAAAATACTATTTTGGCAGCTTTTTATCGTTTTTTTGTTTTTTGCTCTGTGGGAAATATCGGCTCGGATAGGTATTTTAGATACCTTTCTTTTTAGCTGTCCCAGCGATATTTTCGCATTGTTTATTAATTATTTAAACGAGGGCGAAATATTTTATCATATTGCGACCTCAGTGTGGGAAACGATTTTAGGTTTTACTATCGCCAGCATTTTAGGCATAGCCGTGGCGATACTTTTGTGGTGGTTTCCCGATTTTGCAAAGGTAATGGATCCGATTTTAGTTATTTTAAACGCTTTGCCCAAAACTGCTCTGGCGCCTATATTGATAGTTTGGATTGGTGCCGGCACCGGCGGAATTGTGGCAGTGGCGGTGTTTATTTCTGTCATCGTCACCATTATCAGTGCATATAGTTATTTTAATGGGGTAGAAGAAGAAAAGGTTCGCTTGCTGCAAAGCTTTGGAGCGAGCAAATTTCAAATTCTTACCAAGCTTATTTTGCCGGCAAATATCCTCAATCTGATGAGCATTGTCAAAATCAATTTGGGCTTAAGCTGGGTTGGTGTTATTGTCGGTGAATTTTTAGTTTCACGCCGTGGCATTGGCTATTTAATCGTTTATGGCAGTCAGGTATTCCGCTTAGATTTAGTAATGATGGGTGTTATCGTTTTAGCTGTGTGCGCATGGCTGATGTATGAAGTTTTTAATGTGCTGGATAAAATGCTGAGGCACACTAAAAAAACAGGGAATAACCCAAAGAAAAATTAAGGAGGAATATCATGAAAAAACTACGTTGCTTGATGGCGCTTATTTTGGTGCCATTAACCCTGAGCGCCTGCGCTCAAACACCGGTTGCGGAAGAAGAGATGGTGGATATCACTTTAGGTGAGGTAGCTCACTCTATTTTCTATGCTCCGCAGTACTATGCCTTAAACGAAGGATACTTTGCCGAAGAGGGCTTAAATGTCGAATTGGTTAACTTAAACGGTGCCGACAAGGTAATGACTGCCTTAGTTTCCGATGAAATACAAATCGGTTTAATGGGACCTGAGGCTTCTATTTATGTTGCTAACCAAAACTCCGAGGATTATGCTATTAACTTTGCTCAGCTCACCAAAAGAGACGGCAGCTTCTTAGTCGGTCGCGAACCGGTTGAGGACTTTGATTTCAGTGATTTGAAAGGCGAGATTTTAGGCGGGCGTTTAGGTGGTGTGCCGGAAATGACCTTGGAATATGTCTTAAAAACCAACGGCTTAGATATTGGCATTGATGATCCAAGTAAAGAGGTCAATGTCCGTACTGATATTCAATTTGCTGCTATGGCCGGTTCATTTTTAGCCGGTGAAGCTGATTACACTACTCTTTTTGAGCCAACTGCTACCGAAATAGAAAAAGAGGGCAGAGGTTATATTATAGCGTCCATCGGACAGTATTCCGGCGAAATTCCTTATACGGCTTACAGTGCCAGCAACAAATATATAAGCGAACATCCGGAAGTTATTCAAGCCTTCACCAATGCTGTCTATAAAGCGCAAATTGCAATGCAGGAAACTCCTGCCGAAGAAATTGCTGCTGCAATTCAGCCATATTTTACTGATATGGAATTAGAGGACATCGTCACCGTTATGGAGCGTTACCGCTCAATCGACGCTTGGTGCACCAATCCGGTCTTTGAACAAAGCAGTTTTGAAAAATTGATGGATGTTATGGCTTTAGCCGGGCAATTAGACAAGAGAGCTTCTTATGAAAAGATTGTTGACAATACTTTTGCTCAACAAGCCATTGACAATGCAAAATAAAAACTAAAATAAAACTCCGCTTGTTTAGCTTGAGCAAGTGGAGTTTTTGCCATATTAGTGAAAAACTTTTAGTTAAGCGTATTTTATTGTAAAAAAATATAAAAATATTTCATAATAAAGCAGGGATTTGGGTATTTGTGTATAATATATTAAATAGATACATATTTGATATGATGGATAAGAAATACATATTAGCCACAATTGGCATTAGAAGAATGGAGGAGGAATTGTTATGAAAGTATTTGAAACAAACAAAATTCGCAATGTCGGCATCACGGCACACGGTGGTGCAGGCAAGACTTCCTTGACAGAGTCGATTATCGCTACTTGCCGCGGGACACGTTTGGGCAAAGTAGACGATGGCACCACCGTGACAGACTATTTGCCGGAGGAAATCAAACGTAAAGTAACAATTTCCACCGCAATGGCTCCGGTAATATGGAAGGATTATAAAATAAATTTTCTGGACACACCGGGATATTCTGATTTTATCGGCGAAGTAATCAGTACCTTGGCTGCTGTAGACAGCTTAGTAATGGTAGTGTGCGGAGTCTCAGGACCAGAAGTGCAAACTGATATTATCTGGGACTTAGCTGAAAAAAAAGGTATGCCGAGGATATTTGTAGTAAACAAGCTGGATCGGGAGCATGCTTCTTTTGAAAAAGTTTGGGTACAATTGCAGGAGCATTACGGACCTGAAGTAGTGCAATTGCATATTCCGATCGGCGAAGAAGAAAATTTCCGTGGCTTTGTTGATGTCATTACCCATAAGGCGTATGAGTTTGACGGCAATAGTTTAAAGGAAGTTCCGGTGCCGGAAGATTTAGCGATTACTCTGGTGGAAAAATGTGCAACATTGATTGAGGCAGTAGCTGAGGTCGATGATGATGTAATGGAAAAATATTTAGAAGGAGAAGAAATCTGTGAGGAAGATATTGCCAATGGCTTCCGTAAAGGTATAGCACAGGGTAAAATATTCCCGTTGCTGTGCGCAAGTGCTATTAATAATCAAGGCGCAGTTGCCTTGCTGGATGCTATAGTCAGATATTTTCCTGAGCCTAAAGTTGAAGAAGGTCCCAATAAAGCTTATGTCTTTAAAACAATGGCTGACCCCTTTGTCGGCAAGCTGAGCTTTATGCGAATCATCAGCGGCACATTTAAATCCGGGGAATCTGTATATAATGTCAATTTGGCAAAAGAAGAGAAAATTGGTAATTTGTTGACCCTCTCCGGCAAAAGCCAGGATACGGTTGAAAAAGCTAATGCCGGAGATATAGTGGTTATAGCAAAACTGCAGGAAACGCAAACCGGCCATACGTTGACCACAAAAGGTGCGTCGGTAGAAGCGATGGAGGAAATGGAGTTCCCGACACCTAATTTGACCATGGCTATTTCGCCGAAGAGCCGGGGCGATGAGGATAAGATGGGCAATGCATTGGCTCGTCTGTTAGAAGAAGATCCGACTTTGCGTTCTGCAAAAAATAAAGAGACCAAAGACCAATTGTTAAGCGGTATCGGTGATATGCATTTGGATATCGTTGCCGAACGCTTTAAAAATAAATTTGGTGTGGATATTGTGCTGAAAGAGCCACGGATTCCTTATCGTGAAACTATCAAGAAAAAAGTGGAAGTACAAGGTAAACATAAAAAGCAATCAGGCGGTGCCGGACAGTTTGGTGATGTATGGCTGAGAATAGAGCCCTATCCCGAAGGAGATTTCCTGTTTGAAGAAGATGTATTTGGCGGAGCCGTACCGAAAAACTATTTCCCGGCTGTCGAAAAAGGTGTTGTAGAAGCCATGAGCGAGGGAATTTTGGCTGGATATCCGGCAACCAATATTAAAGTTACCTTGTATGACGGTTCTTACCATCCGGTAGATTCCAATGAAATGAGCTTTAAAATAGCTGGTTCGTTGGCATTCAAAAAAGGTGCTGAGATGGCAAATCCGGTTATTTTAGAGCCGGTGATGAAATTGATTATCCGTATTCCCGAAAGCTATTTGGGCGATATCATGGGTGATATCAATAGCCGCAGAGGAAGAATCATGGGTATGAATCACGAGGGCAAAGATCAAGTTATAGAAGCACAAGCTCCTATGGCTGAGCTGGTAAAATATGCGATCGATTTAAAAGCCATGACCCAAGGGCGTGGAAGCTATTTAGTAGAATTTGATCATTATGAAGAAGTACCGGCTCGCATCGCCGAAGGAATTATTGCCGCCAGCAAGAAATAAATTTGCATATGGTGCCTAACTACCGATAGATTAGTCTATCGGTAGTTTTTTTGTATTTATTTTAAAGAATTATTTCACTTGATACTTTTTAAAAATTATTTAAAGTGCATTCTATGGAAAAAAATGTTGTAATTAGCCCGGGAATATCTTATAATTTAAAATAGATTAGTGTGTGTAATATACAAACTAAAGAGATTTTTTGCAAAAAAATATTGGAATTATAGGGCAATTTATAGTATAATAAGCAATGGATGAAATAAAGGAGTGGTAATATGCAAAATGCAAATGGAAAAAAGGCTTTAATTATTGGTTCCGGACCAATTGTTATCGGACAAGCTTGCGAATTTGACTATTCAGGCACTCAGGCCTGCAAAGCATTGCGCAAGTTGGGCTATCAAGTAGTTTTGGTTAACTCCAATCCGGCTACTATCATGACAGATCCGGCAACGGCTGATGTGACTTATATTGAGCCCTTAAATAAAGAGCGTCTGGAGCAAATTATCGCCAAAGAACGCCCCGATGTGCTTTTGCCTAACTTAGGCGGTCAGTCGGGCTTAAATCTCTGCTCCGAATTAGATAAAGCCGGTGTTTTGGAAAAATACGGTGTTAAAGTAATCGGCGTTAAAGTAGATGCTATTGAGCGCGGTGAAGATAGAATCGAATTTAAAAAGACCATGAACCAATTAGGCATCGAAATGGCCAGAAGCCAGGTTGCTTATTCGGTAGATGAAGCAGCAGAAATTGCAGGAAAATTAGGTTATCCGGTAGTTTTGCGTCCGGCGTACACCATGGGCGGTGTCGGCGGCGGCTTGGTTTATAATGAAGAAGAGCTGCGCACTGTTTCTGCCCGCGGCTTGCAGGCTTCCTTGGTAGGACAGGTTTTGGTTGAGGAATCCATCTTAGGCTGGGAAGAATTAGAGTTAGAGGTTGTCAGAGACCAAAACGGCAAAATGATTACCGTTTGCTTTATTGAAAATATCGATCCCTTGGGTGTGCATACCGGTGATTCTTTCTGCTCCGCTCCAATGCTTACTATTTCTCAAGAGGTGCAGGCTCGTTTACAAGAGCAGGCTTACAAAATTGTTGATGCTATCGAAGTTATAGGTGGTACCAATGTGCAATTTGCTCATGATCCTGTTAGCGACCGCATTGTCGTAATTGAAATCAATCCCCGTACCAGCCGTTCTTCCGCTCTGGCAAGTAAGGCAACCGGTTTCCCCATTGCTTTAGTTTCGGCGATGCTGGCAGCAGGCTTAACTTTAAGCGATATTCCCTGCGGCAAATACGGTACTTTGGATAAATATGTGCCTGACGGAGATTATATTGTCATTAAATTTGCCCGCTGGGCTTTTGAAAAATTCAAAGGTGCGGAAGATAAGTTAGGCACCCAGATGAAAGCTGTCGGCGAAGTTATGAGCATCGGCAAAACCTATAAAGAGGCTTTCCAAAAGGCTATCCGCTCTTTGGAAATTGGGGCTTACGGCTTAGGCAATTATAAAAATTTGGGTACAAAAACCAAAGATGAATTATTAAAAATGCTGGAAAAACCGACCAGCCTGCGGCAGTTTGTTATGTACGAAGCTTTGCGCAAGGGCGTAAGCGTAGAAGAAATTTATAATTTAACGAAGATCAAACATTATTTCATTGAGCAAATGCTGGAGTTAGTCCAAGAGGAAGAGGAAATCTTGGCTTACAAAGGCTCTTTGCCGGAAAAAGAATTATTCATCAAAGCCAAAAAAGATGGTTTTTCCGATAAATATATCAGCCAGTTGGTAGATATTCCTGAAAAAGAAATTCGCCAGTATCGTCTTTCTTTAGGTCTTAATGAAGCTTGGGAAGGTGTACATGTCAGCGGTACTAAAGATGCGGCTTATTATTACTCCACTTACAATGCAGAAGATAAAACCCAAGTCAGCGACCGGAAAAAAGTTATGATTTTAGGCGGCGGACCAAACCGAATCGGTCAGGGTATCGAGTTTGACTATTGCTGTGTTCATGCGGCTTTCGCGCTGAAAGACTTAGGCTTTGAAACTATCATCGTCAACTGCAACCCGGAAACCGTTTCTACTGACTACGACACTTCCGATAAGTTGTATTTTGAACCGCTAACTGCGGAAGATGTTTTAAGCATCTATGCTAAAGAAAAACCAATCGGCGTTATCGCTCAGTTTGGCGGTCAAACTCCGTTAAACTTAGCGGCTGAGCTTAAAGCAGCGGGAGTCAATATTTTGGGTACTTCGCCGGAAACTATTGACTGGGCGGAGGACAGAGACCGCTTCCGTGAGATGATGGGAAAATTAAATATCCCGATGCCGGAAGCCGGCATGGCAGTAAATACCGAAGAAGCCTTGGCTATCGCTGAAAAAATCGGTTATCCGGTGATGGTGCGTCCGTCCTATGTTTTAGGCGGTCGCGGCATGGAGATTGTGCGGGACAGCGAAGAGCTGGCTGTTTATATGCAGGCGGCTATCGGTGTTACTCCGGACAGACCGATTTTGATAGACAGATTTTTGCACAATGCTTTGGAGTGCGAGGCTGATGCTATTTGCGACGGCAAGAATGTTTTTGTACCAGCAGTTATGGAGCATATCGAGCTTGCCGGTGTTCACTCTGGTGACTCCGCTTGCGTATTGCCGTCAATGAATATTTCTGAGAAAAACGTAGCTTTGATTAAAGAATACACCGCTAAAATCGCCATAGAAATGGGTGTTTGCGGTTTGATGAATATGCAGTATGCCATCGAGGACGATGTAGTTTATGTTTTAGAGGCTAACCCCAGAGCCAGCCGCACGGTCCCTTTGGTTTCCAAGGTATGCAATATCCAAATGGTGCGCTTGGCTACTGATATTATGACTATGGAGCAAACGGGCAGAACTTCGCCGCTCATTGGTTTGAAAGAAAGCAAGTTTAATCATTACGGCGTTAAAGAAGCGGTATTGCCCTTCAATACTTTCCCGGAGGTAGACCCGGTTTTAGGTCCGGAAATGCGCTCTACCGGTGAGGTCTTGGGCATTGCTGATAATTTCGGCGAAGCCTTCTTCAAAGCCGAAGAAGCTGCCAACAGCAAACTTCCTTTAGGCGGCAAAGTATTCTTAAGCGTTAACGATAGAGATAAAGATGATTTGCCGGCATTGGCTCAAGGGTTCAAAGAATGCGGCTTTGAAATTATCGCTACCTTTGGTTCGGCTAAGGTTATCTTAGACCAAGCTATTCCGGTAGAGGTGGTTAATAAGCTTTATGAGGGCGGCAGAAATATCGTTGATGAAATCAATGAAAAGAAAATTGCCTTGGTGGTTAATACTCCCAGCGGTCGCAAAGGCGCTCAGGACGACAGCTACATCCGCAAAGCTGCTATTAAAGGCCGTGTGCCTTATGTTACAACCATGGCAGCAGCCAAAGCAGCTTTGGCAGGTATTAAAGCAGCTCAGCAAAAAGAGTTCGGCGTTAAATCCTTGCAAGAATTCCACAGCGAAATCCGCTAAAAATCTTCCCGCCTTTCGAGGCGGGATTTTTTAAAGAAAAATTAAATTTTCGGGAACTTTTAACTTAATTGAGCGTCTAAATAAGTGTAAGAAGAAAATAAATATATTAATATAAAAGGAGAAATTAAAAAATGAAAAAGAAAATATTAGTTGGAGTTTTAGGTTTATCTTTAGCAGCAATGCCTACCTGTGCATTTGCCGGAGAAATGCCTGTTTCCGTACAGCCGATCAATGCTGTAATCAGCGCGCCGACCACTTTGCCGGCATTTGAGCAGGTTTATGGTCAAATCAGCGAAATAATCAATCTCGACAATGGAGATATGCAAGTATTTGTTGAGACTGCTAACGGAACAGTAATTTATAACTGCACTGAAGAAACTTGGATTGCCGACAGCGAGGGTTTGCCAATGGATTTAAATGAGCGGACAAATGATAATGTTTGGGTTTTTGCCAGCCCAATTATGACTATGAGCATTCCACCGCAAAGTCCGGCGATTGCAATAATCGGCAATGTGACCGATGAGAGCCAAATGTTTTATGCTGTTGCCGAGGAAGTAATGCATAATGAAGACGGCAGTGTAACTATCATTACCAATGACGGCAGCCGCCATGTTACTTTAAACGAAGATACTGTCGTTCTTCCATTTAAAACAAAAAATATTGTTCGTGCAGAAGATATTACTAAAGGCAGCGAGCTTTTGGTTAGCTATCCTATTATGACTGCTAGTATGCCTGCTTATGCTACTGCCCAAAAGGTTGTAGTTTTAGCAATCAACCATGATGAAGTTATTGCAGAAGAAAATGTGCAAGATGAGGAACAAGTGATAATGCCCTTGCGCTCCAATGCCGAAGCCTTAGGCTATAGTGTTGAATTTGCAAACGGCAAGATTGCTTTGCTTAAAGATGAGAAAACTGTTTCTATCGCTTTAGACAGCACCGAAGCTGATATTAACGGCGAAAAAATTCAATTGACCCAAGCACCTCAGTTAAAGGATGGCTTGACCTATGTAGCTAAGGATTTTGTTGAATTGTTAGCTGAATAATTGCCCCAAAAAAACATTCAAATACCGGAAAAACCAAGCTTTAAGGGCTTGGTTTTTCTCTTGTCAAAAATCAGAAAGTTAGGTATAATGAAATTATAAATATTTGAAATCAGGATTAGAAATCAGGGGTTATTATGGCGAAAGGGTCATTTCAAAAATTAAAGCTTCTTTATCTCATGCGGATTTTGCTGGAAAACACTGATGAATATCACAGCATGACGATGAGCGATATTTTGCGGGAATTAAAACGCTATGGGATAGAGGCACAAAGGAAAAGCATTTATGACGATTTGGAAATGCTGAAATTATTCGGCTTGGATATTGTCGGCACTAAGCGCAACAAGCAGTATTATTATGCAGTGGTAAGCCGAGAATTTGATTTGCCTGAATTAAAGCTTTTGATTGATATTGTGCAGTCGGCAAAATTTATCACCGATAAAAAGTCCCGCCAGCTGATAGAAAAAATCGAAAATCTCGCCAGCCGATATGAGGCACACCAATTAAGCCGGCAGGTAGATTTAAACAATCGTGTTAAAGCAGTTAATGAAGGAATCTATTACAATATCGATAAGCTGCAAATTGCCATGAATAATAATTTGCAGGTCAGCTTTAAATATTATCAATGGAACACCAAAAAGAAGATGGAGCCTAAAAATTATTCCATGCCTTATCTTGCCAGTCCGTGGGCGCTGGAGTTTAACAACGGTAAATATTATCTGATTGCTTACGATCGCAAGATAGAGGGTATTAAGCATTACCGCATCGATAAAATGAGCGATATCGAAATCCTCTCCCGCTACCGTGACGGCAGACAGGAATTTAAAGGCTTTGAATTGCCGGAGTATGAAAAGAAAACTTTTTCGATGTTTACCGGCGATGAGGAGATAGTGACCATGATTTTCCGCAACAGTTTAGCCAGCGTTATCATCGACCGATTTGGTCAAGATGTCAATATCCGTCCCTATGACCAGGAAAATTTTAAGGTTGATTTAAAAGTCGCGGTCAGCATCAAATTTTACAGCTGGGTGATTAGCTTTGGAGAAAATGCCAAAGTTTTGGCTCCGCGCTATGTGCAGGAGCGCTTAAAGGAAATCGGCAAGGAATTAGTAGAAACATATAATTAAAAAAGCCCGAGAGATTTCTCGGGCTTTTTATGGCGTTATTCTTTTTTTGCCAATTTATCTAAGACCAATTTATAGCCGTCAGCACCATAATTAAGGCATTTTTTAACTCGGCTGATTGTTGCGGTGCTGGCGCCGGTGTCTTTGGCGATATCCGCATAAATTTTATCCTCCGAGAGCATCTTGGCAACCTCAAAGCGCTGAGCAATAGCTTTCAGCTCAACTACTGTACAAACATCTTCAAAAAAGCGATAATATTCTTCTTTAGTTTCTAAGACCGACAAAGCTTCGAAAAAGCCGTCAATTTGCTTATCTGCAATCTTGCTTTGGTACATCTAACCACCTTCTTTATTTCACACTTTAACGCATTAAATATATGATATCTTAAATTAAGCCGTTTGTCAATGTTTTTGTGCAAAAAATGCGGAATAAATAACTATTTAATCGCCCAGCGCATTTTGGTGGAATGAGCCCGGGGATTTTGATAACATTCTTCTTTAGTAGGGCGAACGATTTCATTAGCTATTTGGCTAAATGCTCCTTCGCGGTAGCAACGTTTAAAGGTCTTTTTAACCAAGCGGTCTTCTCCGGAATGAAAGGTGAGAATGGCAGCCCGTCCGTTGTCATTTAAAACATTGGGCAGCTGCTCCAAAAAGGCTTCTAAAACCTCATACTCGCTGTTGATGTCAATGCGCAGGGCTTGGAAGGTGCGCTGGCAGGATTTTTTGACAGCCTCTTGTTTCTCCTGCGGCGGGAGGAAGGAGAGAGCATTGGCAATAATGTATTTAAGCTGAGTAGTGGTGGCGATGGGAGCACCGCCGGCTTGCATTTTAGCGATAGCTTTGGCAATCTGGGCGGCGTAAGGCTCGTCGGAATTATTGATAAGCATTTCGGCAATATCCTCTTCGTCTAATTCAAATAAGCGTTCTGATGCTGTCATACCGCTGCTTTGATTTAAGCGCAGATCCAGCGGTCCGTCAAATTTAAAGGAAAATCCCCGCTCGGGATTGTCTATCTGCATGGAGGAAACCCCTAAGTCCGCCAAAATAAAATCAAATTTGCCGTATTCGGCAGCTAAAGCACCGATCTCAGAGAAATTAGACTGCTTGATGGTTAAAATATCCTCGCCGTAGCCTAAAGCGCGCAAGCGATTCTCGGTTTTGGGCAATTCGGCGCTGTCAACGTCGATGGCGAGCAAATGCCCCTTGTCCTGTAAGCAGGCAAGCATTTTAGCGGTGTGTCCGCCATAGCCCAAAGTAGCATCTAAGCCCTGCGTGCCCGGTTTGATCTGCAAAAATTCCAAAATCTCTGTAACCATGATCGGGATATGAGTGCCGGCAGGAGTTTTGCCTTTGGCTTTAATCTTTTCCAGCTCGTCTGCATATTTTTCCGGCTGCAATTCCTTGTATTTCTCATGATAATTTTTGGGATAAGCGCCTTTGTAGCGTACCCGCCGTTGATGAACCTGCTCAATGGATTCTGTCATATTTTTCACCTTTTTCTTATGAATAATAATATTATAAAGCTTAAAGGGCAGTTAGTCAATAAAATAAAAGTAAGAGGCTGATAGCCGCTTACTTTTGTCATGAAGGGGTAAATTAGAATATTTTGTGAAAAATATGAAGAAGCTTCGCTGATAAATTTTCTTTCGCCGGTATAAAGGTTTCCTGCTGGTGAAAAGAGGACTGCATAAATTGCATTTGGCTGTCAAAGCTGAGGGAGGATTGAGTATTTTTGCGCAAGTAAGAGCCGTCCGGCAAAAGAAAGCTGGCTTTGGCGTTATCCTCCAGCTGGGTGTCCAAAATCCATTTTAATTTTTCGCACAGATTTCTGTTTTCAATAGGGCAGGCTATCTCTAAACGACGGTTGAGATTTCTGGTCATCAGATCGGCAGAGGAAATGTAATATTTGGCATTGGCGCCGCTGCCGAAGCAATATATGCGGGCGTGCTCCAAATACCTGCCGACGATGCTGCTGACTTGAATATTCTCTGTATAGCTCGGCACCTGCGGCAAAAGACAGCAAATACCGCGAATGATAAGCTCAATTTTAACTCCTGCCTGGGAGGCTTCTCTAAGCTTATCAATTACCTCCCGCTCGGTGATGGAGTTGGCTTTGATACAGATGTAGCCTTGGTCAGCTAAAGCTATTTGCTCATCAATCAAGCGGCAAAGGGTATTTTTTAAGCTGTATGGCGCTACCAGAAGCTTCTGATAATCATAGGAGAGATTGTTGATCAAAAGATTTTTGAAAAAAGCTGTGCTGTCCTCACCGATAGCCTGGGAGGAGGTAATGATGCTCAAATCGGTATACATGGTGTTGGTTCTTTCATTATAATTACCGGTGCCGATTTGAGTGATGTAGCTGAGTTGGTTCTTTTCCCGCAGGGTAATCAGGCAAATTTTGCTGTGGCATTTGAAATCTTCTAAACCATAGATAACTTGACAGCCGGCATCTTCCAAAAGTTTGGACCAGGAAATGTTGTTGGCTTCATCAAAACGGGCTCTGAGCTCCATTAAAACAATGACTTCTTTGCCGTTTTCCGCCGCCCGGCATAAAGTGCGGGCAATTTTGGAGGAAGAGGCTAAGCGGTAAATAGTAATTTTAATCGAAAGCACGTCATCTCGTTCGGCGGCTTCGCTCAATAACCGCAAAAACGGTTCTACCGAGTCATAAGGATAAAACAAAAGCTTGTCTTTTTGCTTTACCTGCTCAATAATACCATAGCTAACATCGATATCCTCCGGCCAGCGGGGAGTGTAGGGCTGATAGATTAACCTTTGGGCTTTAGGCGCAGGAAGAATTGCTTCCAGCTGATAAGCATATTTCATATTTAAGGGGCAGGGGTCAAAATAGATTTGGCGTTTTTCCACGTGAATCAAGGAGCTTAAGGTGCTGAGAAAGTTTTCGGAGATTTTTTGATTGATTTCTAAGCGCACAACTGATAAGTGTTTGCGCTTTTTCAGAAGCTTCACCATATGAGTGCGAAAATCTTCCTCATGGTCGTCAAACTTATCCTCATCAAAGCTGATATCGGCATTGCGGGTAACGCTGATGATACAGCTTTCTTCTGCCTGATAGGAGCCAAACAAAGAAGGTGCCAAACTCAAGATAATATTCTCTAAGCGGATAAATCTCAAAGGTTCGTTACTGATAACGATATATTCCGGCAGAGTTTGGGGAATAGAGATTAAGCCGATGGAGGTTTTGCCTTTTTTGTCTTTAAGAAAAGAGGCGATATAAAGGGATTTATTGTCTAAATGGGGGAAGGGATGATGACTGCCGATAATCATCGGAGAAATGATAGGCGAAATTTCGGCTTTAAAAAATTTGTGGACATATTTTTTTTCCTCGCCTGTCAGCTCTTCGTAGGACAAATCAAAAATATTTTCTGTTTGCAAAGCTTGTTGGACTGTATGGTAAAGCGCCTTTTTCAGCTCGATTAAGCCGGGAATTGCCGCATATATTTTATGAAGCTGCTCTAAAGGAGACAGCCCGCTTTTATTGTCAATATCTTCGGGGGAAATAAGGGAGACATCGAAGAGACTGCCGACTCTGACCATGAAAAATTCATCTAAGTTGCTGGAAAAGATGGCGATAAATTTTAACCTTTCTAACAGCGGAGTATTTGTGTCAGCAGCTTCTTCCAAAACTCGCTGATTAAACTTAAGCCAGCTTAATTCGCGGTTCTGGGTATAGAGATATTGCTCTGTTAAGACCGCAGCAGTTTTTGACATAAATAACCCTCCCGCACACCGTATTTGCTTACGATGAATTCTTCTGCTGAGAAAAGACGGCAAATATATTCTAAGGTTAAAGCTCCGGGGACGATGGTATGAATTCGGTCGGGCTCCAATTTTAAAACTAAATCAATAGCTTCTTTATCGCCTTTGGCTAAATGCTCACAAAGCTCGGTTAATTCTTCGCCGCTGATATGTTGGCTTTGGCAGGGCAAATGATAGTACTTTTGGGCGATTTTTAAAATAGCCCGAGCTGTGCCGCCAACCCCCACCAGTTTTTCCTGTTTGCCAAAAGCGGCTATTTTTTTGGTATCAATGCGCTCGGCAATGATTTTTTGCAGCTTTTTGACAGAATTTTCGCCGGGCATGATTTTTTTGACGCAGTCCTTATAAAGATTTAACGAACCCAAAGGGAAGCTGGCAGCAGAGAGCAGTTCTTTATCAGCAAATACCGCTATTTCCGTGCTGGCTCCGCCGATATCGATAAAAGCTCCCTTATCTAAGCCCAGCTCCTGCATAGCGCCGATATAGCCGTAGGTGGCTTCTTCTTCGCCGCTGATTACTTCAATCTGATAGCCGGAGGTTTTTTCTAAAATAAATAAGGCATCTGCGGTATTGGAAATATTGCGCAAAGAGGCGGTGGCAAAAACTGCTATATTTTCAATATTTAACAGACTTAAAATCTCTTTAAAGGTTCTCAGAGCGTTGGCAGCACATTCAATTCCTTGGGCAGAAAGAGCGCCGTCTTCGACATAGCCGGCTAAACCGGCCATTATTTTTTCCTTAAAGAGAATTTTAAAAGAGTTTTCTTTTATTTCATAAACGCTTAAACGCATTGAGTTGGAACCGATATCGATAATCGCTTGTTTCACTATAAAGTCTCCTTTAACATTCACTTTTTTATCAAATATTCAACAGTATATTGGGCATATTGCTCTAACTTTATTTTATCCCAGGATTGTAAAAAAAATAAGCTTAAAGAAGTAAAATATGGGTAAAATATCAATAAGAGAGGAAAAAAATAGTTTTACTAAAAGTTGATAATTGTGGGATATTTTGAAGTTTTGGACTTAAGTCTTAACATTTTCTTGAAAGAGTGATAAAATTGTTACCATATTTCGAAAGCACAAATAAAAAAATGTGCTATAATAAGATTATCAAAATAAGAAGAATCTAAGAATATATATAGACAAAATCAGCTATGGAGGTGGCAGTATTGAACAAGTATAAAAGTATGGACGAACTAGAAGTCATTAGCGCTGCCAAAGCAGGCGATGAGATAGCAATGGAATATTTGTTGGAAAAATACCAGGGTTTGCTGGGACATATCTGCGAAAAATATTTTCTGCGGGACGGCGAAAGAGATGATTTAATGCAGGAAGCGATGATTGGCTTTGTGCAGGCGGTCTACGATTTTAAGCCGGAAAGCGGGAAAAAGTTCAAAAATTTCGCTTTTCTGTGTGTGAAGCGGGAGCTGGATTCCTGCATCAAGCGTTCCAACCGCAAGAAGCATATGATTTTAAATGAGGCGGTGCCGATTAACTACACCAGTGCCGATGATGATGAAATCGCTGAAAATGACGGTTTGATGATTGAACGAAACCAAAGCGGCGAGGTTATTACTCCGGAGAGCATGGTATTAGAAAAGGAAAAATGCAGCGAAACCAGCGATTTGTTGGCAAGCATTCTATCAAAACTGGAGTACAAAGTTTTGATTATGCGATTGATGGGTTACTCCTACAATGAGATAACGCTTTTATTGCAGTTAGAAAACAAATCAGTAGACAACGCTATGCAGCGTATAAGAAAAAAGCTCAATCAAAAAAAATACCGGCTGGGACTGGAGATTTAAAGCAAAACCTGATGGCGTAAACCATCAGGTTTTTTTACGAAGCCTAAAAATAGGTAAAAATATATATTTTTTTCTAAAAATATACTTGACGAGTGATTATTAATAAGGTATAATTGTAACGTTGTGATATGTACGGGCCTATAGCTCAGGGGTAGAGCATCCGGCTCATAACCGGACGGTCCTTGGTTCGATCCCAAGTGGGCCCATGGATACGGCATGTTGGAGAAGTGGCTTAACTCACCAGCCTTTCACGCTGGCATTCAGGGGTTCGAATCCCCTACATGTCATAGGAGCGCTCTTTAAGAGCGCTTTTTTTTGTGTCTATTTTTAAAGCCAATCGTACGCTAATTGCTGAAAGCTTGGCAATTGACAGTAAAAACCGATTTGTGTTATGATAAAGGAAGATAAACTTTTAGGAGGAGAGAATTATGAGAAAAAATTTTGGTGCTAAACCTCTTTGCTATCCGCAGCCGGTATTTATTATTGCCGCCTTTGACGAAAATAATATTGCCAATGCGATGAACGCCGCTTGGGGCGGAATCAGTGAGGAAAATGAGATCTCTCTTTGCCTGAGTCCCGAGCATAAAACGGTAAAAAATATTTTGGTCAAAAAAGCATTTACTGTCAGCATGGCTGATGCTGAGCATTTGGCGGCGTGTGATTATGTGGGGCTGGTTTCCGGCAATGAAGTAAAAGATAAATTTGCCAAGGCAGGCTTTACCGCGGTAAAATCAGAATTTGTCGATGCGCCGTTAATTGAGCAGTTAGCCATCTGCCTGGAATGCCGGCTCATCAGCTATGATGAGAATTCCTGCCGCCTGGTAGGCGAAATAGTTAATGTAAGCGTGGACGAACGGGTATTGGACGCTGAAGGACATGTTGATTTAGCCAAAGTCTCTCCGCTAACCTTGGATCCTTTTAACGGCAAATACGTGAAGCTGGGTGAGGTTGCCGGTATAGCCTTTAATGCTGATAATATCGTAAAATAGGAGAAAGCTATGAAAAAAGTCAAGATTACAGTTTTAGAAACCACTTTTAATGAGCGTTTAGCGCAGGAATACGGCGCCGAAGGCTTGGGCAGATGCCCTATGATGCAGGAAGGTCAAGAGTTTTATGCTGATTATGCCAAACCGGAGGGCTTTTGTGACGAAGCCTGGAAAGCCATATATCAACATGTCTTTGCTCTTGCTCATGGAGCAGGCAAAGAATTATTCTACTATGGCGATTGGATTCGCAAGCCGGGAGTTGCTATTTGCAGCTGCAATGACGGATTGCGTCCGGTTATCATGAAATTAGAAAGCACCGACGAAACAGCAGAAATCAACTACACCCCGCTTGAGCGGCGCTAAAGGAGGACGCTGATGAAGAAAAAATTTATTTTCTCTCTGACAGCGGTTATCATCATTAGCATGATTTTGATTTTAACTGCGCCGAAAATCGAGCGCTTGGAAATTGAGCAGCAAAGCCTTAGTTTGGCGGTAGGCGAGAGCGTACAGCTGAATTGCTTAGGCTATTTTGCTGACGGTGAGCCCGCCGGCGCTCAGGAATTAAATAAGCTTAATTTGCTTTGGGAAAGCAGATCGGAGGATTTAGCCATTGAAGTAGATGAAAATGGCTTGCTTACAGCTATTAAGCCCGGCATGGGCAATGTGCAGGTTAAAAGCGCTGACGGCAAGCTAAACTCCCGGGCAATTACAATTAAAGTTTACGAATAAAAAAAAGCCGGCAGAATCAATCTGTCGGCTTTTGTGTGTTTAAATTAAAAAGCTTAAGAAACCAAAGACTCCGTAGGCGGCACAGCACATGATGATGCCGGCGATAGCCACACCTAAAGCAACGGCGGAAAATGCCTTCCAATAGGGAAGTTTGAGCAAGGCTGCCAAAAATGCTCCGGTCCAGGCTCCGGTTCCCGGAAGCGGTATGGCAACAAATATTGCCAAGCCCCACCAGGTTAAGGTTTGAACTTCTTCGGCTTTGGTGACAATTTTATCTTCATAGCGCTGAGCAAAATGGGCTAAATAGGGAACATGCTTGAGCAAGCTTAAAATTTTACGGGCAAAGATTAAAATAATCGGTACCGGCACTAGATTGCCGATAACGGCGGCTAAATATGTTTCTATAATCGGCAAATTCCAAGCAGCGGCAAAAACTATGGAGCCGCGGAGCTCCACGATAGGCAGCATGGAAATGGAAAAAATATAAGCTAATTTGTTAGTAAACAAGGCGGAAAGAAAATCCAACAGATATATCCACTCCTTATTGATGGCGTTATGTTTATTTTGGCAAATTTTTAAGAAAAAAGCAAGTGTTTTTCAGGCAGGATTTGGCTTTTTTGCATAAATAATAAATATGGGAGGGATAGATGATGGATGCTGATCTTGCTTTAGCCAAAAGAATACAAAGCTATAATGAGCTGAATCTTAAAAAATGCGAAACGGAAATTTATGCTCTGGATAAAGGAAATTTGCCGATGGATGGGGAAGAAATAAAAAAGAAATTATGCCGTTATAAATACTCTGAAGAGAAAATGGTGGATGATTATGAGCGTGAAATAACGCCCCAATATAAAACCGCGCTGGTTGAGAAACTTAATTTGGAGCATTTGCCCGGAAAGGTTATTCCTGAGTGTGCGCTATGCGTGCAAAATACAAATTTGCGTTTATATCCTACAGTTTACGGCTGTTACAAAGAAAAGAAAAAGGCAATTGATTATTTTGCAGTATCGCTGGTGAAGATCGGAGAAAGGGTGCTGTGCTGGCATAAGGATACCAGCGGCAAATGGTATTTTATCCAAACTAAGAATGCTTGGGGCTGGGTTGGTGCTCATACTTTGGCATTTATAACTGCTGACAGCTGGCAAAAAATAAAGAATCAGGAGTTTATCCAAGTATTAGCGCCGCAAATGAGGTTAAAGGACAACAATGCCTTGCTTTTTTACGGAACGCGTTTGCCTTTCTTAGGAGTATATGCTAAGCAATACCTTGCTATGCTTCCCAAACGAAATAAATGGGGAGAAGCTTATTTTGAAAAAATATTGCTTCCTTGGAATTGTCCTTTGAGTGTCGGTACTCTTGTTTTTACACCTCAGCAGATAATGCTGGAGGGATGTAAATTTTTGCAGGAAAAATATGATTGGGGCGGAAAGCACGGCGGGCATGACTGCACGTCGCTGTTAGGCGATGTTTTTCGGGCTTGCGGTATTAATTTAGCCTCCAACAGCTATAAAATGCTTTTGATGAGCGGTGTTGAACCTTGGGAGGAGAATTGGGGGACGCAAAGACGGCTTGCCAAGCTCGGAGAGATAAATTGCGGCAGTATTTTGCTCTTTAAAGGGCACGGAATGCTTTATTTGGGCAGACGAGGTGATAAAGAAAGCATTTTGCATAGTGTATATCGTTTGGGACAGGAGGCTGGAGGCAAATTTTTGGGGTATAATATTAATAAGACGACCGTCGGCGATTTAAGCCAGCGCCGGGAATGTGCTAAAAGCTTATTGGCAAGCATCGAAGGAAGTTTGGATTTGCTGAAAGTGCTGAAGCAAGAGGAAGGCATTAAGAAAAAAACGTCTCCAGCTAAGAGATTGCTTGATTTTTAAAGGATAATTTTGTATAATCTAGATAAAGGATATTTAAAAATTTAGACAGATTAAGGAGAGAGAATAATATGCCAAGAGGAGCAGGAGAATTTAAATTTGAAATTGTGAAACACTTCGGCGTAATTGCCGAAAGCAGCCGCGGCTGGCGCAAAGAGCTGAATTTAGTAAGCTTTAATGATGCCCCGGCTAAATATGATATCCGTGATTGGGACCCTAATCACGAAAAAATGGGCAAAGGTGTGACCTTAAGCCGTGAAGAAGCACAGACTTTAGTGGAATTATTGCAGGAAGCTTTGGAAAAATAAGCTAAGTGCCAACATAAATATGCTGAGTTATGCGCTGAAAAAGTTAAAATAACGGAGGTGCTGACATGAAAAGATTGTTCGAGTATGCCAATGAGTATGTTGCTCAATGTACATGGAAAGAACTGGCATTGGTTAAAGTATGTTTGTGCTCTCTGGGGATAATCATTGGTCTGTTATTGCCATCAGGCATAGGGCAAACTGTTTTAGCTGTGGCAGCAGTGGTTTTTTTGGTCAGCTATATTATTTTGATGAAAGATTTTTTCGGCGAGATAAAAAAATATAACAAAGAAAAATAAGCAGATTTAGCTTAAAAATGCTTGCTTAAAAGGAGGAAAAAATATGTATGATGTATTGGTAATCGGTGCCGGACCTGCCGGCATGACCGCAGCTATTTATGCTGCCAGAGCCGGTTATAAGACCGCTATGGCAGAGGTGGGAGTGCCTGGAGGACAAGCAGCAACCACAGAAATAATTGAAAACTACCCCGGGTTTCCTCAGGGAGTAGCCGGTCCGGATCTGATGTATAAATTTTTTGAGCAAACCCAGACCTTTGGCGTAGAAATGCTTTACGGCTATGTAGAAAGCCTGGATTGCAGTGATGAAGTAAAGAAGGTTAAAATCGGCGACAGTATTTATGAAAGCAAAGCTGTGGTCATAGCTTCCGGCGCTAAGCCCAAAACCTTGGGTGTAGCCAACGAAGACCGCATGAGAGGCAGAGGCGTATCCTACTGCGCTACCTGCGACGGTTTTTTCTTTAAAGACAAAGATGTTTTAGTGGTAGGCGGCGGCGATACAGCCGTAGAGGAAGCTATGTATCTGACAAAGATGTGCCGAAAAGTTACCTTAATTCACCGCCGGGATCAGCTCAGAGCCAACCGAACTGCGCAAAACCGGGCATTTGCCAATGAAAAATTGGAGATCGTCTATAATACCACCTTGGAAGAAATTATCGGCGAGGACAAGGTAACGGCTGTTCGCTTGAAAAATAAAGTGACTGGCGAGGAAACGGTGATGGATATCAACGGTATTTTCATTTTTGCTGGTTATTTGCCTAATAATGATTTCTTCCCTGCTGAGCTGGAAGTTGATAAAAACGGCTATGTTTTGACCGATGAAAAAATGCAGACCAATATTCCCGGAGTATTTGCTGTTGGCGATGTGCGCAAGAAAGCTTTGCGCCAGGTTACTACCGCTGTCGGTGACGGCGGGGCGGTTATCAGCGCTATCGAGGAATATTTTGCGTAAATTTTGAGGTGGCGTATGAGCAGAAAACAAAATAAATTTCAAAAAACGGTGCTGATAGTTTTAGTCGCGATCCTCTGCTTAGGCTTAATTTTGCCCTATATGATAACAATGCTTGCTTATCTATTTTAACTTAGGGAGATGAAGCAAAATTGGGAGTAAAAATACAGCTATTAGGTATTGGAATAGTTTTAACCGGTATTGCGTTTAGCACCAATAATATATTTGGGTTTTTGGGAGGTATATTGGGTGGCATCCTCTGCCTTGCCGGTGTGTTTATAAAAAAATAATTAAAAAGAGGCTGATGGTAATCAGCCTCTTTTTGTACGCAGAAATATTTATTTTGCCGCTTTTTTATCGCCGAAAAACCAGCCCCACAAAGCGATAGCAAACATAACTATAAAGAAGATTAGCTTGAAAGCTAAAGATTCGGGAAGTTCAGCCGGCAAAATGCCTAAAGATTTGTGGGCTAAGGTCGTGATTACGAGCTTAACACCAACCCAGCCGACGATTAAAAAGGCAGCCTTCTCCAGACCGGGGCGCTTTTGCAGAAGATTGATGAAAAGCATGGCGGCAAAACGCATGATAATCAATCCGGCAAAACCGCCGCAGAAGATTACCAAAAATATGCCGGCATCCAATCCGCCGATATGCCCCCAGCCGGTAGGCGGCAGAGAAATTGCCAAGGCAACTGCGGCTAAAATAGAATCGATAGCAAAGGCGATATCAGTAAGCTCTACTTTGACGACAGTGCCCCAAAAGCTGGGATATTTAACGGTAATGCCGTTTAAAGTGTTTTCTTGCTCACCTTTGGGCAAGAGATTTTTTACGGCGATATATAACAGATATAGCGCACCGATTGCCTGCGCTTGCCAAATATTCGCCAGAAAAGAGATGAGAAAAAGGGCGGAGAAGCGTAAAATAAATGCTCCTACTAAACCATAGAGCAAGGCTTTTTTGCGCTTCCACTCCGGCAAAGGCTTAACTAAAATTGCTAAAACCAAGGCATTGTCGGCACTTAACAGCCCTTCAAGAACGATTAAAACCAAAAATACAACAAGATACTCCGCCAACACATGAAAGACCCCTTAGAAAATTATGATTGTGTGTTCTCTTTTGGTTTGGAAGAAAACCAGCCCCACAAAGCGATGAGAATCATGACACCGAAGAAGATCGCTTTCCAGAGGAAGGAATGGAAAAATTCGCCGGGCAAAATAGCCAACGAATCGTGCGCCAAAGCAGTTAAAGCTAATTTAACACCAACCCAGCCGACGATTAAAAACGCTGCTTTTTCCAAAGCAGGACGCTTTTGCAAAAGGCTGACAAAAATCATTGCGGCAAAACGCATTAAGAGCAAACCCAACAAGCCGCCGCAGAAAACGACGATGAATTGACCGCCGTCCATACCGCCGATTTGCGGTAAGCCGGTAGGCGGCAAGGTAATTGCCATTGCTACAGCTGCTAAAATAGAGTCTACGGCAAAGGCGATATCAGCTAATTCAATCTTGGCTACAGTAAACCAAAACTCTTTGCGGGAAATGCTGGTTTTTTGGGCTTGAGCCTGAGCTTCTTCCTCGTGGGATTTATTAAAGAAGATATTTTTTATGCTGATATAAAGCAGATAGACGGCGCCCAAGGCTTGAGCCTGCCAAATATTCACTAAAAAGGAGATCAAAAAAAGCGCCGACAGCCTGAGCACAAATGCGCCTAATAAGCCGTAGAATAAGGCTTTCTTTTGATCATCTCCCGGCAAATGCTTAACCATAACCGCCAAAACCATGGCATTGTCAGCACTTAATAATCCTTCTAATACTACCAAGAGCAATAAGACAAACGCGTATTCAATTATCAATGTGTCCATCAATCATCCTCCTAAAATGAAATAAAAAAAGACTTTATCAGTTAGTATAACTATATCCAGCGATAGCTATACCAACTGACAAAGTCTTGCTCTCACAAAATGTGATGTTTGACCGGTAGAAATCTACGTGTAATGACGATCAAACAAATGAAGCTCACGAGCTACTCCCCTTGTAAGTATGTCTCATTTTTAATGTGCTTATTATTATAGTACGCTAAAAGAATTTTGTCAAGCAAGATTGGTAAAATTTTCGTTAAGAAAAAAACTTCTTGCATTTACCAAACGATGTGTTATCATAGAAAATAGGAGAAAAAATGAAAGCAGGACAAATTATGGCGAAAAAATTATATTTTAAGTATGGTACCATGGGCAGTTCAAAAACAGCCCAAGCATTGATAACCAAATTTAACTACGAAGAAAAAGGCATGAAAGTTTGGCTGATTAAGCCGCAGCTGGATAATAGGGACGGCGATGATATCCTGCGCTCCCGCATCGGGTTAACAGCAAAGGCTTATGTGGTTAAGGAAAATGAGGATATTTGGCAAACATTCAGCAAATTGCCGGAAAAGGTAGATGCGGTTATTGCCGATGAAGCACAGTTTTTTAAAAAGGAGCAGATAGAAGCTTTAAGGGATATTGTGAGCTTTAAAAATGTGCCGGTGTTGTGCTTTGGCTTGCGGACGGATTTTCGCATGGAAACCTTTGAGGGAAGCAAGCGGCTTTTGGAATTGGCAGACAGCATCGAGGAGATTAAAACCATCTGCGAATGCGGAGCTAAGGCAATCGTCAATGCTCGGTTGAATGAGCAGGGACAAGTGATTACAGAGGGCGAGCAGATTATGCTTGGCGGCAATGACCGCTATGTGGCTCTGTGCTATAAATGCTGGCGCAAGAAAATCAGGGAGAGAGAAGCGCAGAAAACAGATTGACTTATATAATTGCACTTTGATGAATATTTATGCAAATACTTTATTGATGCTATTTGCCTAAAAAAGACCTTGACACTTAAGCAGATTTGGCGCATAATTATTTTTATATAATTTTGCAGGAAATAGGTGAGTTGTGTGAAAAAAGAGTGGTTGGGAAATTTACTGTTGATTACTGCTGCCTTGATCTGGGGCTGTGCCTTCGTAGCGCAAAGCATCGGCATGGATTATGTTGAACCTTTTACCTTTACAGCGGTGCGTTCCATCTTGGGAGCTTTGGCATTATTGCCGTGCATAGCTGTTTTCGACCATATCAATAAAAAGAAGGGCAAAGCCGTTGCCAAGGTTGACGGCAAGCTTTTAAAAGCCGGTGTGATCAGCGGTTTGCTGTTAGCCGGAGCGGTTAATTTGCAGCAGGTGGGTATTATGTATACTTCAGCCGGTAAAGCAGGGTTTATCACTGCTCTTTATATAGTATTGGTGCCGATCAGCGGGATATTTTTACGCAAAAAAATATCCGGCAGTGTCTGGCTCAGTGTAGCTTTGGCTACCGGCGGATTATATTTGTTGTGCATCAATGAGAGTCTGACTATTAATAACGGTGATATCTTGGTATTTTTGTGCGCCTTTATTTTTGCTGCTCAAATTTTGGTGGTTGACCATTATGCACCGATGGTAGACGGCGTGAAAATGGCTTTTCTCCAATTCTTTGTCTGCGGCATAGTATCATTGGTTCCTATGCTCATTTGGGAAAGCCCCAACTTAAACAATATTTTGGCGGCTTGGCAGCCTATTTGCTATACGGCATTTATGTCAACTTCCATTGCTTACACTTTTCAAATTATCGGGCAAAAGTATACTGAGCCGACCATTGCTTCACTTCTAATGAGCTTTGAGGCAGTATTTGCTACGGTAGCAGGCTTTATTATTTTAAACGAAGTGATGACCAGCCGGGAGTTTTTAGGCTGTGTAATCATGTTTAGCGCTTTAATTCTCGCTCAAGTGCCGGTTAAGGGTATGGGCAGAGAAAAGGTCAGAAAAAAAGAGAAAAATGCTGTTATTCAGCGTTAGAAAAAAGGGTCTTGATTAATTCAAGACCCTTTTTTGCGGCAAAAATTTTAGAAATAAAAAAAGAGCAGATTTTAAAATCTGCTCTCTTGCTCGAGGTGACTGGACTCGAACCAGCGGCATCTACGTCCCGAACGTAGCACTCTACCAAACTGAGCTACACCTCGCTGCAACGGTATCAATTATACTATAGCACTGCGGGAATGTCAAGGGTTAGAATTAAATTTTTTGGAAAAATATTAAAATAGTCTAAGTAGGCAAAAAAATAGGAATAAAAGCTGAATGAAAACTGAAAGCTGCAAAGAAGCACAGTTTCAAACTGTGGCTAAGTGCTTCACTACCTATAAATAAATGTTGGACGTTGTATAAATATGATGTTATAATGCAACTATAAAGAAATATGGCCATATTTAAACAACATTTTCAGAAAGAGGTATAAACTATGATTAAGAATGCAATGACCAAAAAAGTTTTAGTATTAGGTATAGATGGTATGGATCCGGATTTAACTAAAGCTCATTTAGCCGAAGGAATCATGCCCAATTTAGAAAAATTGATTGCCAAAGGCGCAGCCAGAGAAGATTTGCACATGCTCGGTTCTCATCCAACTATTACTCCCCCGATGTGGACGACTTTAGCAACCGGCGCTCATCCTTATACTCACGGCATAACTGATTTTTGGCGCCAAAATCCGGAAAAATTAGATACTTACGGTTATAATTTGGATTCTACTTTATGTGCTGCCGAACAAATCTGGAATGTTACTGCTGAAGCAGGATTAAAAACCTTGGTCTTTCATTGGCCAGGCTCATCTTGGCCGCCAACTTCCGAAAATCCTAATTTAATGGTTGTAGACGGCACTAATCCTGAAGGCGTTAATATGGGTAATGCTCAGGTTGATACAGAGTATATTGCTGTTTGCTCAAATGAATTAATTAGCACAACCTTTAAAAAAGGTGTCGGCGAAAGCAATATGATGTGCGTAGTGACCGACTTAGAGGAGAAAAAAGGTTCAGATTTCGATATGGGTGAATTCATGCATTTCATGGGTACAGCTCCGGAAATCAGAAGAGTTTCCGTACCGCGGGAAGGTCCGAGTGTTATGGGTGCCAGAACTTTTGACTTAAGCTTAGCTCCCATTAAAGAAGCCAGCGGCTGGGGTATTGAGGTACCGGGCAATGCTAAAGAAACTAGCATTCTTTTCTCCAAAGGCTTAGTAAGACGTCCGGCATTAGTTTTGGCTAATGAACAAGGTGAATATGATACAGTTGTGCTTTATAAATCCAAAAAAGCTGATGAACCGTTGGCAGTATTGAAAAAAGATGAGTTTGTACAAGATGTTATTGATGAGGCAATCAAAAAAGATGTAAAATATACTGTTAACAGAAATATGAAATTGATCGATATTGAGCCCGATGGCAGCAAGATTAGGATTTGGATTTCCGCCGGAACGGATATTACTGATGACCGTGTTTGGTGGCCGCAGAGTTTGTTTAATGATGTTACTTCCAATGTTGGCTATCCGCAGCCGGTTTCTAATTTAGGTGCGGAAGATGCTAAACTAATCCAGTGCATGCAGGAAAACTGGTGGAAAACCTGCAAATGGTACGCAGATGCAATTAACTATATCATCGACAGCAAAGATGTAGATGTAATTTTCAGCCATATGCACAATATTGATGCTCAAGAGCACATGTTTTTAGATTGCTGCAAGGAAAACACTCCAGGACCGTTACCGACCGAGCATTACATGAATTGCTTAAGAGACATCAGCAAACAAGCTGATTATTATATCGGAAGATTCCTGCATTTATTGGATAAAGACTGGACGATCATTTTGACCTCTGACCATGGCTTGTCCGTATTGCCTATCGAAGGCAATCCTTTAGCAACTACTGATATTGACACTACTTACATGCTGAAATGGGGCTTTACAGCTTTAAAGAAAGATGAAAATGGTAAATATTTGCCGGAAATAGATTGGGCAAATACCAAGGCAATTAAAACCAGAATGAATGAAATCTATATCAATTTGAAAGGCAAATATCCTACCGGCTGTGTAGATCCGGCTGATAAGTGGGAGCTGGAAGAAGAGATTATCACTAAGCTTTATGAATATAAACATCCTAAAACCGGCAAACGCATGATTTCTTTAGCTGTAAGAAATAAAGATGCTGTGCATATGGGCTTAGGCGGAGCTGAATGCGGCGATATAATTTTCTGGACTGCTGATGATTACACTTCTCAGCATGGAGGAGGATTATCAACTACCATTGGTTTAAGCAACACCTCGCAGTCGCCTATTTTTGTAGCAGCCGGTAGTGGAATTAAAGAAGGCTTTAAAACTACTCGCGTAATCAGAGAAATTGACGTTGCACCTACTGTTTCAGCTTTGTTAGGCGTGCGTATGCCTCGCGAATGTGAAGGAGCTCCGGTATATCAAATTTTTGTCGAAGAAATGTAACACAATATATTTGTTTCTCAAGGGATAGCCTTTATCCCTTGAGATAGTTTTAGTGGAATTATAGAGTTATGGTAGAATTATTTGGAGGGAAAAGATATGTCAACGAAAACGATGTCTGCTGATAAAAAATATTATATTCATTCAATTATCGGTCTTATCATTATGTTTGGCTTTGGTTTTTTACCGGCATTTAGCACGGTAACACCTTATGGCATGAAAATGCTGGGCATATTGCTTGGTTTAATATATTTATGGTCTTTTGTAGATATGGGGTGGCCATCATTGGTGGCAGGCGTAGCTTATGTTTTAACCGGCGGAATCACTATGAACGAATTCTTAGCCAGCGGTTTCGGTACAAGTAATGTCCTCATTTCTATTTTTGCGACCGGCTTTGCCTTTGCTATTGCTAATCAAGGCGCATTTGATTATATCGCCAAATGGCTTTTGTCCAATAAAATATTCAGCGGTCGTCCCTGGGTCTTAACTATTGGGTTAATGCTGATTGTGTATATCTTAAATTGTTGCTATGCCGGCATGGCAATATTATTTATCGTTTGGGCATTATTGCCTAAAATCGGTGATGCCTGCGGATTAGAAAAACAGCATCCGTGGTATGCAGCAGTTGTTGTTGGTACGGTATTTTGCTTAATTATGGCAGAGTGTACCTTCCCTTTTAGACCGATGACTTTATTTACTTATTCTATGGCTAGTGGATACATGCCGTTAGGTGAGCTGCCAATGGTAGGCTTTATCTTGTATATGATTATGTTAGTTGTGGGAATTTCTTTAATCTATGTAGCAATCTTGCGCTTTATTGTGCGGATAGATTTAAGCAAGATGAAGAGCGTAGATGTTACCAAATTAGTTTCCAACGAAGATAAGATGACCAAACAACATAAGTTCTGTTTAGGATTGTTAGCAGTATTTATTTTAGCAATGATTTTAGTCGGTTCCAGCGGGCTGTTTCCTGACGGAATATTTAAAACATTATTGCAAAAACTGACAATTACCGGCGTTTCTATAGTTTTCTTTGCCTTTGGCTGCATTATCAGAGTTAATGGTCAGCCATTGATCAGATTGAGAACTATTGCTAAGGATATTCCTTGGGATATTTGCTTATTGCTTTCGGTAATTACTACTTTTTGTGCCGCTGTTGCTTCGGAAGAAACCGGTATCAGTGCTTTGTTTGCAAATATAACAGCGCCGATTTTAGCCGGACACAGTCCCTTAGTGTTTATGATTTTAGTTTTAGTGGTTTCGATTATTGCTACTAACTTTTTGAATAACACCGTAGTTCTGGTGGTAATGTTTAATATTATTGCAGGATATGTGCCTGTTTTAACCGGGATGAATTTTACAGCCTTTTTTGTCATGATTATGGTATTTGCTCAAATTGCCTTCTTGCTGCCGGCATCTTCAGTTTGGGGCGGATTCTGCCATTCACAAGCTGAAATGTGCAGTACCAAAAACATTTACATTGCCGCAATTGCCGCAATGGTAGCCGGTATTTTAGCATTAGTTTTTGCAATACCTGTTGGCAATTTAATCTTTTAAAAATAAATAAGCCGATGGTTAATAAAAAACCAGCGGCTTTTTTATTGCAATTTTTTTAAAATATTAATGAAAGTGTTGTAAATGATGTCGGAAGTGGTGATCGCTATACTGTAAAATTTTATTTTTTCTTCGGCAAATAGTTTGATGCCGATATTTGTAGAACTATGAGCGATATTGCTTTTAGAATAAAGCCCTAGAACTACGCCATAGCCGTTTTTAATATATTCTTCAATGATCGTGTTAGGCATATTGTAAGTGACGTGATTATATTTAGCCAGCTCGTATTCGTCAATAATTTCCACTAAAGGGTTGTCATTTTTATTATTACGACCGATGCAAATAATTTTTTGGTCGCGGAGCTTTTTGAGAGAAAATTTACCGTTATTCAAAACAGGAGAATTTTGGCTGCACCAAATAGTAACATAGTGGGTGTCCATAATAATTTTGTGGCAATTTGACAGATTTTTTAACCTATTTTCTCTAAGCATAAACATGCCGATAGAATTATTTGTTTTACGAATCAGCTCCGTAATTTCATCATTGGAGCAATAGTTAATGTTAATATCGAGCTGAGGATTTTCTTTAGTGCAGTAGGATATGAAGTTGGCGACGAGCGGATTAATCGAAAAAATAGGGGAGAGAAAAAGGGAAATATCCATTTTCTGCTTACCGATAGAGGCAGAATGATATTTTTTTATGATAATATCCCATCTGCGCATTATCTCGGTGGCATATTGGGCAATTTCTTTGCCGGCAGGAGTTAACACAGAGCCTTTTGGCGTGCGCTCCACTAACTGAGTGCCGACTTCTTCTTCTAATTGTTTTATGGCTACGCTGATGGATTGTTGGGCAATATGTAGGTTTTCCGCTGCAGCAGTCATGGATTTGCTTTTTTGAATAGCTAAAAGATAGTTTAATTGTTCAATACGCATGAATCGACACCTCAAAAGGAGAAAATAAAAAATCAGATAGTCATTTGTTTAAGTATGTTTTTAAAACGTTTAATAATACTACGGTCTAATTGGGGGTTAGCAAATAAAACACAGTAGAAGAGCTCAGTTTCGCTGAAAGGGATAAATTTGCAGTCAATACCTTGAGCAGCTTTTTCCATAGCTTTGAAATAAGTATTTTGTGGTCCCATCGCAACAGCTAAATCATTTTCCAACATATGACGCATTGATGTAATATTAACAGCAGCATATTTGGCGAGATGCTGAAGATTGTGCTTTTGCAAAAGTTCATTGACGGAATTATTGTCGGACTCTAAATCATTGAAAATCATGATGGGATAACGTTTTACAACTTCAGCTAAGGGAATGGAGTCGTACTGCGATAAGGGGGAGTTGCTGTTGATTAGAACTCCATATTGGAAAGTTTCGATTTTCTGATAATATAATCCGGCTTGCTGAATATCCTTTAAACCTTGTTTAAAAGTGTAGCATAACGCTAAATCAGCATCATGAGCAATAATTTTTCTAAGCATAACATGATTTTGGCAGGTAATAGTGTTTAATTCATAATCGGGAAATGTATTGTACAAGGAAACGATTAGATTGTTGGAATATAAAGCAAAAGAGGAGTGGATCATGATGGTTAAGGGTTTGCGGAGAATGCAGGATTGATTTTCAGTAACATTTTTTTTCAGAATATCTAAGGCATCAACAATTTTTTCCCCGCATTCGCAGGCGTAGTATCCGCATTCTGTCAATTGCACTCCTTTAACAGTGCGAATAAGCAGTTGGGCTCCCAGTTCTTTCTCTAAGCTTTTAATGGCTGAGCTGATCGCTTGCTGAGAAATATGTAAAATTTCAGCAGAAGTGTTCATAGATTTGGTTTGCTTTAACGATAAAAGATAATAAAATTGTTCAAGACGCATTTAAAATTCCTCACAATCTTAGCAATTTAATAATATTAATTATAACATTTATTATTCAATAATACAACAATAAATTACAACTATAGCTTGTTACTTTAACGAAAAAGCAAATAAATACTGTTAGACAAAAATAAAAATTATTGGTATTATATAAGTAGTAAAAATAAAACAAATAAGGGGTGTATATCATGAAACACGAAAGATTAGCAGACAAAATTTTAGTAATGGGAATTGATGGCATGGATCCGGAATTAACCAGATACCATATGGAAAAAGGACTTATGCCGAATTTACAAAAATTTCTGAAAAGAGGTTCTGCCAGAGAAGACTTGCACTTGCTTGGATCCCATCCGACTATTACACCGCCAATGTGGACTACTTTGGCTTGCGGCTGTCATCCTTATGTGCATGGAATAACCGACTTTTGGCGGCAGCATCCGGAAAAACTGGATACGTATGTCTATGGCTTGGATTCCTCCAATTGCCGTGCTGAGCAGATCTGGAATGTTTTTGCTGAAGCCGGTTGGAATACCCTCGTTTGGCATTGGCCCGGTTCATCTTGGCCGCCATCTTCTGAAAGTCCTAATTTAACAGTAGTAGACGGCACCAACCCTGAAGGCGTTAATCAAGGCACCGGTCAGATTTGGTTCGAATTTATTGCAATCGGCAGTGAGGATACAGAAGTAACTACTTATAAAATTGCTGCCGGTGAAACTGCTCATATGTGCGTAGTAACTGACTTGGAAGAAAAGAATGATGGTTTTGATACTCATGAGTATACGCACTTTATGGCAACTGCACCGGAAATTAGACTCGTATTAGAACCAAGAAAAGATGAGCGTGGTCCACGCCCTGCTACCGGTGGTATGAGCAAACAATCTATGGATATCAGTTTAGGCTCCATCAAACCGGCTCATGGCTGGGCAGATGCACCGGCTGATGCTAAAGAATCAACTATTCTTTTCTCTCGGGGATTAGTTAGAAGACCGGTATTGATTCTGAAAAATGAAAAAGGTATTTACGATAAAATTGCTCTTTATAAGAGTAAAAAAGATACTCAGCCAATCATAGTCTTGGAAAACGGTGTCTTTGTTCAAGATATCTTTGATGAAGCTGTTAAAGGTGATAAGAGATATGAGATTTCCCGCAATATGCGTATCTTAGAGTTGAAACCTGACGGAAGTTATTTCCGCATTTGGTGTTCTGCGGAAACTGATATTAATGACAATCGTGCTTGGTCACCGCAAAGTTTGTTTGAAGAAATAAAAAATAACGTCGGAGTTCCTTTGCCGGTTTCTAATTTAGGTTCGGTTGATGATCAGCTTATCAGAGAATGCATGCATGAAAACTGGAGAAGATACATGAAATGGCAGGCTGACTGCTTGCATTACATGATAGAAAACAAACATCCGGATATAATTTTCACACATATTCACAATGATGACGCTGAAAAGCACATGTATCTCCATTTCGCCAGAGAAGGCAGCGAATTATCTCCGCAGCCAACCCAAAACTATGTAGAATACTTAGAAGATATAAGCAGACAAAATGATACTTATATCGGCAGATTTTTGCATTTATTGGATGAAGGATGGACAATACTTTTAGTATCTGACCATGGTCTTACTTGCAATAAGACTTCTGAAACTTCGCAGTTTGTTGGAGCTGGTATTGATACAGAAGAATTTGTTGACTGGGGCTTCACAACCTTGAAACGTGATGAAAAAGGTGCTTTAGAGGTTGACTGGAGTAAAACTAAAGCAATAAAAACCCGCATGAATGAAATTTATATTAATTTAAAAGGAAAATATCCTTATGGCATTGTAGATCCTAAAGATAAGTGGGAATTAGAAGAAGAGATTATGACAAAAATGTATGAGGCTAAGAGCCCAAAAACAGGACATCGTTTAGTTTCTTTAGCTTTACGCAATAAGGATGCGGTTCATTTTGGTCTTGGCGGACCGGAGTGCGGTGATATCATATTCTTCACCAGTGAGGGCTACAATAATGAGCATGGCTGCGGCTTGTCAACTACTTTAGGTGCCGCTCATACTTCTCAATCGCCTATTTTTGCAGCTGCTGGTAAAGGTATCAAGAAAGACTTTAAAACGGATAGAGTAATTAGAGAGATTGACGTTGCTCCTACGGTTGCAGTTTTGGGTGGAGTAAGGATGCCGGCTAATGCAGAAGGTGCACCTGTTTATCAGATTTTGGAAGATTATTAATTAAAAAATATATTCATGCGAGGAAAATTCCTCGCATGAATAATGCTTTAATAACATTAAATTATGAATATTTAAAAAATTAAAATTTTCAAATGAGGTGAGTCTATGAGTACCGTTCAGGCAGAAACAAAGACTGCGATGTCTAAAAAAACAAAAATGTATTATATTCATAGTGCAATTGGTTTGGCAATAATGTTTTTATTCGGCTTTTTACCACCTTTTGACCCAATCACCCCTTTAGGTATGAAATTTTTAGGTATATTTATTGGTTTATGTTATCTTTGGTCATTTGTTGATATGGGATGGCCCATTTTGGCTTCTTTTGTAGCTATTATATCTTTGGGATGCATGCCTATAACTCAAATTTACACCTCAGCTTTTGCAAATTCTACTTTGATGTTATGCTTATTTATGATGCTGGTAATGATGCCTTTGGCAGAGAGCGGAGTTTTTGATTATGTAGCTGCCTGGGTTTTAAAACAGAAAATTTTGCAGGGGCATCCGTGGCGGCTGACTGTTGGTCTTTTATTGCTGACTTACGTCGCTAGTGTTTGCCAAGGCGGTTTTCCGGTTATGTTTATGGTATTTGAAATAACTTATAAAATTTGTGATATGTGCGGTATGAAGCGTACTCATCCTTGGGCAGGTGCTATAGTTACTGGAGCGGTTGCTGCTCAGGTTTTAGGCACAGCAATATTCCCTTTTAGCGGCTTGGCGTTGTTTATGTTAGGAGTTTTTAGTGCACTTGAACCTTTTGCCTGGCCTTTTGTAGGTTACATGGTTTTCATGGTGGCAATGTTTGTCTTTATTTTCTTTTTCTATGTTTTGTTTATGATTATATTAAGAGTAGATATGTCCAAATTGAAAGAATCCGATCCTTCCCAATTTGTTAAGAGTTTACCTCCAATTACTGCCCATCAGAAAAAAGTGGCTTTTTTATTAGCCGGTTATATTATAACTTTGATTGCTTTCGGTATTGTTTCAGCTATTAATTCAGATGCTGCTATTGTTGCTTTGTGCAAAAGTATTGGTTTAGTAGGTGTTTCTTGGGCATTTATGTGTATTATGGTTATTTGGCGCGTTAATGATAAACCAGCATTTGGCTTAGGTTATATGGCGTCAAGAGTACCTTGGGATTCAGTTTTGATTATTGCTATTGGCATGTCTTTCGGACCGGCAATTGCCAGTGAAGAGACAGGAATCAGCACTTGGTTGTATCAGTTAACCGCTCCGGTATTAGCAGGGCATGGACAATTTGTTTTCATGATGTTAGTGTGCATTATTACACTGGTAATGACCAACTTTATGAATAATACTGTTGTTATCATGCTGATGTTCAGTGTTGTGTCTGCTTATGTAGTACCGATGGGAATTAATATCATTACATTATCTGCAATGATGATTGTAGCTTCACAGATGGCATATTTACTTCCTGGTTCGTCATTTTATGCAGGCTTGTCGCATGGTCAGGCGATGCATGTTGGGCGTAAAAATGGATTTTATTGGGGCGCAGTAATGATGGTTGCTTCTGGTATTTCCATGCCGATTATGTATTTTGTAGGCAACATGCTTTTCTAAATAAACAATTAGATTAATAAAAAAGGCTTCGATATTAGCTCGAAGCCTTTTTTTATTAAAGCTAAAGATGAGACTCGAACTCACGACCTGCTGATTACGAATCAGCGGATTAAAATAAATTGGTTTTTCAAAAATAATTTTAATGCATTTAAGAATAAACATTTATCTATATTGCTATAGAATTAGCTCGTTCCATAGTGAATTTTGTATTTAGGTTTGTATAAAAATTCAAGTGAACGTATATTTCTGTAGTTAAAATACTTGAATGCCCGAGCCATTGTTTTACATTTTCAATGTTTACACCTTTATTAATCATTTCACTGGCTACGCTATGCCGTAAATCATGGAAACGAATTAAGGGTAAACTATGTTGTTTTAATAATTTGTTAAATGCATGAGATACATAATCGGGAGTTAAAGGTCTACCGTCTTCCCATTTACATACATAGTCGTTGTCGAAGTATCTTTCTCCATATTTTTGCCTATTGTTTTGTTGTTTTGTTTTTAAATTGAGCAAGTATTGTCTTACGTCGCTAAAAAGTGGCAAAACACGATTACTTGTTTCGCTTTTAGTATTATCCACATAATAAAGACCATCTAAGCTTTGGATTGCTGTATGTTGGATAGTCATAATATCTTTCTCGAAATCTATATCACGCCATCTTAATCCCAACACTTCGCTGCGTCTTAAACCATATTTTACAGTTAACAAAACAGGGATTTCTATTGTCGTGCCTTTGACTGTTTCGATTAATTTATCTAAAAGCTTTTCATCGTAAACATTGCCTTTAAACTTCTTTTCTTTAGGTAGAGCCTCGGCGTTTGTTACCGGATTAAACTCAATCAATTCTTCTTTGATGGCTAACTTAAAAATACTATTCATATTAGAATTGACGTGTTTAACAGTATTAACTCCAACATATTTTAAAAGATAATCGTAAAAATCGTTAATATCTTTAGTACGAATGTCTTGTAAATACATATTTTTTTCTTTAAAATAAGGCTCAATATAAAGACGATTCATTTGTTTGTAGCCGGATAAAGTATTTGGTCTGACCGGCTTCTTTTTATCGACGGATTTTTTATTTATCCAGTGCCAAATATACTCATGAAAAAGAATTTTATTATTCTGAGCGTTATCATATTCGGCTAATAATGCTCGTAAAGTTTGTTCTAAAGTTTTCATTTTCGGTTTGTCTCCTTTTTGAAGAAGACTAACACCATTATTATATATGCTTAACCCTCCTTAAACGGAGAGATTAAAACCATCTGCTTAAACCGCCTATATCCGATTGGTAATCGGCGAATGTTTTTTGGATATTAGAAATAATTTCATTGTTAAGATCTTCTGGTGTTTCAATATTATCCATAATATCTTTTAAAAACTCTAAAAGATCTTCGGTAGCATCTCTTTTTTCTTCCCAGTTATCATAAGTTACTACAGAGGACTCTGGTTCACGGTCTTCATAAAAATCAAGTCTATCACTGATACTATCAATAATAGTCTGTAAGCTATCAATATCACCATTGGACAAATGTTTTACGAAAGTTAAAACAGATAAAGCCATATTAATCTCTCCTTTATTTATTTTGTTTGATTTAAAAAGTAGCAGCCGTAACGAGCCAAACCAATGGCGTCTGCACAATCACTGTCTACTTCGATATTGTATTCGTTTTTAATAAAATCAATTGTTGCTTTTTTGGCTTTAGTACGTTCTTTCTCTTTAATATTTAAATAAGAAGAACGCCAAGTGTTAACAGATACTACTACATATTTTTTTCCGTTTTCGTAGTAATAGTTTTCTAAAACTCCTAATAACTCTGAAAGAATTTTATGAATTTTTAGCGTTGTTTTGGAATTGCACATCTTTAAGGATAAAATAATCAGGTTGGTATACTTCAATAATCAAAGCAATCGTTTTCTTTAATTTAGAAATACGCTCTTGTACGTCATCTCCTTTTAGATGAATAGAGCCTGTTTTTATTATAGCATAGTCATCAGAGTTCATCAAGCAGTATCCGCAAATATTAGTAGCTTGATCTAAAGCTAATACTATAATAATAATTCCTCCTTGTTAGTAACTCTTTTGAATAAATAATTGCCAGTTAAAACAAACTCTAAGATGAACGGATCTATGGTTTTATAATCCTCAGCGAAAAAACCTTTTTCTGTAAATGTGCAAAGCATAGTTTTTTCTTCATCGTAAAAAGGATAAACATACACTTTACTTTCAAAAGGTAAATCTAAAATAGAGGATATTTCTCCCATGTAATTCAAACCATCACCTCCTTTTAAAATTTAATGAAACCATGTTTACTATAAGTTCTATCTGACACAATTTTCCCACATAGAATACAGCGGGCATGGAGATCAGAATCGGTTAAAAATAAGCTTGTTTTTTTACACTTTGGACAAACAGAAGCAATATGACTATTTTTTCTAATTAAATCTCGTTTTTCTTTTCGGTTCAAAATAATCACCTCTTTATTATGAATGGTTGCTGTAAATAATTTTGAACAAATAGTATTTAGAATTAATGTATTTACTTCTCTTTTCCGCTGAATTTCTTTACTAATACAAAATGTTTAATTATATTTTCTGTTGTGTCAAGCATGGTATATGTGCCGTCGCTGTTTTTCTTAAACTTATTCTTGGTGTCTATTTTTGGAATAGAAATAATATCCATTTTATTCAATAGACACTCTTTGTTTTTATAGGTGTTGTGGTCAAGTATAATTGTAACACTTGGTTCGATAAATCTAAGATGCAAATCTCTTCTCAAACGGAGTAAGAT
>CALXSY010000008.1 GCA_944391285.1 uncultured Clostridia bacterium
AGAAAGTGCTTAGGGTATAAAACGCCTTATGAAATTTATTTCTCTAAAGTGTTGCATTTGACTTGACAATTCAAGCTTAAAAAAAATTGGCGTATGGGGCATAAACTTACTTTTCATTTCAAATAAATGCTCAAAAACAATTGTTTTTTCAGCATTGCTGTAATCCTGCAATTGACCGTTTTGCTCAAATAAGTAACCGTAAATATATTTTTTGTTATTCCAGATTACATTCTGGTTGCGGGAAATCTGCTCTTGCCGACTTTTAACCCATTGCTTAATTTTTTCCCACGTTTCGTCGGTTAAAATTTTTCTATTATAAGCTTCCTTGCTCGCTTCAGCATATAAACAGATTTGGTCTTCCTCATAGCATAATTCCAATTCATCCTGCCATTGCTCAAGTAAATCTTTTGCCCCATCTGTAGGCGGAACTGCTCCTAAAGCAGCTAACATTTGAAATAATTCTTTTGGAAACATCTTTTGCAGTTTAATAATAAATGTATCCCTTACTTCCATTGCTTTTTCCTCTTCTTTGCCGGAAGGGACTTTGAGCAACTGTACATGTCTTTTTACACCGGTTGGATAAATATGCCGCTCCATGCTATTTGCCCAAAAATCATACATGGCTGACGCACTTCGATTTAAGCGATACTTAATTACATCATTTTCCACATATGCTGTTGCATAATACATAAACTGCTCATCAAAGTATTTTAATTCCATCATCTGGGCAACCAGTTCAGATACAGTTGTATCTCTGGATTTATATATATCTTTGTTTGTTAACATAGATAAACTCCTTTGCAATATCATACTTCACTGCATTTTCAAAAGAATTTGCTTAATCAGAGTGAAATGCCTAAAAAGCTATTTAAATTTTCTTGTCGAAGTAATTCTTGGGTTGCACCATAGCGATAAATATTTCCCTGCTTTAAAAACAAACATTTATCAAATTCAGTTACGATTTCTTCAAGATAATGAGTGACATAAATCACGGTTACATTTTTCAAAGCCAGTTTTTCAACAATATCTAACATTTGCTTGCGTCCCACGACATCTAACCCTGTGCATGGCTCATCCAAAATCAAAAGCTGGGGATCACTCAATAATGCTCTGGCAATCAACACACGTTGCCTTTCGCCTTTTGAAAGTTCACAAAAAGGCTGCGCCGCTTTGTCTGCTATCTGCAATTCTTTTAATAAATATTTCGCTTTTATAACGCTGTAATCAGTAATGCTGTTGTTTATGCCTAACAGACCACAGCTGCCACTTAAAACAATGTTTAATGTATTTTCTTTTCTGTAATATTTATCAAAAAAACTGCTGCTGATAAAACCAATTTTTTTTCGTAAATTAATAGTGTTTTGACCGTATTCTTCACCAAAAATTTCGACTTTTCCGCTGCTGTAACCACTAAAACCGGCAATGATGCTCAATAGTGTTGTTTTACCGCTGCCGTTTAGACCAAAAATAACCCAATTCTCTCCCCGCTTTACTTCCCAATTTATATCATGAAGTAAATATCTGTTGCCAACTTTAAAGTTTAGATTTTGAATTTTAACAATACTTTCCGTTTGCATAAACTCACCATCACTCTTTTGTTATTTCTTCGCCTATTACAATTATGCTGCCGTCGGCACAATCCAACAATTCTTTATTATCATGCAGTGGAATATTATATCCGTTTTCATCATGAATACCGATTTGCCGTTCATGCCATGAAATAATTTCACACACTTTACCGATATTTAGCCTTCTGGTTGAAGCATTATCCTGACGATCCGGGTAAACATTAAATCCTAAATTATCAACAAAATATACCGCATTGCGATATATTTCCGGTTCAACCCCATACTCAATCATATCGCAGTTTTCGCAAAAAATTTCCAAATTAGCGGTTTCAATATCCCCAAAGTCTAAAAGACGAACCTTTAATTTGCCACCACAATATTTACATACACATCTTTTACTACGCGATCTTAACTCTTGTACACGTTCTTCGGAAACATTTTTGGGCAGCATTACATTCAGCTCCTTATGGAATAAATATATTTAAATATGTACATCAAAGGTAATAAAATATATTACCTTTGATTAATGTTACAAACTTAATTTAGTTTATTTTAAAATCTGATAAATCGGTGCACCTTCACATTGAGCAGGCATTCTGGTACCCAATAAGGTAGCAATAGTCGGAGTTACATCCACATGATGAACTACACGAGGAGTTTTGAAGTTTTCTTTAATGCCAGGACCAGCAGCTGCGAAAATCGACATACAAGAAGTGCCGATTGCACCTTCAACTGTAGACAGTGAATCCGCATGATCCATTGTATAGCCTTCGGCAGCCAGATAAACAATGTCACCACAGCTTGGTCCACCCATGCCTAAAAGTACAGCATCTTTGTTTCTCATTGCTAACTGAGCCATACGCATACCAGTCATTGGAGATTTAGCTGACAAAATCTGCGTCATGATTTCTTCTTCTACTTGCCATTTATCTGCAGGATCGACAATACCTTCAACACCATCGTGATTGTCGCGACCTTTCAGATTGATCCATACTTCTCCCATGCGCCATATAACGGCTTTGGTCTTGCTCCAGTCAATATCTACAACGCCATCTTCATTGGTTTTTAATACAGTAAAGCCCCAGTCAACCATTTCTTTAGCGTTGAAGTTGTCATCACCGGTCAACAATGTTGACATATGGTATTCCGGACAAGTCTGACCATGGTCAGATACGATCATAATCGTCCAGCCATCATCAATCATATCCAGATAATGACCAATGTAACGGTCAGTTTGTTTGTAAACTTCTCTAAATAGTCCTTGAATAGTTTCAGCAGATAAAGAAGAGTTACCTCTTTTTAAGAATTGAACAATCATATGACCCTGCAAATCAACATTGTGGAAATGAGAAAAGACCATTCTAAAGCCATGTTCTTTTATTAAATACTTAATAGAATCTGCTGTCCATTCTCCGGCAACTTCCCAAGTAGCACGCATGCATTCAGAAACCAACTGAATATCTTGACCGCCACCTACAGAACAAGGCTGCGGATAGCCAACGTTTTGAACAACTTCTGCCAGCAAAGATTTAGGATACCATAAAGTATCATTATGGAAATCCATAGCTGCAGAAATCCACATTCTAATATGAGAGCCATCTTCTGCCATCTCTAAAATACGCATATTCCGATTAACTTTGATTTTCTCATCAGTTTTTTCAACAATAGCATCATCAATGACATCTTTAACATAAACCCCGCTCTTTAAGGTAGCAATTGGTTCCAATTCTTTTTTACTTAGGAAGATCTGCAAGGTATCATAAACACCTTGTTCATTTTTCAAAATCAAGCAAGGACGGTTAATTAACCCTTTAGAATGAATTATTGTGCATTCTTTAGCATCAGCCGGAGCTTTAGCCCAACCACTTGCTGGTTTAATCGGAGAGTAAATAACATCCATAGGAACTTTACTCAATATCTCAGCATCGCCTACGCCCAGCATAGGAGTAGCTTTCCGAGTTTGACCGCCGCAAAGTGTTGCCAAAACATCGTCTAACTCATTTTCCTCAAATTCCATACCGGTGATAAAGCATGGAACATTACTGTCAGCAGCAGCTTTCGCTCTGAATTTTACATCAGGAGTTTTTTCATCGGCAATTAAAATTTTCTCGCCTTCTACAACTGCATTACCACAGTTAACGCCTTCAGGCTGAGTACCGTCAATAACATAAAGATTTTCGCTGTCAGAGCTTGGCGGCCAAGCAGATCCAGCCCAATGCCAAACCAAAGTTTTTATGCCAGCTTCAGCGGTTACGTTCCACATTTGCTCTGCTAAGCAATTGCGTGAATCGAAATTGTAGCCTGGCTCACCAATTTCACCGGCTTTGCGGCTAAAACTGTGTACGCTGTGTACAAATGGGCTGGCACCGGTAGCTAATGTAGTCCACATTGGTGGAGTAACAGTCGGCTGACCGCCTATCATCGCTAAATTTTCACGGGCTGCACCGCGTCTTAAAAACTCAGCCAAGTTAGGCATGATTCCTTCATCTAAATATTGTTGAGTGATTTTAGGATCCATACTGTCAATACCCATTACAAATACTTTTCTGTCATTCATAGTTATCTTCTCCTTTTTAAATAAATTTTTGCAAATTTTATAGCACTTTTATAAAATTTAACTTTTATTAATCTTACTCATTTTCGTCTTGTACATAATCAAAATTGCACAGACGATCTTTTTTTAATCCTGAGGCGTCTAAAATTTCTAATTTGCGGAAATTCCAACTTAAGGTTTCACAAACTTTAGCAATATTCAACATCAAATTTCTCTCATCTTGCTCCATTTCAACAAAATAATCAAATTCAACCTTGTAAACGAAATCTTTTGCCAAACGATAAATTTCCGGCTCAGTTCCAAATTCAATTTTTTGACATCTATTGCAGTAAAGTTCTAAACCGGAACCTCCATATTTGTTGTAAATAATAATTCTTGGCTCTAATTTACCACCGCAGCTTTTACATACACAACGTTCAGCTCGTTGCAGTATTTTATCCGGGTTCATTAATTGCTTACCTGCCTTTCATTGCTATTTTCCTTATTTAGATCCAATTGAATAAAAAAGCGATCGGCATACCAAATACCATGGACATCATGTTCTAAAAAAGAACTGAGCGTTCTGTCATTAAGTATATCCCGCAAATCACCTGCGGTATGGATAGTACCGTTTTTCATAAGCGCAACCTTATTGAAAATAGGCAAGATCTCTTCAGTTTGGTGGGTAACATAGACGATGGATTGAACATAATTCTGTGCCAAATCTTTTAATAAATATAAGAATTTTTCACGTGCTACAATATCCAATCCATCACAAGGTTCATCTAAAAGCAAAACTTCCGGTTCTCCCATCAATGCCCGTGCTATTAACACTAACTGCTGCTGACCTTTGGAAAGCATTTGATATGGATAACGAGCTTTTCTTTCTAAGCCAAATAAACGAAGTAATTTTTTTGCTTGACGCACTTCAAAATCGCTTACTTCATTATGCAGCCCTAATGCAGCTTGTTTGCCGACCAAAACCATTTTTAAAACGATTTCCTGGTGATAATATTGATTAAAAAATGAGGTGCTGACAAAACCAATTTTTTTCATTAATTCCCGGCGATTTTCAACACTTATCTCTTGATTGAATAATTTAATATTGCCTTGAGAAGCATTTTTGTATCCCGAAATAATGCTTAATAAAGTAGTTTTGCCGCAGGCATTTAAACCAAATAACACCCAATTTTCTCCTCTACTGACCGTCCAGTTGAGATCTTTTAAAATGTATTTATTGCCTGCTTTGGCTGCAACATCTTGCAATTCAATTAATTTCATTATTTTTACCTTTACTTTTACTCAGCCAATTATACCGCCTTCAACATCATGAGGCATTCTATTGCCTACCAAATGGCATAAAGTAGGAACAATATCTACATTACGAATCGGACGGTTGATAAATTCACCTTTCTTTAAGCCCATGCCTGCCAAAACACACAAGCAATTTAAAGAATAGCCATCATTAGTGACGCATTGTAAACTATTGCCATGATCAAAACCAAAATCTTTTGTCAACTGGAAGAAGATATCACCACAATGATCTCCACCCATACCGATAGTCTCCATCTCTTCTCTTGTCATACAGAATGCAACCACACGTTTGCCGGTATTGGGATCACGATAAGCGTACAAATCGCTGATAATTTGCTGAACTAATGCATCATAATCTTTAGGATCCACGATTCCTTCCGGATCACGCCCTTTTAATTTGATGTACACATGAGATGTTCTGTGCTGAATTGCTCTGGTATGCGCCCAATCTATTTTGTAATAGCCCTCAATACCTGGAACAGCAATTAGAGAAGTATAGCCTAACTGCTCAAAAACACCAGCATTAATTCCAGATAATTCACCTATACCTGGATTTTCACAGTCTACGGAACGAGGAATAGCAGCATGGTCAGAGCAAACAGCTACACAAGTGTTTTCATCTAAATATTTCAAGACAGTAGCTAAATATTTATCGTTAATCTCGTAGATTTTATCAATAATTTCTCTGCGGCTTTGCCATTGAGGATGACGCCCTTCGCTTGCTTGCTCAATATAGTGATGATTAATCAAATCAATGCTATGCAAATGAATATAAAATAGCTGCCAATCAGGATTAGAATCCAGCAAATATTCGGTAGCTCTCATGTGCCAATCGTTTATCATATCAAATGACTCTAATTCCATAGCGTCACCTATAGGAGTTTGACGATCGATAGTTGCAAAATAGCACATTGGTCCCACATTATCCATTAATTCCTTAATGACCTCTTTTGGATAACCATAACTGTCATCTTGAGTATTAAGCACATGAGAAATATAAAATCTACCATAGCTTCCATCCGGTTTCATTTCCATGTTGCGGATATAGTAAGCAACTTTTACATCCTCATCATCAATTGTAAATTCATCAAATATTGGTTTGGACCATTCACCCATTTTGGCGCTTCCCAAAGGAGTGGGATTCTTTTTGTTTTTATACAAAGTGACAGTATCATAATTTTCGCCGGTAAACAAAGCATAACGTCTTTGCAAAGCATTATTCATAGTGATTACTGCCTCTTTAGCATCTTTGGGAATTTCAAATGCCCAGTTTTCTGCATCTTTCAGGGGAGTATAAAGGGTGTCAGTACTGTCAGAATTAGATGCTTCTTCTGCGCTTAAGCCTTTAATAACAAATGCTTCTGACTCTAACGGCATATTAACTGTAAAATGGCTGCCTGTCATGGAGGCTATCAAATCTTCCTTGCTCATTGTCATATTGTCTTCGGCTTTACCGAATTTTTCTACTTGATCGTTATAAACTACACAGTCACTGGAGCTTTGGTTGACTTCATGAGGAATATCGCGGATAGTAGGATAATCATCTTTCATAACTACAACTTTTTGAAATTGTACTGATGAGCGTAAGAACGGAACGACTCCGGTTCCATCAACAAATATGTTTTTAGAGCCATCTATTCTGTTTGGCCAAGCTTCACAGTAATTGAGCATGATGCACTTTTTGCCTTCATCTTCAAAAGCTTCCCAAATAAGCTCAGATTGAACTCTTCTGGAATCCCAGTTTATTTCGGTAATACCTAAGGATTTTCCTAAGGTATGATTTAAGAAACAAGTAACACCATGGGTTCTGGGATAATTACCGGTAGCTAATGTTGCCCAGTTAGGTGGTGTAATTGTCGGTAACACACCAAGCATATCCATAGATTCACGGGCAACTCCCTGATCTAAGATTTTTTTAAGATTAGGCATTTTGCCTTCAGCAATCAACCTGCGGCACACCAATGGATCTGCTCCATCAAGTCCAATCATCATTGCCCTTTTTTTGCTCATGATAATAACCTCCCTAAATGTTTATATATATTAATTTTTTCCCAACATTGATTGTTGCACAAATCTGCTTATTGTTGTTGAGTATAAATGTTTGCTGTCATTTATTTTTTTAAGATTAAAAGTTAATCTTTACATAGTTGCTTCGTTGGTTTCCACAACTTCCGGATCACAGGTGTGGCAATTCATAGCATCAATATTCTGCAAAGCAGTTCTTCTGCCAAAGCAACCAATAACCACAGCTGCTATAACCCAGAACAAGGCATTGATAATATTAACACCTAACCAACCAAAAGTGCTGAAGGCGGCAACAGGTATAGCTGCCGCAACAAAGGCTATTAAAAGCTTCTGAGTACCATAAATATATCCTGTCGCAGAACCACGAACAGATGTTGGGAAAGATTCGGGGATATAAGTCATTAACAGAGCCATGGCACCTGCAGAAAACAGTGTTTTGATAAATTGCATTGCACAATATACCCACACATTATTTGCTAAACCTATACCAACAAACATAACTGCAGCTCCCATACTATATATGAAAATCGGTATAGTACGCCCACCTTTATCACTGAATAATGCCGATATAAGTTCGCCCAGTGGCTGACCAAAAGCTGCCAGAGCTCCAGCTGATAAAACAGTTGCTAAGGGGAATCCGATCTGTACTAAAAACGCATTATTATATGCACTCATCATATTATTGCCGCAACCTAAAGCGTAAGCAAAAATGAAACATACAATAGTTTGTTTAGCTTGACGTTTATCAAACATTATTTTCATTTGAGAGGAGAAGCTAATTTTTTTGTAAGCAGCAACGCTCATTTGATAGTTTTTATATGCATCAGACATATCACATTCAAATCCGAGACATTTCTCCATCACTTTTTCGGCTTCAGCTACGCGACCTTTACTGATGTACCAACGTGGAGATTCAACTAAAAATACAACTGCAAAAGGAACCAAAATTAACATTAAAGCGCCGATACCTAAAACAATTCTCCAGCTTTCAGCGGTTTCAACAGCTATTGTCGAGGCAAGTATAGCAACAAAAGGTATGCTGAAAGTACCAATACCGAGAATCATTGATTGATATTTACCGCGTTTCTCTAAAGGTAACATCTCAGAAATATACGCAATAGCAACAGTACAAGCAGCCATAGTACCAAAACCGGTGCAGAATCTGCTTGCTTCCATCAAAAATAAATGGTGTGGTTGCCAGAGAGCATTAGCTAAACTGGCAAGAGAAAAGATAGTTATATTAATAAGTACAGCTTTTTTTCTTCCCCATTTATCAGCCATTAAACCCCCGGCAATACTGCCTAAAAAAGAGCCAAAGAAAAACAAAAAATTTAACATAGCCAACTTCTCATTTGTTATACCATAGTTTTCTTGTAAAATAGGGGTAACAATTTGAAATAAGGACATATCCATCAAATCAAATGCATAAGTTAAAGCAGCAATAACGACAAAAAACTTCTGTGTTTTCCCCAGCTTATAACCATCAAAGTAAAGCGTCGTTTTAACCTTTTCTGCCATATTAACCAACCTCCTAATTTTTTTGAAAATTCTAAATAATTTATAAATTATTGCATATTTATACGATTATTCATGCAATATAATTATTTTTGCATTATTTAATATTTTCCTCCTTTCCCTTACTTTGTACTCGTAACTTGTGCAAAAATAATTTTTAATCTATATTTTATCTAAATTTTTTTTATCCTTATTAATATTATACATAATATAATTTGTATTTTAAATCATACAATTATTGTTTAAATATTAGTTATACAATTTTTTATTTAATTGTCCTTTGTTTAAGGATTGACAAGAACATTTTTTTTATGTTAGAATTAATTATAAAAAATTTTTTTATTAATGGGGGAGTTATATGAATGGAGTTATATGAATATTGAACACTTATACTACCTTCAAAAAGTCTTAGAATATCAATCTTTTTCTTTAGCAGCACAAAATCTTTTCACTTCCCAACAAAACCTCAGCAATATTGTTGCTCATATCGAAAAAGAGTTTAATTGCGTAATCTTCAAACGCTCTCGCAAAGGCATAAAACTAACTGCTGAGGGAAAAATTCTTATGCCTAAAATTAATAATCTGCTTTTTTGCTACGAAGATTGCCTAAATACCTTTAATGATACCAGCTATTCTACAAAATTAGCGATTAATACTAATATTTCCTCAACAAACCTTTGTTTTTTTATCGAAGATATCTCCCAGTCAAACTTTAATGTTACCATTTATGAAGAGTTTTCCAACAAAAGAATAATTGACAAAGTGCTGCGTAATGACTGTACCTATGGTTTGCTTTTGCTCTATCACTCACTGGATGCAGCATTATCAAAAAAAATTGATGTACATGTTATTGCCGAATTTGACGCATGTTTAATGGTGCCCTATGACGATCCTTTAGCTAATCTGGACGGCATTACTCTGGAACAATGTCTCTCCTATCCCCTAATTTTAGACAACGGAAATGTTATTAAAGAAAAGGTAATTGATTATAATATTCACAAGCAAAATATGGCTGTTTCTTTAAACATTTCATCTATTATCAATGCAAGCAACTTTAATTACATTACTTTGATTCTTAAGCGTCATGGTTATGGAATAGCGGCAAAAAGAACCTCTACACAACAAATTCACCAAATACCTATTATTGATATTCCCAAAGCTAATTTAGCTGTTATTTACAACAAAAGCTTTCAACCGCAGAAAAAAGATTTACTTTTGTTTAAATACCTTGAGAAATATTTTAATTTTAACAGCAATTTCTTTTGATTAGCTTTTTAAAATAATTGCTAAAGTGCATAAATAGATAAACTTTTACAAAACAAAAAAAGCCTCTGTTTTTGATTAATCAAAAACAGAGGCTTTTTACTGCCGAAGGTGGGACTCGAACCCACACGCTTTTGACGGCGGCGGATTTTGAGTCCGCTGCGTCTGCCAATTCCGCCACTTCGGCTTAAGTAACTTATCGTTACTTGTACTATTATACTCACTTCTACCAGGCTTGTCAACAATTTTTTTTGTTTTTTTTGTAAAAAATACAAAGGAATACTTTACTTTTATATAAACAAGCAAAGTATTCCTTAAATAATCCTCTTGTATTTATGCTTTATCAATAAGCAGCGAAATACTCTACTATGCCTTGATAAATACCATTTGCCATTATACTCTGATAAGAATCACTGGCTAAAAGAGCTTCGTCTTCAGCATTGGATAAATATCCTGCCTCAACCAAAATACTGGGGCAATCGGTTTCTCTGATGACCACAAAGTTACTGGTTTTGGTTGTGCTGTCACGTCCGGTAGCTTGTCCCAAAGCATTGCTGACATCTGTGGCAAACTCTTTACGAATATAACTTTGCGCAGAAGACGTCAAAGTTCCGCTTTCACAATAATAATAAACTTCAATGCCGTTTTTCTCGTAATTATTATCTAAAGCATTGCCATGAATAGATATGAATAAATCAGCATTATTCTCATTAGCCAGATCTGTGCGATCATAAAGAGTCATATCAACTGGATCTTCTTCTCTTGTCATTATTACTGTTGCCCCTTGAGCCTCCAAAATATCTTTTAATTTTAAACCGATAGTTGTGCCAACTTCCATATCAGTAAAACCTAAAACTCGACCAACAGCTCCCGGGTCTACTACACCGTTTTTGTAACTTCCGTGACCAGGGTCAATAACAATCGTTTTGCCTGCCAAACCGCTGTTTTCTAAATCTCTGTGACGAATGCGAAGTGTCAATGTATCATCATTTTTGTTAACGGTGCAGTATGCCCCGTCTTTCATTTGCAGTTTAAGGCTGATTTGATTGTTGCTTTGGCTTAATTTAGTGCTTGCCAGCGGACCTTGATCTAAGTTTAAATCCAAAGGAGTATCGCATTTAGCGTTAGCCATCGTGATATTAACGGTGCTGGCACTGCTTTGTGAACTGCTGATAGCACTGGAACCAACATCAAAAATTAAAATAGTTTCGTCATCATTAGTGATCATATTTAAAAGCGAAATTTGACTGATTTCTCCTGTAGGATTGCTGGGTGTCGTTTGATTGTTGTTTTGTGAGGAGTGATTGGCATTATAGGTAGCTTCGTCTACTATTAACCAGCTGGCGATATAGCCTTTAGTACCGTTAGACAAGGTTACATTGTACCACAAATCACCATTTGCTGCTTTCTTTTCTCCCGTTACCGTAACCCGAGTACCGTCTAATACCTGAGTAATAGCTGTACTTTCTGTAGTAGCATCAGAACGCACATTGACTACGCTGCCATCAACTACACCTACATAGGAATCAAATACCTTAGTCGGTACAGGTGTAATAGTTAAACCGTCGGTTAAATTGAAATTGTACTGCCAGCCAAAGGTATCGACAGCAAATCTCCATGTTAACGGGAAATAGGTGACATCACGAAAGACCAACAGCGGATATTCTTCCTTGCTGTTGTCAATAGTTTCGCCGGAAACATTGATTTTAAACTGAGCAATGGAAGCTGTATAGCTGCCTTGATTGGTGGTGCTTGAAGTGTAAGGCTTATATTGGCTCTGCGCTGTTTCAGCATCGGGAATAAAGCTTAGCGGTTCAACCTTTAAGCCGTTGGTATTATCCCAAGCTGTCGATAAGCCTAATAATCTGGCATCATAATAGGTCATCGGCACATAAGTAATATCCTTATAAAGAATGAAGGGATATTGATTAGTGCTTTGCTCAATATTCAGACCGTTTAACGTTACCTTAAAACTTGGCAATGTTACTTTAACATCCTGCGCTTGAGCAGCTTGTCCCCAGCCTAAGCATAATGCGCAGCTTAAAATGCCGATACCGGCGATTTTTCGTAATTGTATTTTCATTAGTCTTCGCTCGCTTTCCAAAGTAGTATTTCATTATTTTAAACTATTTTTTAATTTTGTGCAATATAATCTTAAGATTTGTTAAAAATTACATCTCTATATAATTGCGACATCCTGTTTATTATACCAAACTTCGCATATATTTGCTATACTTCATTTGATTTTTTACAAATACTTAATTTTTTCACCAAAAAATCTTAATAATATCTTCACAATTTAAAAAGCTGCTTAAAGATTGGTCTCTAAACAGCTCTCCTTTTATTCATATTGACTGCGCAGCTTTTCGATAGCTTTTTTTTCAATGCGCGATACTTATAAGCAGAAATATTGTAAGTTAAACAGGCAGAATTATTTCCGGCTGTTTAAATAGAAATTTAATAATAATATTCTTTTCCTCAGTCAATTCTATTCGCTCTATCAAACTGACTAAAAACTGTCTTTCGCTAAAAAAATTCTGCCGGAAATCCTCTATTATATCTTTTACATTTATCTCCGGTCTTGCCGTCTCTCTTTTTTCAAGCGCTGTTAGTCTTTCCTCTGCTCTCTGGCGTTTTTGTTCGATTTTTTGCAATATACGCTTAAAGTCCGCCTCACTTAAAAAATCATTCAGCTGATCTAAATATATTTTATCCATTTTGTCATTTAAGCTGTCGATCTCCTGCCGCAAAGCCTTAATTTCCGCAGCAGAAGCAGCGTCTTTTTGCCACTTGTCAATAATTTTCTGCGCCAGAGGTTCTAATTGTTCAAAGGCGAAATATTGCCAGCATATTTCTTGCACTCTCGCTATCACTGCTTCATTAACGGTCTTTTCTTTAATAAAATGACCGCTGCAAGCCCCGCTTTTGCTGAAACGCTGATAAGTGCGGCAAACAAAATAAAGAATATCTTCGCCTTGGGTATTCTTTCTGTTTATCACCGCCAGAGGATAGCCGCATTCATGGCAAAAAATCAAGCCTTTAAGCAAGTATTCATAGGTACGGCTGCGGGTATATTTGCGGCTGTTTAAAAGAAATTGTATTTTATGAAATGTTTCTTTATCAATTATTGCTTCATGGGTATTTTCAACCACCAGCCAATCTTCTTTGGCTTGACGCAGACATTTTTTAGACTTATAGCTGGCTTTCACCGTTCGTCCTTGCACCATGTTGCCGATATAGGTTTCGTTTTGCAGCATAGCAGAAATCCGCTCACTGCTCCATAAGCCACTGTAAATGCCTCCTCGGTTCTTTCTGCCGCAATACATTCCGGGAGAAGGAATCTGCTCCTCATTGAGCTGTACGGCAATTTGCCGGCAGGATAATCCCTCCGAGGCATAGGCAAAAATGCGTTTAACTATTTCTGCTGCCTCCTTGTCAATGACAATTTTGTTTTTTTCGCTCGGGTGCATTTTATAGCCATACACGGGCTTAGCGCCGATAAATAACCCCTTTTTTTGTTTATCGTGCTTAACCGCTTTAATTTTTTTGGAAATATCCTTCGCATACATATCATTCATGATAGCTTTAAAGGGCGTTATATCATTGACAGTTGAATCAGTTCCGGTGTCAATGCCGTCTAAAAGGGAGATATATCTCACCTCATGCTCCGGAAAATACCGCTCCAGATAATGCCCCGTTAAAATATAATCTCTGCCTAAACGGCTGAGGTCTTTGGTGATGACCATATTTACCCTTTTTGCCTCAATGTCGCCCAACAGGCGTTTAAAGCTCGGGCGGTCAAAATTGGTGCCGCTCCAACCGTCGTCTATGTATACTGCGTGAATCTTCAGCCCTTGTTCAGCGGCAAATTCCTTTAGCAAAGATTGTTGATTAGTAACGCTTTGGGACGGTCCTTCATTTTCATCTTCCTTGGACAAGCGAATATATAGCGCTGCTTGATAATCCTCGGGATTTTCTATTTTCAATAACGCTCACCTCCCTTTTTAATTTTACCCAATTTTAAACCAGCTCCTGCAATCTTTGCCGCAAATACCGGCAAAAAGTCTCCTGCAATAATTGCACCAGCTCTGTATCACTTTGGCTGTATTGGCAGTATACGACTGGCAAAGGCTTTTTTTTCATCCTCTCCACCTCCTCTGCTCCATCGTATGAAGTGAGTACTGACATTTTGCCTGTCCGCTGATAAATAAAAAAGCTTAAATCTCCTTTGAGATTCAAGCTTTTAATTTTCTTTTTTAGTTAATCTTTGCTCCTTTTTGCTTTCCAGCAAATGGCGAATCGCCATCAGGGGATGATGATAAATCATTCGAGGACCGGCGTAGCGCATCACCTTTTTAATCTCCTCTCTCATTTGGGGAGAATAGCAATGCACTCGACAATTTGAACAAAAAGTTTTGTTTTCCATAAAAGGACAACGGTCACTTCTTGCACAGGCATAATCTTTTAAAGCTTGGCAGTCGGCACAGATTTCTCCTTTGGTATGGTGATTGCCGTGACAGTATAAATCAATCATTAAACCAACCACAGCCTTCTCCCGCTGTCTTTTTTTTGCTATATCCATCACTATCGCTCCTAAGATAAAATTTCTTTTAAAACAGCAATTTTTTCGGCAAATCTCCAATAACACCTACTTTTATTTTCTGCATTTAGCTTAAAAATCCTTGCCAGACTCCTTCATTATGCTTTATAATTAATTATAATCATCCCAAGGAGGTTTTTTAGATGCAAAGAAAAGTACTGCCTTTGCTAATATTAATGCTTTTAATTTTCTGCTCCTGCCAAAATACCCCTGCTGCCACTAAAGAAGCCGATTTATGGCTGGCTCATGCTGAAGACGGCAAGGAGATTGCCCAGTTAGTCCTGGATGAGCAGACTGCCAAAATCTATTTTTACAGCTATGAATATGATTCCCAATATGAGCAAAATTTGCTGAAGCAGTGTTTCTATATCTTCTATTCGCTGACTGCCGAGGAGGATGGTTTGCTTAATGGTCAGTTAGCCGCCTCCGATTATTACTATCAAAGCGACTCCGGAGAATATCTGGAGATGACAGACTGCCAAATACAAATAACAGAGCAAAGCCTTAGTATAAATTATCTTGACTTGCCCGCTGAAACAGCCTCTTTTCTTCCGCAAACTTTTGAGCCAGTAGCCGAAGCTGACAGGGAAAAAGCCGCTTTAAAGCGCCCATTTTACCGAGATGACGTGCAGTTTGACTTTGATACTAAAATATCCGCTGAGCAATTTATCGACGAATACGGTCAGCCTCTTGAGCAAAATTCAGAGCAGGTTTGGGATGAGGATTATCAGTTGATCAGCCTTTATTATGACTGGGGTTCGGTGCAATTGCTCCATTATTCGCCGGCAGACTCTTACAGTTTAATTGAGTTTTCCACCACCCAAGAAAAAACGGCTCCTCATATCCGCAATATTGCTTTGGGCATGGATTATAAAGAAGTGCTCCAAAATTTCCGCCTGGATTATGAGGTGGACAATTACACCCTTACTCCCAATGAGGATATTTCTGCTTCAACGGTTGCCAATATTCCCGGAGCCGGCTTTTATCATGTGTACGGCGAAGAAGACCAATATTACTGGCGGTTGTACGGCACCTCGCTGCACTGGAATTCTTACGGCTCTATTGAAACCGCTAATGAAATCAAATACACCAACGGCTTAGATATGCTTTTTTTCGAGTTTGATGATGGCAAATTAAGCAAAATAACCTATCGGCAAGCCTTTGATTAATTAAAAACCCGATGAGAATTAATTCTCACCGGGTTTATGCTATTGTGCGTATTTTACGATAACTACCGTTTTAGTTATATCATCCCACTGTACATCAGCGCCTAAATTTTCAGCTACAAAACGAGCCGGAGTGAAAATACGACCGTCAGCGATAAAGGCGGAAGCATCCATTTGCACTTTTTCGCCGTTTACATAAGCGACAGCAGAATCCACAGTTAAGACGATGCTAACATCATCTTTCTCGATGGTAACAGTTCTGCTGGCTTCATTCCATTCAACCTCAGCGCCTAAAGCTTCAGCTACAAAACGTACCGGAGTATAGGTGCGGTTGTTAACAATCAAAGGAGCAACGTCATTGGTCACAGTTTTTCCATCAACTACAGCTGTTTTATTATTGATTACTAAAATGATTTTAGTTTCAACTTCACCTTCATCTTCGGTAGGCTCACCGTTTAAGGACCATTTAGCATAAACAGTCATATCGTAATCCAAAACAGCATATTCAATTTTTTCTTTTAAAGCGCTGTCTTTATACCAGCCAACAAAGTTATACCCGGCTTTTTTAGGCACATAATCAGCTAAAACGATAGTTTTGCCGTAGTTAGCGGTTACAGCATCAATTTTGCTGCCGCCGTTAGTGTCAAAGGTTAAAGTTTTTTGCTGAATAGTTCCGCCACCGGAGGAGGAAGCAAATACCGCAGTCGCAGTTACGGTTTGTCCGTCAGTGGTGGCAATTTTGTCCCATAATTCCTCAGTCAGGCTGGTGTAAATGCCGCTGACATTGGCAAAGCTCCAACCACGGAATTTTTTGTTTTCTTCATTAGCAATAGGGAATTGATCGCCTATATTGCTGAGCTCATAAGTTTCATCGCTTGCATAATCACCAAAATCAACGGTTACAGAGCGAGTATCACTTAAAACAATAAAATCGGAAAATCCTTTATCGTTGACAAAAGTAAGCTTGCTGTCACTAACATTTGCTTTGTGATATGCTACAAAGCTACCATCTTTCAAATGTTTCACATAAGCGTTGCCGTTAAACACATCTTCAAAATCGCTGGGAATAGGAAGAACTACTGTCACTTCTTTAGTGATTTCAAGGGGTTTAGTTTCAAGCGCAACTGCATTGGTACCGATATCGATACCATCTTTATCGGTAGTAGCAATGGTTTGATACATAGGATTAATGCTCACAGTATAGCTTTTAGCAGCAGAATCGACGGAAGTAATCTCAATTTCCATTGTTGGCTGTACTACGATTTCAACAGTGTCATGCTCGCCAACAGAAATGGAAGCTTCTTCTAAAGCGCTCTTTCCTTCTTCAGCAGTTACGGTGTTTTTATTAGCTACAGTAGCAGCAGCAGTATTCAAACCCTCACCGGCTACAACATCAGCATTGATTGCTGCGCCAATTTCAGCGGCAACTTCTTGATCTTCTGCAGCGATGCTGTCAGACACTTCAGGAGTTGGGATTACAGCATCCACAACTTCAGCGGAATTAACGCCTTTTTCTTCAACCATATAATCATATTGAGACTTATCGCTGTCTAAAACTACATGATCTTCAGCTACATATTCACTTGGATTAGCAGTAAAATAACCGCCGGTAATAGAAATGGTATCTTTCTCAGTTTTATTGACAATTTTAATTTCGCCGTTAAACTCACCGCCGGCAATATTAACAGCAGCATTTGCTGCCGCACCTTCTTTGCTGTAAATTCTTACAGCTCTGCTGTCTGCGGCAATATTGCTCTCAGAGATATCAACAGTTACATCACCTTTGTTGTCATAATAATAATTATCTACGCTTACACCAAGTTTTACATTATTGATGGTGCAGCCGTTAACATCTACATCAGCATTACTATATACTTCAATAGCACCGGTATCCCAATCTTCATATTTGGACTCAGAGTTGGAAATAGCAACATTAGTAATTGTTCCGGTTACTTTTTTATCAGTACCGCCAACTTTGATACCTTTAGTTAAGCGGGTGTTTTCCGTATTGCTGTTAGCGCAGTCAATCATACCGCCGGTGATTTCAAAACTACCGGCACCAAGATCATAAGCACTTCTGTTAAAATTCGCTAAATTCACATTTTTAGCAATAACTTTAACGTCGCCGCCGGCAGTTTCCGGCACCTTAATTACACCAAGACCGGACTGAGTTCCGGCTGCACCGCCAAAATTCTTTAAAGTTACATCTTCAATTGTAAAAGTTCCGCCGGTAACTTCAAAACCATTTTGTGCAGCTTGTTCGTTGCCTTTAATAGTATGATTGCTGCCTTTGATGGTAATATTTTTATCAATTGTTACAGCAGAATCTAACACTGCATCTTGAGTCAATTCGATAACATCATTGTCACCAGCAGCAGCGATAGCCCCTTGAAGAGTTTCATAGGTTTTACTGCCGATTTTAGCAACGATTAAATCTTCGCCGATGTTGCGGGTTACATCAACGTATTCTTTTTTAATGCTTTCTTCTTCAGCGTTGAACCACTCTAAGAGCAGTTTATATTCTCTGCCGCCGGCAAAAAGAGAATATTCTTCGCCTGCTTTATCAGCAATAGGAAACCAATGTTGGAATTTTCCGTCTTGAATAAATGACGGATCTACATCTTCCATATTTTCAATTACGCCTTCATCGTCCATCTTAAGAGACACGGCATTTTCCGGCACATCTACATATACACCAACATAAGTGTAAGAATCAACACTTCCTACCCCTGAGTTTTGATCCCAGTCGGAAGTATCTGCTTTAGAATTAACAGTGTACACAACACTGCCGTTACTTACTTCATCTTGCACACCTTTTACCAAAGAGGTTGAGAGGCGGTCTGAAGGAACAGCTTGAAAATCCTCTAAGCCTTCAGCTATAGCCATAGTTGGTAACATAGTAAATACCATTACCAAAGTTAACAGTAAGGCTATCATTCTTTTGTTGCGCATAAATTATTTCCTCCTTTTTTTGCCTGCATTTATCTTTTCAAAGGAACGATAATGACCTGCATGCTAACTGCTGAATTAAGCAGCATAGAATAACAAGCAGGTTTTATAAGGCTTTTTTTGCATATTTTCCAGATAATAGCAGGATGTTTTGGGAAAATATCCTAAATTTACTGTATAATTTTGATAATTCATAATTAACAAATTTTAGCCAGTAAATTAAGCCTTATAATTAAGGCGAAAATGCTTGTTTATAAACAAGCATTTACTTATCGTCCTTTTTTCTTCGGTTATGATATCACATAACTTTTGCGGTGTCAATATTATCTTCAATTTTAAAATTTCCAATTTCTTCTCCGTAATTATCGCTCTTATGTTTAAAAATTATAACTTTGCTTACATTAAGCGTGCCGGGATACATAGGAACGAGAAATACCTATCTTCTTGCCAATCTCCCTTTGCGTCAGAGGCTTATTGTTGTCCAAGCCAAAGCGCATGATTAAAACTTCCTTTTCCCGTTTATTCAGCACGCTCATCTTTTGAATAATTTGAGCATACTCCAGCGAGGTTTCAACCTTATCCGCAACTATATCGCTGTCTGTGCCCAAAATATCCTGCAAAGTAATCTCATTGCCCTCTCTGTCCACTCCTACCGGGTCGTTAATAGATACCTCACATTTGCGTTTTTTCTGGCTGCGCAAATGCATCAATATTTCATTTTCTGCGCAGCGGGCTACATATGTAGCCAGTTTTGCTCCTTTATCGGGATTAAAGGTGTTGATACCCTTAATCAAACCGATAGTTCCGATCGAAATCAAATCATCACAATCACATTGCGGCGAATCAAATTTTTTGGCAATATGTGCTACCAGACGCAAATTATGCTTAATCAAAATATCCTTTGCCTCTTTATCGCCGTCTATCATGCGTTTGGTATACATTTCCTCCTCTTCTTCGCTCAAAGGCTGAGGAAAGGCATTTTGGGACAAATAGCCTACCAAAGATAAAACTTGCTCAAAAAATATATTAAGCATCGGATAAGCCTCCTTAGTATGTGTTAATTTAAAACTATGCCCGATTAATTATCTTTGTGCATGTTCACCTCAATAATCTTAGCATAGCGCAAGTATTTATCTTAAAATTAACCTTTTTCGTCATTAATGTTTCCTTTGTGCATATTATTTTAGAAGAAACGGAGGGAAGAAAAATGAAACGATTATGGATTATCCCCAAAAAAGCCATCAGAAACAGCTTGTTGTTTTTAGCATTTGTCAGCTGCATCTTTCTTTTTTGCAAGCCCAGTGAACTTATTGATACAGTTTCCGCAGCCGTCAAAAAGGAAAACCCCATATACTTTGTCTACACCGATGAAAACAAAATAAGCCTAAGCTTTGATGCTGCCTGGGGCTGCGAGCACACCGAGGATATTTTAAACATTTTGAAAGCAAATGAAATTAAAGCCACCTTCTTTTTAACTAACATCTGGCTGGAGGCTTATCCTGAAATGGCAGAAAAAATTGCCGCTGACGGACATGAGATTGCTATGCACAGCGTCAGTCATCCCCACATGAACTCTTTGAGCAAAGAAGAGATTACCCGGGAAATTGAGGACAATAAAGCATTAATCATCTCCACCACCGGTTATACCCCTGTTTTATTTCGCATGCCTTTCGGCGAATATAATAATTTAGTCGTCACTACTGTTCAGGAGCTCGGTTATTATCCTATCCAATGGTCCATCGACAGCTTGGACTGGCAGGAAAATGCCACCGCTTCCTCTATCATTCAAAAGGTCACAGAAAAACTGCACAGCGGAGCGATTATTCTCATGCACAACAACGGCAGCTACACAGCCGATGCTCTGCCGAATATTATCACCTATGCTAAAGAACACAATTACCAATTTGTACCCATCGGCGATTTAATCTATTCTACCCCCTACAATGTAGACACCCAAGGCGGACAAAGCCAAGATTAATATTTTAATCATAATATTGTATAATGGATTTTTCCAGCTTTTCTCTTTAATTTTGCCGGCAATAGTATTATAATAGAAACAATGTTTTGATTAAGGAAGGATATAGATGCTTGAGAATTTTATACAGATAGGTTTACAGGTTTTAGTGTTGTTTTTATTGATGGCAGTAGGCTTAATTGCGGCAAAAATGGGTTTTTTAACTAAAGAAGTATGCAGTAAAATGACCGATTTTGTGCTTTATTTTGTAGCCCCGGCTTTAATTATCGTTTCATTTCAGCTTGACTTCAACCGAGAATTATTAGCCGGCTTAGGCATTACCGCCCTTTTGGCTTTGGTAATTCAAATTTTAAATATTCTTTTAGCCAAGGTTTTGGTGCGGCATCAGGATAAATCCAAAGAATGTGTCATGCAGTTTGGTGCTATTTTTTCCAACTGCGGCTTTATGGGCTTACCGTTGGATCAAGCCCTTTTCGGCAATGAAGGCGTCTTTTACGGCGCAGCTTATATTGCCGTCTTTAATGTGCTTTCCTGGAGCTACGGCATTATTTTAATGAATAAAGGACAGAGCAATTATCATTTATCACTGAAAAAAGTTTTTATCAATCCCGGAACTGTTGGCGTTTTTATAGCCTTAATCTTCTTTCTGGCGTCAATAACCCTGCCTCAGCCCATTTATAAGACCTTAGAATATGTAGGCTCCTTGAATACACCTATGCCCATGTTTATTATCGGTGCCAGCATGCTGGGCATGTCATTAACTCAATTAGTTTGCCAGTGGAAGATTTATCTGCCGATAATTTTAAGATTGGTCATCATTCCCGTTTTAGCTATCATTATCATGATCATCTTCCATGTCGATCCTTTGATCGCCGGAGTAGTCCTAATTGGTGCTTCTGCCCCAACAGCAGCGCTTACCAGCATGTTTGCGGTAAAATTCGATAAGGATACGGAAATATCGGTAAATATGGTTGCCCTTTGCACATTGTTTTCTGTTGTAACCATGCCTTTATTAATCGCCTTTTTACAAACGATACTTGCATAAAAAAAACCAGTTCAAATTTGAACTGGTTTTTTTCTTAGTGGCAGCCTCCGCCGCTGCAGCTGCAGGAGCCTGTTGCACAGCTGCCGGCAGAAGAGCAGGAACCGCAGGAGGATTCACCCTGACCGTTGATGGCGTTGGACAAAATCATGTTTACAGAGCGCAATACTTGCTCAAAAGCTTGGTTAGCACTCAAGAAATTAACGATATTTTCGTTGCTGTTCATGATTCCTTCCAATTCTTCTACTCTTGCTTTTTGCTCAGCAGGAAGATCTTCAAAATTAATACCGTTTTGCATAGCATTCATTTGAATGGTTTGATATTCTTCTACAACATTTCTGGCTTCGGTATCCATCATCATTTTTACTTCTGCTTCTTTAACTGCTGCCAACTCACTGCTGGCGGCTAAAGCTTCGGCTAATTCTTTGGCTTTTGCGTAAATTTCCACAATAAGCACCTCCATTTTTTATTTTAACTATATTTTAGAGAGCTACTTCGCCCTTTAAAATCCAACTCTGCGCTTCTGTTATCTTCACGGGAATAAATTTGCCGATTAAAGCTTCATCGCCGGAAAAGATAACGGTTTTATTGCTTTTTGTCCGTCCCATCAGGGTTTCGGCATTATTTTTGCTCAAGCCCTCGACCAAAACTTCCTCTGTTTTGCCCAAATAAGCTTGATTTTTCTTATGACTGAACTCAGCCAGCAAAGCATTTAAGCGCGCTAAACGCTCTTTTTTTTCTTCGGCGGAAACATTGTCCTCCATAACAGCCGCCGGAGTGCCGGGACGTTTAGAATAAACAAAGCTGAAAGCATTGTCAAACTCTACTTTCCGGACTAAATCCAAAGTTTCTTGGAAATCCTCCTCTGTTTCCCCGGGAAAACCGACAATAATGTCAGTTGTGATAGCTATATCAGGCAGCGCTTCTTTGATTTTACGGATTAATTCCAAATAATCCTCTTTGCTGTAGCCGCGGTTCATGCGTTTTAAAATACGGCTGCTGCCTGACTGCACCGGCAAGTGCAGATAATGGGGAACTTTTTGCGATTTTTTCAAGACCTCGATTAATTCATCGGAAAAATCCTTGGGATGAGAGGTCATATATCTAACCCGTTTAAGACCACGAACCTTTTCGATTTCTGCTATCAGTTTAGCAAAATTGGTGCCGTCTTTCAAGTCCTTGCCGTAAGAATTAACATTTTGTCCTAAAAGAGTGATCTCTTTGACCCCGTCGTGAACTAAAGCTTCCACTTCACTCACTATATTGGCAATACTTCTGCTGCGTTCTCTGCCTCTGACATAAGGCACGATGCAGTAAGTGCAGAAATTATTGCAGCCGTAGATAATATTCACTAACGCCTTAAAGGGATATTCCCGTTTTGCGGGCAAGCCTTCAACTATTTCCTCTTCCTTGGCGAAAATATTGTAGCAGTTGCTGTCATCAGAAAGAATCTGCGCCAGATACTCCGGCAAATGATGCATGTTATAGGTGCCGAATATCAGCTGCACATAAGAAGCCGCATGGCGAATAGTTTCCACAATATCCTTTTGCTGAGTCATACAGCCGCAAACCCCGATAATAAGCCAGGGTTTATCCTTTTTCAGCTTTCTCAGCTCACCCAAATGGCTGAGCACCTTGCTCTCTGCCTTTTCGCGGATACAGCAGGTGTTTAAGAGTATCAGGTCTGCCTCATTTTCGGCAAGAGCTTTTTCGTAGCCCATCTTTTCCAGCATACCGGCTAAAGTTTCTGAGTCATGCTCATTCATCTGACAGCCATAGGTCAAGATAATATATTTAGGCGCATAGCCTTTTTCCGCTTGAAAACGCTTATTCATTTCCTCTACTTGCGCGATATATGGCAATGGCCTCACTCCTTACATTTCTTTAACTTTTTGAAATGCTCTTTTTGCCGCCTCGACAGCATTATTAATATCCTCTTCAGTATGAGCGGCAGATACAAACCAGCACTCAAACTGAGACGGCGGCAAATAATAGCCCTGCTCCAGCATGGACTGGAAAAAGACCTTAAATTGAGCAGTATTGCTGCTTTGCGCCTGCTCATAGCACTCTACCAGGCTTTCGGTGAAAAATACTGTTAATAAGGAGCCGAGATAGTTGATGCTCACCTTAACTCCCGCTTCGTCAGCGGCTTGCTTTAAGCCCAGTGCCAAAAGGGAAGTTAAACGCTCAAGCTTGGTATAAATTTCTTCGTCCTTCAGTTGGTTTAAAAGAGCCAAACCGGCTGCCATTGCTAAAGGATTGCCCGATAAAGTACCGGCTTGATACACCGGACCGGCAGGAGCAACCTGGCTCATGATTTCTTTTTTACCGCCGTAAGCTCCGACCGGCAAACCACCGCCGATGATTTTGCCTAAGCAAGTCAAATCGGGAGTAATGCCGTAAAGCTTTTGCGCGCCGCCGATGGAAGCTCTGAATCCGCTGATAACCTCATCAAAAATCAGCAGTGCTCTGTATTTAGTACATAATTCTCTTAATCCGGTTAAAAATCCTGCTTTTGGCGGCACTAAACCCATATTGCCGGCAATCGGCTCAACAATTACTGCCGCTATTTGCTCAGGGAACTGTTTAAATAAAGCTTCTACACTGATTAAATCATTATAGCGAGCATTTAAAGTGTTATTGGCAATGCTTTCCGGCACACCGGGAGTGGAAGGCACGCCCAAGGTCAAAGCACCGGAGCCGGCTTTAATCAACAGATGGTCGGCGTGACCATGATAACAGCCTTCAAACTTAACAATCTTATCTCTCTTAGTGTAGGCTCTGGCTAAGCGCAAAGCACTCATGGTTGCTTCCGTACCGGAGGAAACCATTCTCACCATTTCGACGGAAGGCACGTTTTCGCAGATAAACTTTGCCATTTCATTTTCAATCTCGGTAGGAATACCAAAGGTAGTGCCGGTATTAATAGCTTCTTTCAAAGCTTCGGTTACTGCCTGCGGCTTGTGTCCCAAGATTAAGGGACCCCAGGAGCAGATGAAATCGACATATTCGTTATTATCCACATCAATAATATGGGAACCGTTGCCCTCTTTCACAAAGATAGGAAAATCCCCTACCGCTTGGAAGGCTCTGACCGGCGAGTTAACCCCGCCGGGGATTAATTTCACTGCTTCTTGATATAATTTCTTCGAATTTTCGAATGAACGCATCTTCTATTCTCCTTTATCCTTGCTTTTTGAGCCACAAAGCCGCATCAACAGCATGGTAGGTAATAATTAAATCACTGCCGGCTCTCTTTAAGCCGGTTAACATTTCCAAAACAGTTTTTTCTTCATCAATCCAGCCGTTTAAAGCCGCAGCTTTAATCATGGCATATTCGCCGCTGACATTGTAGGAAACGATTGGCTGGGTGAAATTGGCTCTCATCAGGGCAATCAAATCCATGTAAGCCAATGCCGGTTTCACGATGATATAATCACAGCCCTCTTCGACATCCAAGCGAGCCTCTGCTAAGGCTTGTCTGGCGCCGCTGGCCGGATCCATTTGATAAGTTTTGCGGTCACCGAAGCGCGGAGCCGAATCGCCCGCTGCTTCTCTAAACGGTCCGTAAAAGGCGGAAGCATATTTAACCGAGTACGCCATGACCGAAACATCAGTAAGACCTTCTTTATCCAAAGCCTGGCGCAATGCCCCGATACGACCGTCCATCATATCGCTGGGAGCCACCACATCGGCTCCGGCTTTGGCATAGCTGACCGCCGTTTTGGCTAATAATTCCAAAGTAGGATCATTTAAAATTGTGCCGTCGTTGCTTACCAAGCCGCAATGACCGTGGCTGGTGTATTCGCACAAGCATACATCCGCCATCAAAACTAAGTCCGGATATTTGGCTCTGCTTTGGCGCAAAGCTTTTTGGACTATGCCGTCCTCAGCATAAGCACCGCTGCCTACCTCGTCTTTTTCAGCCGGGATACCAAAGAAGATTATAGCTTTAATGCCGGCATTTACTGCTCTCTCAATCTCCTCATCAACTCGATCCAAGGAGAATTGATAAACTCCGGGCATCGAAGAAACTTCGTTTTTGATATTTTGTCCTTCGATGACAAAGATAGGATAAATAAAATCGTCAGCTGTTAAGCGAATTTCAGCATTTAACGCTCTGATATTTGCATTTTTTCTCAATCTGCGCATTCTGGTCTGCGGAAACATCACAACCACTCCTTATTTTTGAAAATACTCAACCAATGCCTTTACCAATCCGTCAATAGTATATTCATCTGCCGTGATATCAACCTTTAAGCCTAAACTTTCGGCAGTTTTGGTGGTGATAGGTCCAATCGAGGCGATAGTTACACCCTCTAATAATTCCCGGCGCTCACCTATAAGCTCCATAAAGTTGCGCACGGTGGAAGAGCTGGTAAAGGTAATGACATGAATCCCTTTCTCTTCCATTTTTTCTAACAAAAATTGATTGTCGCTGTCTGCTTTTATTGTTTCGTAAGCTACGACTTCGTTTACTTTCAAGCCCATTTCTTTTAAGGTTGTAACCAAAACATCACGGGCGATATCTGCTCTGGGCAATAAGACCTTTTCCCCTGCCTTGACCAAGGGAGTTAATGTTTCGGCTACGGCTTCTGCCCTAAATACCTCCGGCATAACAGCTACCTGCAAGCCCTTGTCCTCCAAAACTTCTTTGGTCTTAGGACCGATAGCGCAAATCTTCGCCTTGCCTAAAAAGCGAATGTCGGCTTTTAACTCCTTCATTTGCTCAAAGAAAAATTTTACGCCGTTTACGCTGGTAAAGATGAGCCAATCATAGCTACTAGCTTCAGCGATTGCCTTATTTAACGGCTCTATATCAGCGGGTTTTTTAATAGCAATAGTGGGATATTCCCAAGCCTCTGCTCCTAAAAGCTCTAATTTTTCGCTTAAAACACTGGCTTGCTCTCTGGCTCTGGTTACCAAAATGCGTTTGCCGAATAAAGGCTTCTGCTCAAACCAAGTTAAGGTATCCCGTAAGGTTACTACTTCACCGACAATGATAATAGCCGGCGAAGTCAATTTTGCTTTGGCTACTTCTTCCACAATATTTTCCAATCGACCGGTTACCACCTGCTGCTCTGGACGAGTGCCCCAGCGAATAAGAGCAATGGGAGTTTGCGGGGATTTGCCGTTAGTGACAAGCTGAGAAACGATTTTTGCCAAATTGCCGACACCCATTAAAAAGATTAAAGTGCCGGGATCAGTGGCTAAGCGCGCCCAGTTGATGCTGCTGTCTTCTTTGGTCGGATCCTCATGACCGGTGATAACGGTGAAAGTCGAGGTGAAATCTCTGTGTGTTACCGGAATACCGGCATAGTTAGGCACGGAAATAGCGGAAGTAATGCCGGGCACTACTTCAAATTCGATGCCGTGAGCACGCAAAACTTCTGCCTCTTCACCGCCCCTGCCAAAGACATAAGGATCGCCGCCTTTTAAGCGGACCACATATTTGCCTTTTAAGCCTTCGTCAACCAATACTTGATTGATCTCATCTTGAGTTAAGGTATGGCGGTCGGGCGATTTGCCCACATAAATCAGCTCTGCATCATTTCTTTTATAGGAGAGCAAGCGGGGATTTGCCAAACGGTCATACACGATGACATCGGCTTTTTGGATGCATTCCAAACCTTTGACGGTGATTAATTTAGTATCTCCCGGACCTGCTCCGATTAAATATACTTTACCTTTGCTCATTGGGTCAACTCCTGTCTGATTTCTGCTAATATTTCATCGGCACCGAGAGCGGTCAGTTTTTGGGCTAAACTGCGACCGATCTCTTCGCTTTCTGCTTTTTTTCCTGCCAATATTTCCTTGATTAAACGGCTGCCGTCTAAAGAAGCCACCAAGCCATTTAAAATTAAGCTATCGTTTTCGATAATGCCGTATGCGGCGATAGGAATCTGACAGCCGCCTTCCAGCTCATTTAAAAGAGCCCTTTCGCTTCTAACACAAATAGCGGTATCGTCATCGTTAATTAAAGCTAACAATTTTAAAATTTCCGCATCATTACTGCGGCACTCAACACCGATAGCTCCTTGGCTCACTGCCGGCAAGGAAACCTCCGGCGCCAAATATTCCGTAATTTTTTCGCTCCAGCCCATGCGGATAACTCCTGCGGCGGCTAAAATCAAAGCGTCGAAATTTTCTTCCTCCATTTTGCGCAAGCGAGTGTTTAGATTGCCGCGGATATCGCAGATTTCTAAATCCGGGCGCAAATGTTTGATTTGCGCTTTGCGGCGCAAGGAACTGGTGCCGACCTTTGCTCCTTGAGGCAAGGTACTAAAAGTATAGCCTTGGGGAGAAATAATCACATCCCGGGGGTCTTCTCTTTTTAAAATGGCGCCGATAGTTAAGCCTTCAACTAATTGGGTCGGCACATCTTTCATGCTGTGCACTGCCAAATCAGTTTCATTTTCTAACATTGCCACTTCCAATTCCTTGGTAAATAAGCCTTTGTCGCCTACCTTTGCCAAGGAAACATCTAATATTTTATCGCCTTTGGTTTTTACGGCAACAGTTTCAAAGGTGTATTCATCACTTATCGCTTCCAAGCGTTCGATGACATGTTTAGTCTGCCATAATGCCAAAGCGCTGTCTCTGGTGCCGACTTTAATTACTCGTTTGCTCATTTTTCGCTGAATCCTCCTCTTCCAGCGCCAGCAAATCGTTAAAAGCTCTGATATAGCAATCAAAACGATCTTCATTTTCGCCGGCTAAGGTTTTAAGATTAACGATGGGTTTATGCATCAGGCGGCTGACAATACTGTGCGCCAGCTGCTCCACGATGCGTTTTTCCCGCTCGGTCACATTTTCAATACGGTTAAGCGCTCTCTCCACTTCTTCTTTTTTGATGCGTTCGGCTTGAGAGCGCAGGCGAATAATTGTCGGCACTACTGCCAAGGTATCCAGCCAATAAAAGAAATTGCTGACTTCCTGCTCAATTATTTTTTGTGCTTTGACCGCTTCGTTTTTGCGGCTTTCCAAGTTTTGCTGTACTTGGTTTTGCAGATCATCTATATCATACAAATGCACATTGTCAAGCTCAGCTACCGCCGGTTCGATATCTCTGGGCACAGCGATATCAATAAACAGAAGCGGCGATTTCTTTTGAGCTACATAGGGAGCAATTTCTGCTTTCTCGACCACGTAGCGCGGCGAAGAAGTGCAGCTGATGATGATATCCGCATCTTTAATATAATTGAAAAACTCGCTTAATTTAGCTGCCGAACCGCCGAATTCATTAGCCATAATTTTCGCCCGTTCATAGGTACGGTTAGCAACTATGACGCTGGAAATGCCGTTGCTGACCAAATGTCTGGCGGCTAATTCGCTGGTTTCGCCGGCGCCGAGAATTAAAACTGTTTTGCCTTCCAAGGTCCCCAGCTCGCTTTTCGCCAAATCAACGGCGGCGGAGCTGATGGATACCGGCTGCCGGTCAATATAGGTTTCCGTGCGCACTCTTTTGCCCACGGACAAAGCATTCATAAACAATGTATTTATTATGCTGTTGGAAAATCCACATTCCAAGGCAAGATTATATGCTTCCTGCACCTGACCTTGAATCTGGCTTTCGCCTAAAATCATGGAATCAAGCCCGCCCACAACCTCATATAAATGGCGCACTGCTTTGACATCTTCAAAGATATATAAATATTGCGCCATTTCATCTACGGCAATTCCGCTGTAATCGCTGATCCAGCTTTCGACCTCATCGATAGCTTTTTTATGCTTGGTTGAGGAAAAATAAAACTCCGTGCGGTTGCAGGTAGATAAAACTGCCATACCATCAATAGAAGCCATATTTTTAATGATATCCGTATTAGCTTTAATCCGGGGCTTAGACAAGGAAATCTTTTCCCTTACTTCCACCGGAGCGCTTTTATGATTTAATCCAAGTAAGATGATAGACATTGTTTCACCTGATTTCTAAGGTTATCTGCTGATTGTTCTTCTAATATTTTTAAATAATCTATTTTAGCTAAGCTTTGTAAAAATTCACGGCGTTTACTGCTGTCAGTTATTTTTATTAATGCTTGTTTTCTTGCCTCAAACAGGATTTCTAAAACTTCTGCATATTTATCATCAACCATCTGCTGTAAATCCAAGCGCAGCTTGCGGCTTAACGCCGGACTGGCACCGCCGGTAGAAACAGCTACCAGCAAATCGCCTTTGGTAAAGTAGGAATTAACGATAAAGGAGCTTTCCTCCAAGCTGTCACAGACATTGATTAAAATATTATGCTTTCGGCAATACTCGGCTGCTTCATGGTTGACCTCACGGTTATCCGTAGCGGCAATAACCAAAAATGCTCCGGCTAAATCTTGAGGCGTAAAATATGTATTCCGCCAAAGAAGCTCATTCGCAGCCGCTTTCTGCGCTATTTCCTCGCATACTGCGGGCGCAATAACAGTGATGTCTGCCTCTTGCGCCAAAAGCGCCGCCACCTTTCTTTTAGCCACACTGCCTCCGCCGATGACTACGCATTTTTTTTGTTGTAAATTCAGACATACCGGATAATTAAAGCTCATTAATAACCCCTCGAAATAACGTATTCAGCACCAAGCTTAAAGACCAATTTGCCTTTGTTTTCCGGCAGTTCGTCAATTAGCCGCTTGGATTGCTCGATATAACGGCGGCAATATTGGTTTGCTTCCTTAATGCCGTGGTGTTTTTTAATTAATTCTAATGCTTCTTGCACTTGCTCCTGCCCTTTGGGGAAGCGGGATTTAATCAAATCAAGCAAATGTTCTTTTTCGGCAAAATCCTTCTGCAAGGTCAAAATAGTCGGCAAAGTCATTATTCCATGGGCTAAATCACTGCCTGCCGGTTTGCCTAAGTCCTTTTCCGACATCTCCATATCCAAAATATCGTCCTTAATTTGATATGCCATACCGATATTATACCCAATATCATAAAATTTCTGCACTTCCTGGGGGGAAGCATTGCTGGCCAAGGCGCCAACCTGACAGCAAACAGCGATCAAAAGCGCTGTTTTGCGGTTGATTCGGTAATAATAATCCTCTATGGTTTGCTTGACATCATACATGCTGTTGATCTGCTCAACCTCACCATAGCACATTTCCATGGATAAGTTCCCTAATATTTTTACAATCTCCTTGCCACGGGGCAAATTATAAACATCTTCCAAAGCTTTGGTTAAGACATAATCCCCGGTGTGCAAAGCCTTGGCAGGACCCATAGTTACATTTAAAGTCGGCAGTCCTCTTCTGGTCGGCGAGCGGTCAATTATATCATCGTGAATCAGCGATGCCATATGAATTAACTCCATTGCCGCAGCCAAGGGCACAACCTTGTCGGCATTATTATAAAAAGAGGCTGTCATGATAACGACGGCAGGACGCAGCCTTTTGCCGCCGGCGTGCAGGGTATGCAAAGCGCCCTCAGCTATTTCCTGATGCTCAAAATGCAGAAACTGATCTAAATAGCTTTCAACCTTTGCCAGCTCATCGCCCATTATTTTATGCAGTTTTATTACATTAACCACGCTCATGTCATCGACCTCTGTTGTTCTTAATTATATACTGCGCTCTAAATCCTCTAAGGAAGTAATTTTTAAATCATTTGCCAGGAAGGCAAAATCACCGTCAGCCTTTAATTGCTCCAAAGCTGAAGAAATATTTTCTTTTTTCAAGCCGGCGGCAAAAGCCTTTGCCGAATTTTTTACCCACTCCAGCTCCTCTTCATCCTTTACGCCCAACAAATCAGCGCTCAGCAAGGCTAATTTCACATATCTCAGCTCAGCCAAAACCTCTTCATTTACTTCTCCGTTTAAATGATCAACTACAGCGGCATTTAACTCCTGCAAATAATGCAGATAATCATTCAGGCAGTCGCTGTTTTCTCCGGAGAGCAAAACTTCGATGACCTTGCCGTACAATAAATCTCCCAGCAATATCGGAAACTGCATATCAGCGGCAAAGGTCGTCTTTTTGTTATCTTTAACTGAATAATGTATTTTGGCTGATAAATATACCAACGTAGAAACTATACCCAAGTTTCGGGCTTTACTATCATTTAAATTATTGCGAGAAGCTAAAAGATTCATTAATCGAGGAAAAAAGAGAAACTCCTTTAAATAAAAATCTATCGCTAATAAACCGAAAAAATCATTGTTTTTCAGCTTGAATATTTCCAAGTAATTTTCTTTTAAATAAGCCCTTTGAGCTTGTTCATTATTTGTCATCATAAGCCTTTGTCATCTCCCACAATTCTTTATTTTATCATATTTCTCGGGAAATTAATAGTACAAAATATTACCCTGATCTATAATATAATGTTATCGAGCCCATACATACAAAATTCTCTTGCTTAAAAAAGCAAGAGAATCGATCATTTATTTGCCTATTTTGTCTAAATCAAAGGCGTCATGCAAGCTGCAAACCGCTTTGTTAACATTATCGCCGTAATTTTTGATAACACAGGAAACTTTGATTTCCGAGGTGCTGATCATTTCGATATTAATACCTTCGTTGGATAAGGTAGTAAACATTTTTGCCGCAACACCCGGAGAGGAAACCATGCCGGCACCGACAATAGAAATTTTAGCTACGTCATCAGCGCAAACAACTTCGCCGAAGCCCATTTCTTCCTGCAAACTGTCAATAACATCAACAGCATGATACAGATCGTTTTTCGGAACGGTGAAAGAAATATCGTTAACTTTTTTATTTCTGGTAGCACTTTGGATAATCATATCCACGTTGACATTGGCCTGCCCCAATCTTTCAAATATTTTAGCGGCAATACCGGGGGTATCCGGTACATCAAATATACCAATCTTTGCAGTATTTTTGTCACTGGCGACACCGGTAACTACTAAATTTTTCTCCAAACCTTCTTTATTCACGACAAAAGTGCCCTCCTTTTCAGTTTCAAAGCTGGAACGAACGCTTAAAGGAACGTTGTGAATCTTAGCGACCTCTACAGAACGCGGATGCAAGACTTTTGCTCCCAAGCTGGCTAACTCCAGCATCTCATCATAAGTAATGACGTTTAATTTGCTGGGATTTTTTACGATGCGGGGATCGGCTGTATAAACTCCGTCCACATCGGTATATATTTCGCATAAATCAGCTTTGATACTGGCAGCAATTGCCACTGCGGTGGTATCGGAGCCGCCTCTGCCCAACGTAGTAATTTCATTTTCTTCGGAAATTCCTTGGAATCCGGCTACAATGATTACCTTGCCGGCATTTAATTCCTTTTTGATCCGACTGTGGTCGATACTTAAAATTCTCGCTTTGGTGTGAGCATTGTCCGTTAAAATACCCATTTGCGGACCGGTCAAGGAAATTGCCGGAACACCTATTTTATCCAGTGCCATTGCTAACAGCGCAATGGTAATTTGCTCACCGGTACTTAAAAGCATATCCATTTCCCGTCCTGATGGATTGTCATTAACCTCGCCGGCTAATTTAATCAGATTGTCCGTAGTGCCGGACTGAGCAGATACTGCGACAATCAGCTGATGCCCTTGTTTGGTAAACTTAGCGATATTATCCGCCACTTTACGAATTCTCTCTGTTGTACCAACAGAAGTACCACCATATTTTTGCACTATCAGTGCCATAAACTTTCACCCTTTCAACCTATTGTTTAGCCGTAAACTCTGATGATACTGGAAACCTTATGCACTACATCGAGTTTATTGAGCGCATCAACAGATTTGCGAATATCACGTTCGAAAACTTTATGAGTTATGATAACCAATTCAGCATTGCCGTCTACAATATCCTTTTGGATAAATTGGCTGATGCTTACTTCGTTATCACCGAATACGGTGGCAATTTTACCTAATACGCCGGTTTGGTCCTGACAGCTGACCCGAATAAAATAACGGCTTTCAATGTCATCAATGGACTTGATCGGTAAATTTTTATAGCAGCTGCAGCTGATACGCCCCAAAGAGCCGTATTGGATATTGCGCACAACATCAATAATATCACCCACTACAGCGCTGGCTGTCGGCAGCTCCCCTGCCCCTTTGCCGTAAAACATTACTTCCCCGGCAGCGTCACCATGGACAAAGATAGCATTAAAGGAATCATTGACCGTTGCCAAAGGATGGCTTAAAGGAATCAGCATCGGATGAACCCGGGCTTCGATGCCGCTGGGGGTATTTTTAGCTACTCCGATTAATTTCATAGCATATCCTGCCTCATTGGCATAGCGGATATCCTGCGCAGAAATAGCGGTAATACCCTCAACATAAACATCGTCCAGCACAACCCGTGAATGAAAGGCTATCGAAGCCAAAATTGCTACTTTGCGTGCTGCATCATAGCCTTCGATATCGCTGGTAGGATCAGCCTCCGCATAGCCTAATTCGGTTGCTTTGGCTAAGGCTTGCGCAAAATCCATGCCCTCCGCAGTCATTTTGGTTAAGATATAATTGGTCGTGCCGTTGACGATACCCATGATTTCATCAATATGATTGCCGGCTAAGCATTGCTTTAACGGTCTGATAATAGGAATTGCTCCAGCTACCGATGCTTCAAAAAGCAAATCTCTCTTGTTTTCCTTAGCCGCATCCAATAATTCTTTGCCGTGCACTGCCAATAAATCTTTATTGGCAGTAACAACATTTTTGCCGGCATTTAATGCCTCTAAAATATAGCTGCGGGCAGGCTCAATTCCGCCCATTACCTCTACAATGATGTCAATTTCCGGATCATTGATGATATCGGACCATTGATCGGTGATAGTAATCTGCGGTAAAATATTGGCACGTTTTTTCTTGGCATCCCGCACCAATATTTTGCTTATCTCCAAACGGGTGCCCGTTTTAAAATAAAATTCATCTTTTTGCCGTTCTTCTACTAATTTATACACGCCTGTGCCGACGGTACCTAAGCCGAGAAGAGCTATCTTATGAACTTTAGTATTGTCACTCATTTGCTATTCTCCTTTTTAAAGATTAATCCAAAATCTCAATTTCCTGAACTTTTGGTAACTCATAAAGCTTTTCCAATAAGGACTCTGTTTCTTGGCGCATCTCTTTAGTATCAACTACCAACATGATCTTTGCCTTGTTTTTTCCGGCACTCCTCTGTTAATAGTTAACACCTGACAGTCGGCTTCGGTGAGTATTTGCAAACAATCCGCCAAAACCTGCACATCATTTTCACTATCAATAATCAAAGTCAGGATTCGCTCTTTAATCGTTTTTTCGTAAGGAAAAATGCTGTCGCGGTACTTATAAAAAGCACTGCGGCTTAAGCCGATTTTTTCCACCGCTTCATTGACGGTCAAATGGGTGTCCTGGTTTAATAATACCTTGATTTCAGCGGTTTTTAATATTGCTTCCGGTAAGACATCACTGCAAACCAAATAAAAAGTTTTCTTCTCATCATGCATACACAATCAGTCCTTGGAAAAGACATTAAAACAATCCGGAAATTACGCCGTTAGCATCAACATCAATTTTTTCTGCTGCCGGTACTTTCGGCAATCCCGGCATGGTCATAATATCGCCGGTTAAAACAACTACAAAGCCTGCGCCGGCAGAAACCTTAACCTTGGCTACTGTGATATTAAAATTAACGGGAGCGCCCAATTTTTTAGCATCATCGCTGAAAGAATACTGAGTTTTGGCGATGCAAACCGGCAATTTGCCGTAGCCTAATTCTTCTAACTGAGCAATTTCTTTTAAAGCTTGCGGTGAATAATCAACACCGTCAGCGCGGTAAATCTTCTTCGCTACAGCCGCAATTTTATCTTTAATGCTCATTTCGGTATTATAAGTGAAGTTTAAGGTCGGATTTTCATTTTCTTCGGCTAAGCGCATAACCTCTTTTGCCAGTTCGATGCCGCCTTCGCCGCCTTTAGCCCACACTTCAGATAAAGCAACATTAACTCCGAGTTTTTTGCAGCTATTATAAACCATTTCCAGCTCTGCTTCGGTATCGGTGGGGAAGCGATTGATCGCTACTACTGCCGGCAGTCCGAAGCCTTGGGTAATATTTTCGATATGTCTGAGCAAGTTTGGCAAGCCTTTTTCCAAAGCCTCAAGATTCTCCTGATTCAAATCAGCCTTAGCCACACCGCCGTTATATTTTAAAGCTCTGACTGTAGCTACGATAACTACAACCGAAGGTCTTAAGCCGGAAATACGGCATTTGATATCTAAAAATTTCTCTGCACCCAAATCAGCACCGAAACCGGCTTCCGTTACTACATAATCGCCTAATTTTAATGCGGTGCGGGTAGCCATGATGCTGTTGCAGCCATGGGCAATATTAGCAAAAGGTCCGCCGTGGATAAAGGCAGGATTGTGAGCCAAGGTTTGTACCAAGTTTGGCTTCAAAGCATCTTTCAGCAATGCTGCCATCGCCCCTTGAGCTTTCAAATCACCGGCTGTGACCGGTTTGTCCTGATAGGTATAGCCGACAACAATTTTCGCTAATTTTTCTTTTAAATCGGTGATATTCTGGCTTAAGCAAAGAATAGCCATGATCTCGCTGGCAACGGTAATATCAAAACCGTCCTCCCGGGGAGTGCCGTTGGCTTTACCGTTTAAGCCGTCAACAATAAAACGCAGCTGACGGTCATTCATATCCACGCAGCGTTTCCAGGTGATACGGCGGGGATCGATGCCTAAAGTGTTGCCTTGCTGAATATGATTATCCAGCATTGCCGCCAATAAGTTATTGGCAGCGCCGATAGCGTGCATATCGCCGGTAAAATGCAAATTGATATCTTCCATCGGTACTACTTGAGCATAACCACCGCCGGCAGCACCGCCTTTAACACCAAAAACCGGTCCCAAGGAAGGTTCGCGCAAGGCGATAACGGTCTTTTTGCCGCAGAGATTTAAAGCATCGCCCAAGCCTACGGTAGTTGTTGTTTTGCCCTCGCCGGCAGGGGTCGGGTTAATAGCCGTAACCAGAATTAATTTGCCGTCTTTTTTCTCAGCATACTCATTGAGCATATTATAATCAATCTTAGCCTTGTACTTTCCGTAGCACTCCACATAATCATCTCTGATGCCTAATTTTTCGACAATCTTGCCGATAGGCTCCATCGGTGTTTCCTGGGCAATTTGAATATCGCTTTTCATAAAAAACCCTCCTTGAAATTGTTGAGATTCTTTGCTTAAAAATTACTGTATTAATTTATTTTAGCATATTATAAGGCTCACTGCAAAAAAAGAGTGCATTTTTTCAATGATAATTTTCAATAATTTCCACAAAAATTTAATTATTATTCAAATAATCTAATTTAACCCATAAGCTCAAGCCGGCTGATGCAAAGGCAAGGAAACATAAAAACAACTGCCTTCGCCCTCTTGGCTCTCCGCCCAAATACTGCCTTGATGCATTTCCACCAAAAGCTTGCAGATCCACAGCCCTAAGCCGCTGCTGACCTCATTGGCAATGCGCTTGGCTCCGTAGGAAAAGGGCTGAAACAAGCGTTTCATTTGGCTCTCCGGTATCCCGTAGCCGTTATCTTTGACGCTGAGCAGCAGCTTATCGCCTTTAGTTTCTGCGGTCAGCTCTACCCTGCCGCCGGAAGGAGTGTATTTTAAGCTGTTGTCTACCAAATTGATTATTATTTCACGCACCCTGCCGCTGTCAGCATCGAGAATAATCGTTTCCGGAGCATTTAAGACAAGGGTGATATTCTTTTGCTCCGCTTTTTGGCTCAAAAGCTCTACTACTTCCCACAAAAGATAATTTAACTGCACTTCTTCGATGCTCAGCTGGCTTTGCTTGCTCTCTAATTTTGCCCAGTCTAAAACTCTTTCTACTATTTGTGAAAGCTTTTCGGTGCTGTCCAGCATTTTGGTTAAATATTTTTTCTGTACGTCGTTTAGCTGACCGATAGACTCATCCAGCAAAAGCTCACCAAAGCCTTTGATACCGTTTAAGGGAGTGCGGATTTCATGGCTTATTTGCGCCATCAGATAAACCATATCCAATTCGTCGTTCATCCTTTTCGCTCCTTTGCCTGCAAAAATATTTGCCTGATATTTCTCAAGTGGCGGTCTTCCTCATTTTTTATTTCCTGGCACAAGGAAGTAACTTCGCCGTCTTGGTGCAGCTTTTGCAGCACATCATAATAAAAAACAGCAGCTTCTTCATTAGCAATGTATTGAACCAATTCTTCAATCAGCTCACCATCTGTTGGAGTGATATCGATTTTTTCCGGCTCTACCTTGGCATCGGACATGAGCCGCAGAATTTTTATGGCGTGGTTTAATTCATCGGCGGCGTATTGCAAAAAACGCTCCTTTAAAGCCAAATCGCCGAATTTAGCGGCAAAACCGATATATTCGGCAGCAGCGTTTAATTCATCAGCCAGCCCTTGATTTAAAATATCTTTTTTTGTTTCTTCCATGCTTACACCCCATTAAAAAATTAATTGCAAATTAAAGTTCAGATAATCGCAGCTCACCGGATACATTTTTATCTTTCCCAGCGATGTGCGGTAAATGTCAGTTTCTTTATTATGTAGATGTCCGTAAATTACTGCTTTTGGATTGTACTGCATGAGCAGCTCGCTGAAAAGATTGTCTTTGCCGTCATAATCATAAGGCGGATAGTGCAAAAGAATTATAATATCTTTCTCCATGGCTTTACCTTGAGCAAGGGAACTTTTTAATCGGGCATATTCCCGCATTTTCAGCTTTTCGTCAGACCATTGAGGAGTTGCCTGATAGCCTCTGCCGCCGCAAAGGGCAAAGTTTCCTATTGGCAGTGCGTTATTATAAAGGGGAAGCATCGGTTCTAAAAGTTTTTCCGTCTTGCTGATACCTTGCCACCAAAAATCATGATTGCCTTTGACCAGCACTTTTTGCCCGGGCAAATTTTTGAGCCACAATAAATCATAAACTGCCTCCTTTGGCTTCATTGCCCACGAAATATCCCCCGCCAGCAAAACCCAATCCTCTGCCTGCACCTTTTGCTGCCAATTGTCCCATATTTTTTGCTCATACTCCTGCCAATTCGCCCCGAATTTCTCCATGGGCTTAGTTATCTTTCCCTTTTCATCAAAGGATAAATGCAAATCCCCGATTGCCCATATATGCATCTTTTTCCTCCTTAAAAGTCAGCGATCCGCCCCATGCCTTGACAATGAGGGCAAGCATGTCCCAGAGTTTTGCTCAAAGTCTGCCCTTTTTTTTGGCGGGTGAGTATAAATAAGCCTAAAGGACTCCAGCCCTCCAGCGACACCTTGCGCCGGTCGTTTTCAAAAGCGCAAGCCAAAGCTTCGCTTACTTCTTTGCGGTTTTCTTCGTTATTCATATCAATGAAGTCGATAATGATTATCCCGGCTAAATTGCGCAAGCGCACTTGCCGAGCAATTTCCTCCGCCGCTTGCAGATTGATGCTTAAAAAGGTTTCCTCCACGCCTTCTTTAGCAGTAAAATTGCCGCTGTTAACGTCAATCACCACCATAGCTTCGGTTTCATCAATAACCAAAAATCCCCCGTCCGCCAAATCCACCTTTTTAACCCACGCCTTGCGCAGTTGTGAGGACAGCGCAAATTTATTTTTAAGATACTCGCTGTCCTTTAAAAATACCGGCACTTGATAATTTTGCTGCCAGCTTTCGTAAATGCTCTCATCATCAGTCCAAACTTTTGCCAATTTACCGCTTAAATCCTGGCGCAGGCTTTCTAAGGCATTGTTTTGCCGGTATAAAATGCGTCCTTTGGTATTGATAATTCTCTGCCATTTTGCCGCAAGCTCATCATACTCCTTTTGCAGAAGAGTATGATCGGCATTTTGTCCGTTAGTGCGCACGATTAAACCAATATCGGGCGTCAATTTCAGCTTTTCAAGCTCATTGTGAAGCTTTTTTTGCGTTTCTTCGTCGGTTATCTTGCGGGAAAGATATTTTTGTGAGCAATTAGGCAAAAGGGCAATATATTCCCCGGCTAAGGAAATCTTGCCGCTCACTGAAGGGCGTTTGTCACCGCTTGCTTCTTTAACCACCTGCACGACGATATCCTGACCGACTTTTAAAAGATCGTTGATAGCAAAAGCAATATGTGTACTTTTTCTTTCCGCCAAAACATCCTGGGCATAAATAAAGCCCATTTCCTGCCCCAGATTAATAAAGGCCGCATTTAACCCGGGCAAAATTCTCTCTACTTTGCCCCGGTAAATATCGCCGCTTTGCACCTTGGTTTTCTGCGGCGGAAAATATTCCACTAAAAGATTGTCCCTAAAAAGAGCCAGAGCAAGCCCGTCCTTTTCCTTTAAAGCCAAAAGTTCATACATCGTTTAAACCTCCATAGGCGAAAGCAGCTGTCCGTCTTTAATGGTATACAGCTCTTGGCGGTGAATTTGGCTTATTTCAGCTCCGGGATAATTTTTGATGATTAAGCCGACTGTTTCGTCGGGTTTAACATTGCCGTCGCTGTTATTTTGCAAAAACAGCTTGATTATGAGCAGCTCGTCTTGATATTCGGCAGTAATTTGATAAATGCCGGGACGAATATCCACCAGTTTTTTCTCCCGGGAATTTTTCTTTCGGCGCTCTACCTCTAAGCGGGGAGAAGCTAATAATTCATCGATAGTTTTTTCAATCTCCGCTAAAGGAACACTTTGCGCAAGCTTAACACTCACCCGATACTCCGCCCTTTGGATAATACTCATCACCGGCGGCGTTTTGTCATCAACAATTTTTAAAGCGTAAAGTTCCAAAGCCGGCGGCAGATGCTTCTTTAGCCTTTCAGCTATCTCCTGTGCCGGCAGTTCCTCATTCAGCTCAATATCCACGTACTCACCGCTGCTGGTCAGCCCTACCGCCAAAGCAGAGCTGAAAGAAAGCTTAGGATGCTTATTAAAGCCTTGGCTGTAAGCCAGATTTAATCCGCTGCGCACGATGGCTCTCTGCCAGGCACGAAGCATATCCAAATGGGAGAGAAATTTTCCTGCCATGCTTTCGCCGAATTTTACTCTACATATCACCGGGCTTACCTCCCCTTAAGTCCAATTTTACCTCTCTGTCGGGACAAATCCCGCAGCCGGAACAAACACCAAAGCGGCAATCGGGAGTAACTTTAGCCTCCATCGCCTTTTTATGCTCCCTGATTAAAAAGCTTTTGCGCACGCCGCAGTCCAAATGATCCCACGGCAGAAGCTCATCATAGTCTATTTTGCGGTAAGCATAAAATTCCGGATCGATGCCGCAGTCCTCAAAGGCTTCCATCCAGGCATCAAAATCAAAGAATTCAGACCAGCCGTCCATTTTGCAGCCTAATTCCCATGCCTTATACAACACTTCGCCCAAACGGCGGTCTCCTTTGGCAAAGATGGCTTCTAAATAGCTTACTTCCGGGTCGTGATAATTAAAATCAATGCGCTTATTTTTAATCAAGCCCCGCAGATATTTCTGCCGGCGGCGCAGTTCGTCCATGGGCACCTGCGGCTCAAACTGAAAGGCGCTGAATGGTTTAGGCACAAAGCAGGAAACGCTGATATTGATCTGCGGCGGTTTGAGGAAGTTTTTCTGCGATTCCCGCACCTCATCACCGATGCTTAAAACGGTATAGCCCAGATTAGCAATTCCCGCTAAATCTTCATCGGTTTCGGTCGGCAGACCCAGCATGAAATAAAGCTTCATCTTGCTCCAGCCGTTTTCAAAGATGCGGTAGCTGACATCGACCAAATTTTTCTCCGTTACGCCTTTATTGATGACATCACGCAGTCTCTGAGTGCCGGCCTCCGGTGCAAAGGTAATACTGGAGCGCTTTAATTTCTGCACCTGCTGAGCCAGATTAACAGAGAAGTTGTCCACCCTTAAGGATGGTAAAGACACCGAGACATTGCGTTTTTCCAGTTCTTCTAAAAGCGCCGTTAACAGTTGGTAAGCGCAAGTATGGTCGCTGGTGCTCAATGAGCTTAAGGATACATCGTCATAGCCGGTATTTTTAATAATTGCCAAAGCTTGCTCTACCAATTCTTGGACGGATTTTTCCCGTACCGGACGATACAAAACCCCTGCCTGGCAAAAACGACAGCCCCTGGTACAGCCTCGAAGCACCTCTAAAACGGCTCGGTCATGCACTACTTCTAAATAAGGCACAATAGGCTTGGTGGGGAAAAAAGCGCCCTCCATGCTTTTTAACATCCTTTTTTTAATCACCTTCGGCGCTTTCGGGTGAATTGGTTCAAAGCTGGCTAAGCGCCCGTCCTCATGATAAGCGGCTTCATAAAACTCCGGTATATATACGCCTTCGATTTCCACTAAGTCCTCTAAAAATTGCTTACGGTTTAATTTACCGCCGTTTTGTTTTAAATTTTCCAGCCAGAGGGCGTAAATCTCCATATTGACCTCTTCGCCTTCGCCGATGATAAAAAAATCAGCAAAATCAGCCAAAGGTTCCGGCGTATAAGCGCAGGGACCGCCCATAAATATTAAAGGATCGTCCTCAGTACGGTCTTTTCTTTTAGGGGGAATATGAGCCAAATCAAGCATGTTGATAATATTAGTATAGCACATCTCGTACTGCAAGGTAATGCCGATACCATGAAAATCCTTTAACGGTCGGTAGGATTCCAAGCTAAAAAGAGGAATTCCTTCCTCTCTCAATAATTCCTCCATATCGTCCCAAGGCGCAAAAACTCGCTCCATCAAATAATCCGGATGGCTGTTGGCCTGCTGATAAAGGATATTTAATCCCAAATGGCTCATGCCTATCTCATAGATATCCGGAAAAGCAAAGGCTAAATGCAAGCCGCTCTTATCCCAGTCTTTATGTATAGCGTTTAACTCTTCACCTTGATAGCGCAATGGTTTTTCTACTTGCGGCAGAATATTGAGCGCTACATATTCTTTTAAGGCTTCTCCCTTTAAATCCAGCAAAGGTTTTATCATATTTCCTCCCCAAATCAAATACAAATTAGATCTTTCAAATTTTCATAGGTCTTTTCACCGATACCGTTGACATTCATAATTTCTTCGGTCGAAAGAAAATTGCCGTATTTATTGCGATAGTCAATAATCGCTTGTGCCTTGACTTCGCCTATGCCTGGCAAGGTATCCAATGCAGCTTTATCGGCAGTATTGATATTGATTAAACTGCTATTAGCAGACTCTGAAGGCTTGTCTGCTGAATTGCTGTTAAGGGCAGAATCATCATTTTCCGTATTTTCTTCGTTGCTAAAGGCAGTGATATCTGTTTCGGCAAACCATTCATTATCCGCTTCATCATCATTTTCATCTTCATCTTTTGCTGCATTGTCAGCAAGTTCATCTTTGGTAATATCTTCCTCATTGCCGACTGCCGTTACAGCGATGCTCAAAGTTTTCTCATGACTTATCTGCACTCTGTACATCTGATAGTATGCCAACTTATTGCCGAGAAATATGCCTACAGCGATAGCGATAAGCAAAATGACGGCACTTTTATAATTAATCTTTTTCTTCTTCATAACAATATCCCCTAATGCGAAAAATAATGAAATGAATTAGTATTATTCTTTAAGCTGAGCCAATAATGAGCTGGCACCTAAACGCTCGGCACCGGCAGCAATCAGCGCCTGCGCCTGCTCAACAGTTTTAATACCTCCGGCCGCTTTAACCTTAACATGCTCTGCCACATGAGCCCGCAAAAGAGCCACATCCTCAAGTGTTGCCCCGCCTCCTGCAAAGCCGGTGCTGGTTTTGATGAAATCCGCTCCCGATTCGCTTACTACTTGGCACATTTTAATTTTCTCTGCTTCGCTTAAAGCGCAAGCCTCAATGATAACCTTCAAAATCTTCCCGGGACAAGCGGCCCTTACCGCTCTGATTTCGTTTAAAACTGCATCATAGCGTCCGTTTTTAACATGAGTGAGATTGATAACCATATCAATCTCATCGGCTCCGTCCTTGACTGCTTCCAAAGTTTCGTTGAATTTGACACCTTTGGTCATATAGCCGTTGGGAAAACCAATAACCGTGCAAACGGGCAAATCCGACTGCAAATATGAGCGCAGATAGGCGACAGTTTCTTTGACATAGCAAGGCGGAATACAAACCGATGCCGCCTGCATCTGTACTGCTTCATTGCAAAGATTGCTGATCATCTGCCAGTCAGCAACTGGGCTTAGTAAAGTATGATCTACCAAATGGGCAATAGCTTTCTTATCCATAAAAAAACTCCTTATTTTTCTGTATTTATTGGCTTTATTATAGCAGGATAGGGCAAAAATTGCAAGGATTAACCAAAGATTTTAAAGGTTATGCTATCAGCGGCAAAATAGCTCTTAATCAAGACTGCTCCCTCGCGGTCATTGCGAATCTTGAGATCTTTCTCACCATAGACTACAGCAGCATCCCGCCCTTTTGGCACATAAGTAACCTCGTGGGAATGACTGTGCCTTTCTAAAATCGTTAGATTGGCTAAACGGGCGGCATTATAAAGGGTAGAGGAAACTTGGCAGACACCGCCGCCGTAGTCAATGTCGTATTGGGCATTGATTAAAACCCCTGCCTTTTGATAACCTCTTTCGGCAGTGCGTTCTCCCACAATTTCGTTAAAGGACAATACTTCCCCGGGAGGCAAGATGTACTCCTGAAAATTAGACGATGCCAGCCAAATATTGGCTGCTCTCGCTTGGTTTGCCGCGGCAAACTCGGTTTTATACTCCGCTAAAAATTCATCAATCCCCAGTTTTGCCAAATCTTCCTCTGTTACTGCCGGATCATGCTCCTGATAAGCAATCTGCACAGTTACAGGACCGTGCAGATATAAATTATTTTCTAACTCCCCAAGCATTTTATCCACATTGAGCGTCAGACCATGCTCCTCCGGCACGATGGATATTTGATTGTCATAGCTTACGGCAAAATAGCTGTTTTTCGCTTCATTGAGAGGCAGAGCAAGCAGCCGCAGCAAATTATCCGCTACCTTTTCTTTATCATACAAAACTTTTAAATTATTATCATCATCCAACAAAATATCCAAGCCCAGTTCATCATAAGAAACAACCGTAATCTCCGCCAAATCCGGGCTTAAAAAAAGCACCTGTTCCTCGCCCCAATCAGCGATATTTTGCCGCAAAATGAGATTTTGCTTTTCAAGCTCTGTATTTTCGATAATATTTATCCCTTCATTAACCCCTAAAAACAAGGCGGCTAAGCTTATAATCAGCACAAGTTTTTTCATAGCGACACATCCCTTTTTTCTTAAATATATAGATCGCTATGAAAATTTATTACAAATAGGGACGGATAGTTAAGAAGATGATTAAAAAGATTTGCGCAAGAAAGATAGCCGGAATGCCGTATTTGAACTTCTTATGCAGCGTCTTATGGTGAAACTGCTGCATTCCCAGCCAGACACCAACACTTCCTCCGATCGCCGCCGCCAAAAAAATGCGGCTTTCCGGCACCCGCCATTTGCCTTTTTTGGCATTGTGCTTGTCATAGCCCATCAGCAAAAAGGCAGTAACATTGATTAAAATTAAATAAAAAGTTAAAACTTTAAAAAATACTCCCATAATTTATCCTTTCTTAAAAGCTAAAAGGAGTTAACCTTTTAGCTCAGCATATTAAGAAACTCTTCTTCGCTTAAAACAGTTATGCCTAATTCCAGGGCCTTGTTTAGCTTAGAGCCGGCATTTTCTCCGACTACAACATAATCAGTTTTTTTGCTGACACTGCTTGCGGCTTTGCCGCCCAAGCTTTCAATTTTTTCCTGCGCCGCTTTGCGCTCCATAGTGCTTAGAGTGCCGGTTAAAACAAAGGTTTTGCCGGCGAAGGCTTCATTTTTGGCAATTTCTTGGCTTTCTTCCTCCATTTTAATGCCGGCAAGCTTAAGGCGCTTTAAAAACTCCTGATTGCGTTCGGCAGTAAAATAATCAGTAACACTTTGCGCGATTTTTGCGCCGATGGCATCTATAGCAACCAATTCTTCATAAGGCGTTTTGGACAATTTATCAATAGAACCAAAAGTTTTGGCTAAGGTTTTGGCTACCGTTAAGCCAACCAAGGGAATGCCTAAGGAAAATATTAATGCCGCTAAAGAGCAATTTTTGCTTTTTTCCAAGCTTTTGAGCAGATTGTCCGCTGATTTTTCACCCATGCGCTCTAAGCTTAAAAGCTGCTCCTTAGTCAGATAATACAAATCAGCCGCATCTTTAATTAATTGAGCGTGATAAAGCTGATTAATCACCGCCGGACCCAAGCCGTCAACATTCATGCCGTCACGGGAAACAAAGTGAATAATCCCCTCCCGCACTTGCGCCGGACAGTGAATATTATTAGGACAGCGGATAGCCGCCTCGCCCTCTAAGCGCACTAACGGAGTGCCGCACTCCGGGCAGTTTTCAGGAAAGACAAACTCTCTCTCACAGCCGTTTCGTTTGCTTTTGTCTACTTCTACCACTGCCGGAATAACCTCCCCGGCTTTTTCGATAATTACCGTATCACCGATTTTAATATCCTTTTGCTTGATATAATCCTCATTATGCAAAGTAGCGCGGGAAACGACACTGCCGGCAACACTCACCGGAGTTAACTGAGCTACCGGGGTAACTACTCCGGTGCGGCCGACCTGCACCAAAATATCCTCCAGCTTGGTTTTAACCTGCTCCGGCGGAAATTTATAGGCGATGGCCCAGCGGGGATTTTTAGCGCGAAAACCTAAGCGTTCCTGATAAGCCAAGCTGTTAACTTTAATTACCATGCCGTCGATATCATAATCCAGCTCATGGCGTTTTTCGCCCTGGCTTTTGCAATATTCCACTATTTCATCAATATCATCACTGACCAAAGGCGCAGAAGCAGTAAAACCCTGCTCTTTGAGATAGTTTAAACATTCGCTTTGCGTGGATGGCATTTCTGCGCCCTCAAGATAAAGGATATTGTAGATAATTGCCCGTAAATCCCTCTCTGCCGCTATTTTAGGGTCCAGCTGACGGATAGAACCGGCAGCGGCATTACGGGGATTGGCTAAAAGGGGCTCGCCGTTTTCCTCCCTGATTTTGTTTAAGCGTTCAAAAGAAGCTCTCGGCAAATATACCTCGCCCCTGGCTTCCATAATTTCAGCCGGCAGGCGCAGCTTTAGAGGAATATTTTTCACCGTTTTAATATTATTGGTCACATCTTCCCCTACATAACCATCGCCTCTGGTAGCTCCGGTTACCAGGATGCCGTTTTGATAGCTTAAAGCGATGGAAAGCCCGTCAATTTTATATTCGACAGCATATTCCACCTTGTCTACTCCTAAATCACTCTTCACCCGGCGGTCAAACTCCCGCAAATCCTCTTCGCCGTAGCTGTTGCCCAAGCTTAAAAGCGGTGTGCGGTGAGTAAAGCTGGGAAATTCATCTACTGCTTTGCCGCCGACCCGCTGAGAAGGCGAATCAGCCGTTATCAATTCAGGATGAGCGTTTTCAATCTCCAATAGCTCCTGCATCAGCAAATCATAAGCATAGTCGCTGATCTGCGGATCATCTAAAACGTAATAATTATAATCATGCTCCCAAATCAGCTTTTTTAATTCTTCCAAGCGCTCGATATAATCCACCATATTTCACTCCTTAGGCTCTTTTAATGGGCGCATATTTGGCGATTAAAGTTTTGATTCCCTGCTCGGGGAAAGCTACTTTATATTCCAAATCATCACCGGCGCCTTTAATTCCTACAACTACACCTATACCCCATTTATTATGCGCAACTTTGTCTCCGATATTAAATTTCTCCGCTTTATCCATGTTTTGCGGCTGAATAGGCTTATGACTCAAGCCGTTAGAGGTGGAAAAGCTGTTTTGTTTTTTACGGTAAGACAGATCATTGAGCAGATTAGCGGGAATCTCGCCCAGAAAACGGCTGGGCATATTGCGGTTGGTTCTGCCGTAAAGCATATGGGCTAAGGAACGGCTTAAAATGACCTTTTCTTTAGCTCTGGTCAAGGCTACATAGCATAAACGCCGTTCCTCTTCCATCTCACTTTCCGCCATGCTGGCAATACTGCGGGCATGGGGGAAAATATTCTCCTCCATGCCGACGATAAAGACAATGGGAAATTCTAAGCCTTTCGCTCCGTGCATAGTCATGATAGTAACTGTGTTTTCCTTATCGTTCAAATTATCCAAATCGGTATATAAAGCTACTTCCGCTAAAAAATGGCTTAAATTTTCTGCTGAAGGCTCATGGTCGCGGTCAAAGGCGGTAACAATGGAAAAAAATTCCTCTAAATTTTCCTTTTTGCTCATGGCTTCCACATCTTTTTCCTCATTGAGCATCTGCATATAGCCGCTTTGCTCTAAAACCGTCTCCAAAAGCAAATGCAGAGGTATTTCCGCTGACAAAGCTTGAAACTCCACCATTTTTTCAGCAAATTCCACCATGGCTTTACCAGCTTTAGCCCCGACAGAAGCCGCAGCAGCATCTAAAAGAGCCAAAGTAATGGGAATATTGTTTTCATCGGCATATTGATTAACCTTATTCCAGCTGGCTTCGCCGATTCCCCGTTTGGGCGTGCTGATGGCTCGGGCTAAAGAAATCCGATCATCGGGATTGGCAATAGCTTTTAAATAAGCCAAGACATCCTTAATTTCTTTGCGGGAATAAAATTTCATGCCGCCGAAGATTTGATATTTGATGCCGTTTTTGATGAAATTTTCTTCGATAACCCGAAACTGCGCCGTTGTACGGCACAAAACCGCAAAATCAGCAAAAGTATTTTCTCCGCTGACCACCCGTTTTTTGATCTCCCGGCTAACGAAAAAGGCTTCTTCTTCCTCATCTAAGGCTGTGAAATAATCAATCAGCTCCCCGCCTTTTTTGTCGGTCCACAGCCGTTTATCCTTGCGCTCGCTGTTAAATTTTATAACGCTGTAGGCTGCATCCAGAATCGCTTGTGTAGAACGATAGTTTTGCTCCAATTTGACGATTTTGGCATCGGGATAATCCTTTTCGAAGTTCAAAATATTTTGGATATCGGCACCTCTCCAGCGATAAATGGATTGGTCATCGTCGCCTACCACGCAAATATTACGGTGCTTAGCCGCCAAAAGCTTAATTAGGGTGTATTGAGCATGGTTAGTGTCTTGATATTCGTCCACAAAGATATAGCGGAAACGATTCTGGTATTTGCTTAAAATCTCGCTGTTAGCTTTAAACAGCTGCACGGTGAGCATGATAATATCATCAAAATCCACGGCATTGTTTTGCTTGAGCTTTTCCTGATATATTTCGTACAGCTCCACATTTTTCTCCATGATAAAATCGCCGTTAATATATCTTTTAGCCCCTTTGGGATCCAAAAGCTCATTTTTAAAATTGGAAATAGTATTGGCAACAAGCCGCGGCGGGAAGCTTTTTTCGTCTAAATTTTGCTCCTTTAAAATTTGCTTTAAAAGGCTTTGCTGGTCAGTTTCATCATAAATGACAAAATTGGGCTTATATCCTATTTCCTCTATTTCCATGCGCAAGATACGCAAGCACATAGAGTGGAAAGTTCCCGCCCAGATTTTCTCGCCGGCAAAGCCTACTAAATCAATGATTCTTTCTTTCATCTCGCCTGCTGCTTTGTTTGTAAAGGTGATTGCTAAGATTTCATAGGGCGAAACCTTCTCCTCCTCTAACAAATAGGCGATGCGGCTTGTCAAGGTTTTGGTTTTGCCGCTGCCGGCACCGGCTAAAATTAATAACGGTCCTTTAGTGGTTATAACTGCTTCTCTTTGTTCTTTATTTAAATTGCTTAAATCCATTCATTTTTCCTCCAATAGTCTTTAATATTTAATTATATCAAAATGCTGGATTTTTTCCAAGAGCTTTCTTAAAAAAAGCAAAAAAAATAGGGAGCTAAATGCCCCCTATTTTATTTTACTTCGTTTTTTGGTTTTTTTACATAAACTATTGTCAAAACTAAGCCGATAATTGTTAAAACTGTCGAGCACATATAGGAAGTATTGATACCAAAGGTCATTGCCTCCATTTCTGCCATAGAAGCGGCTTGACAGCTGGTAGCAATAGACATTACCGTAACTAAAATAGCCGTACCTAAAGAACCCGCCACTTGACGGAAGGTATTGTTTAAAGCAGTACCATGGGCAATTATGCTGTTGTCCAAAGCGTTTAAGGACCAAGTATTAAGCGGCATATTAACTAAAGCTATACCTAATGATCTAATAGCAAACATAGAGCAAAGATATGCCAAACTTGTTTGATCATTTAAAACTGTAAATCCCGCACTGCCTATTACCAATAAAGCATAACCGCAAATAGCTAAACCTCTCGGACCTCTTTGGTCAAAGATTTTGCCGGCAATAATGCTGAAAACGGCGGTAACTAATGCTCCCGGCAAGAGCAGCATGCCGCTGACAGTTGCACTGTAGCCACGGATTGTCTGTACATAAATAGGAGTTATTACAGTACCGACCATCAAGGCTGCCTGGACAATCATGGTAATAATTGTGCCCATTAAAAAGGTTTTGTTTTTTAAGATGTCTACTTTTAACATCGGTTGTTCTAATTTTAACTGACGGGTAAAGAAGAAGAACAAGCTGATAAAACCCACTGCAATAACTATAAAAGCTACTGCGTTTAACCCGGCGGAACCAATATCACTAAAACCATAAAGCAAGCCGCCGAAACCTAAAGTAGACAAAACAACGGATAATTTATCCAAAGAGATATCCTTGCGTTCATTAACGTTTTCCAAAGTAAAATAACCGATAACACTGCAAATAAGCATTAAAGGCGCAACGATAACAAATAAAGCATGCCAATTAAGCTTATCAACAATTATTCCAGCGGCCGTAGGTCCGATAATCGGTGCAAAACCGATAATCAAACCAAAAATACCCATGACCATGCCTCTATGCTGGCGGCTGATAGTTGTTAACATAACAACCTGTACCATTGGCATCAATATTCCGGCGCCTACTGCCTGCAGAATACGACCTGCCAATAAAACTATAAAGCTTTGGGAAATTGCAGCAATAACTGTTCCCGCAAAAAATATTAAAGTAGAAAATTCAAAAAGACCTTTTGTCGAAAATCGGTCAATTAAAAACGCGGTAATTGGCACCATAATAGCATTAACTAAAGTAAATGCCGTAGTCAGCCACTGCGCGGTTGAAGCATCAACATTCATATAAATCATTATGCTGGGCAATGCCGGTGACAGCAGTGTTTGATTTAAAATACCAACAAACGCTGCCAATAAAAACACTGCCAACATAACCAATTGTTTTTTTGTAATTTTTAATTCATCTAATATAGACATGCTATCCCTCTTTCCTTTCACTTGCAATCAATATTTGGTTATAATTCATAAATTTTTCCAATAGACGAAGGAATTCCGAAGCCTCCTCTTCTCCCATTTTTTCTAACACCCGCTGAATATATTCCATATATTCCCTGCGTCGATTTTCCTGCAAAAGCTTGCCTTCTTCGGTAATAAAAACCTTTACCTTGCGCCGGTCATCTAAAGCATCTTGACGAAAAATAAGCCCTTTATTCTGTAAAGTATTAAGGGCATTGGCGATGCGTCCGGAACCGACATTTAAATGTTTTTGCAATTCTGACGGAGTTGCTCCGTTGTGATAGATTAAATAGTAGAGTATGCCGCTTTCACCGGCATCAAGATTAATACTTTCTTTGTTTTTCGGCTGCTTCATCAATTTAGAAATAATAGCCAAATATTTTTCACTTAATTCTGCATAAATCATTTTATGCCCCCTTAAGTTATCTTTTAGTATAAGATATTATAAACCTAACAATTTATTTTGTCAACTATTTCGAAACTAAAATAAACTAATCATTTGCTTATATTAGTATCAATACATAATTGTATATAAAAATCGACCGGCTAATTTCGGTCGATTTTTTAGCATTCCAGCAAACCATACATTAAATCCCGGTCCTCTGCAAAAACCTCTTCTGCTTGTGTAAGCTCTATTACCATACTCAAAATTAAAACGCCATAGTAAATGACATCGGCTCTTTTAGGCGGAATAATTTTTAAAGCTTTAATTTCCTCCAAGCTCATCTTGCCTAAGCGGTCAAGCCATTTATTAACGGTCTCTTTTGCCAGCGGATATTGATGCACTAAGTCACTGTTGTAATCCTTCATATTTTGCTCTAAAGCAGCCAAGGTAGTTGCTGTACCGCCAACTGCTACCAGTTTGCTGATTTTGCCCTCTTTGGGCAGCAATTTTTTCAGCATCTCTTGCAAATACGCCTGCATTTCCGGTCTTTCCTTTAAACGCACGGCTCCTGCTGCCACACTGTTTACTACCAATTTGCCGGCACACGGATATGCCAGCTCAGTGCTGCCGCCTCCGATATCTAAAACCGCCGTTTGCTCAGAAAATTTCCCTACAGCTCCGAGATAGCTCAAATAGGCTTCCCGTTCACCGCTTAAAACCTGCACTTCCTTATGGCAGCAATTTTTTAAATACTCACAGACTTCCGCTCTGTTGGCTGCATCACGAATAGCACTGGTAGCGGAAATTTCGACCGTTTCACAATTTGCATTTTCGGCAAGTTCGATGTAATTTTTAATGCATTGGGCTGTGCGCTTTAGCGGCTCCGGCTTGATAAGCTGCTCTGTGCCAATATTTTCACCGATGCGGGTGAATTCTAAGCGGGAGATTATTTTTTCCCACGAATTATCTTTTTTCTCCGCAATCAAAAGTTTCGTAGAATTGGTTCCGATATCAATTATTGCTTTTCTCATTTTTTCCTCCGCAATTAAATGTTTCCGATAAAAAAAGCACCATAAACATGGTGCTTACTTTTAGTATCTGTTGCCGCTGCGACGTTTAGAATTAAGATTTTTATTTAATGATGCCAATTTTTCATCGCTGTCTTTCATAAAACGGGCAATTTTATCTTCAAAATTAATCGTCGGTTTCGGTTTTTCCTTGGCTTGACGGATCGAAAGACCGATTTTGCCGTTATCTTCAATATTGATAACCTTTACTTTAACCTCATCGCCGACTTTTAAAAACTCATTAACATCTTTTACATAACTATCTGCTACTTCGGAAATATGAACCAATCCGGTGTCACCGTTTTCCAAGGAGATAAATGCTCCGAATTTGGTAATACCGCTGACACTGCCTGACAAGATTTGCCCTTTTTCTGTGGACATGCGAATCAAAATCCTCCTTAAAATTAGCTAAAAAATTTCTTAACAATTTATTATATACATCTCCGACTGCTGATGTCAAGAAAATATCTTTATCTTTTTAGAATGATTACTCATTATTACTATTATTATCTTCTATTTTCTCCAATGAAACTTCTCCGGGCAAAACATAGCCAAGCTGCTCTCGAGCCAATCTTTCCATTTCCTCCGGCGTCGACATTTTTTCCACCTGTGACTCCAAAATTTCCTGCTGATTCAAAGCTTCTTCCATTTTGGCATCCAGCTGAGCTTTTTGTTCATTCAAGGCTAAAATATCGCTGAACCCACACACCAGACGTACTGCAGCATATGCACAAACTACAACCAAAAAAAGCCGTTTAAAATTAATTTTTTTCTTTTTTGCCATATTTCCACCCCATCGGAAAAATATATATATTTATTATATATCATCCAAGGGCATATTTCCAGTATAATTATCATTTTTTTCGCAACTTTTTTTGACTTTTTTATAATATTTTTTTATACAGCCCGCTGCTTTTCGTCCGGGAAAGGTCACGATTTTCCACAAGGCGGCTGCTTTTTGAAACAGCCAAAAATAAAACTTGCGCAATAATTTTTTTATGCTCAGCTGATAGCCTGCCACACCTAAGCAAACCGCCGCCAATAAATACCAGCGCAGTATTCCCCCTGCTAAAATAATTAAAATGGTAAATGCTATGCCTAAAATACTGAGCGTTATCACATCAAGCAACATCTGCACGAAACGATGAGCTTTCTTCCACAAAAGCCATGTATGCCCGAAATCATAAACCATAGTTGCTAAAAATGCATACCCGATACAAATTACGCACATTTTTAATTCGAAAACATCGGTCATTTCACCATTTTAGCAAAGATATTTTTTCCTTTTTTCTTCGCCTTATCCCCTTTGCTGTCTTGGTATTTCAGCATAGTGATCCTGCCTTCAACCTCAACTTTGCTGTTTTCCAAATCCAGGGCAATTACCGACAAATCACTGCCCGCAATCTCCAAATCTCCCAGATAGGTGCGCAGCAAAATCTTTTTTTCATCAAATTCTTCCACACACTCTACTGCCTGCACCATTAAATGCTTGCGATCCGTTAAAACTATTTCTCCCTTTACGTCCATAATTATACCTCCTTTGGCATATTATATGCTAAAGGAGGTCGGAAAAGAACGCTTTTTAAGGTTAGTAAATCTCTTCTATCTGGACATCTTGGAAGAAGTAGCCGATTATTTCCTGAGCACTTTTTCCTTGCTCAGCCAACGCTCTGGCGCCCCATTGGCTCATACCTACACCGTGACCGTAGCCACGTCCTTTTAAATAAAGTTCACCGCTGCTTGCGCTTATTTCTTCCAGCAAGGTTGATTTCATTTTTTCGCTGCCCACTGCCAATCTAAAAGCTACCGCTCCCACTTCTTCACCGTTTAAGCTTAAAGTAATTGCTCTGCCGGATTCCCCCGTCTGAGCAATGCTTGCTTCCGTTAATTCGCTTAAAGGCTCAATTCCTATTTGGGTTAATGCCGCATTAACTTCTTCCAGAGAAAACGTTGCTTCCCATTGATTGTTCTCATTGTCTGCCAAATCAGCCCCCGGATCTTCTACGCTGTGAATATAAGGAGTCGGAGTTTTTGTATAGCTTAATCCTTCTTCGGCTGAAGCAGAGGTCATACCTCCGCCGTCAGCAAAAAACCACGCTTTGATTAATTTGCCGTCATAAGTTACCACTTGCCCTTCCGTTTGCGCAACAGCTTCACGAACATTGTCATTTATTTTGCCGGCATCATATGCCTGAAACTCTTCAATATCAGTAGAAGCATCGGTACCGCGAGCTGCTACACCGCCGGCTTCAATTTTTTCTAAAGTAAAGGTTCGTGCCAAAATTGCTTGGGCAGCCAACGCCTCTTTAGGCCAGTTGACGTCCATTTCTGCTGCTACCACTCCGCATAAATATTCCTCTAAATCTATCTCTTCAACTTCGCCGGTTTCGTGCATATACAAGCTGATATTGCGATCTTCCATCACCTTTTTCTGCGGTTCGTCATCTTTTTGGCAAGCTGCACATAAGAGAAGCACGCCCAGACAAATAAGCAATAGGTTAAATTTTTTCACGCATCCATCTTCCTTTCAGTTTTTGATGGTTTTAGTGTATCCGCCCCCCAAAATTTTATACCATATTATTTCAACTGAAAACATCCAAAAAAAATGCAGAGGTTCATAGCCTCTGCATTTAAAAAATTATTCAATTTCACTGCCGCTGATAAGCTTGTATAAATTTTTAGCTTCATCAGCTCTTACTGTCTCTTTGATCTCTAAAACTTCGGCACAAAGCTGTTTTTGTCCAAACCCAATTTCCAAGCGATCGCCTACTTTGACATCACTGGAGGCTTTGGCAACCTTGCCGTTAATTTTAACTTTGCCGCCATCGCAGATTTCTTTGGCGATGGTGCGTCTTTTAATCAAGCGCGAGACTTTCAAATACTTGTCCAGTCGCATTTTTAACTCCTTGATTAAGGCAGCTTATTTTTTAGCAACTGCCTCTTTAAAGTTTTTGCCTGCTTTAAATACCGGCAATTGACTTTCTGGGATCATGATATCCTCTTGAGTGTTAGGATTTTTGCCGGCTCTGGCTTTGCGGGTGTGTACTTCAAAAGTACCAAAGCCAACTAATTGTACTTTTTCGCCGTTTTGTAAAGCTTCTACAACTACTTCCAATAAAGCATTAACGGATTTTTCCGCATCTTTCTTAGAAATACCGGCTTTTTCTGCTACATTTGAGATGATTTCGCTTTTGTTCATGTTCCTACCTCCAAAATAATAATAACTTTTTTATTGTTTTTCTAAATCTTTAGCCTCATTCCACCAATTATCTAGCTGGGCTAAAGTATAATCACTAACATTATGCTTTTCTTCTCGAGCCTTAGATTCAATATATTTAAAGCGTCTGACAAACTTGTCAGTAGAATTTTTCAGTGCTGTTTCGGCATCTACTTGAACCAAGCGTGCAATATTAACCACCGAAAACAACACATCGCCTAATTCTTCGCTTACATTGGTTTTATTGGCTACAGCATCTTTAAGTTCGTGCAACTCTTCATAAATTTTTTCCCAAGCACCAGTATCATCTTGCCAATCAAAGCCAACTCGTCTGGCTTTTTCCTGCACTTTTTCCGCCCGCATCAATGCCGGCAGGGAAGGAGGCAATTTACTCATGATGCTCATTTCCGCACCTTCACGCTTTTTTTCTTCAAGCTTGATAGCTTCCCAGTTTTTTAGCACCTCCTGAGCATCATTTGTCTTTTCACCGCCGAAAACATGGGGATGACGGCGAATTAATTTTTGAGTAATGCCATTTACTACATCTTCAAAAGTAAACTCTCCGTTTTTCTCTGCAATCTTGCAATGAAAGAAAACCTGCAGAAGCATATCTCCCAATTCTTCTTTCATATGCACCGGATCATTTTGGTCAATAGTTTCCACTACCTCATGGGCTTCTTCCAAAAAGTTATGGCGAATACTCTGATGGGTTTGCTTAATATCCCACGGACAGCCATTTTCCCCCAGCAATGTCGTCATACAGTCGCTTAAAGGTGTAATGTCATATTTCTTATTCTCGGGCATATTATCTCACTCCTTTCTTTATTATAGCAGATAATTCTCATGTTGCAAGTCAATTTATTTATTTTTTCAAGATTTTTGTCACAAATTTTGCTAACGGTTTCCCTATTTTAGGTAAAGTGGAAATTTCATCCGCTTCAATTCCGCCGATAGCTATTAAAACAATGAAATAAACACAGCCTCCTGCCATAATAGCCGCCAGAGTTGCCAGTGAATTGCCCAAGCCATCTGTCAAGGCATATACCCCCAAAACCACTGCTGCCATTACAATAACACTGACAGCCGGCTTTAAGAAGTGGCGTTTCAAATCAAACCAATCAAAGCCGATAATTTTGCTTAAGGCAATTATGTTGCACAGCGCCGCTATGCCAAAACCGATTACCGTTCCCAACGCCGCTCCTCTAAGCCCCAAAAAGCTTATCGGTGTCAAAACATAAGTCAAAATGATTTTCACCAAAGCGCCGATTATTAAGCTTGCCATCGGAATATAAACCTTACCCATTCCTTGCAGGCAGCCTGAGCTGGTTTGATACAAGCCAACGGCTATAACCGTAAATGATACCCAAGCCAGCGCTACTCCTGCCGCTGCTTTATTGTACAATAAGATGCAAATCGGCTCTGCCAGCGTACACAATCCCACTGCCGCCGGAAAAACTATGATTACCGCCAAGAGCATGGCAGTGCGGAAATCCTTTTTAATCTTAGCCAAATCATTGCCGGTTAAGGCTTCCGCTACTGCCGGCACCAATGAAGCCGAAAGAGCGGTGGTAATAATAAAAGGCAGATTGATAATCGGATTGGCGTAGCTGGAAATGTATCCGGACTGCACTAAAGCTTGCTCCTGCTCCATGCCCCCTGCCATCAAGCGAGGAATAATCATAAACGAATCAATCAGCTGCATAATCGGCAAAACCAATGCGCCGATGGAAATGGGAATAGCTAAGGCAACTACTTTTTTCATGATTTGCCCGCTGGACAAATTCAGCTCGCTTTTGCCTTTGCTCCAAGGATGCTTGCGCTGAAACCAAATAAAGATTGCCAGCAAAACTAAAAACGAAGCGCACCCGCCTACCGCCGCTCCCAAGGAAGCACCGGCAGCGATATAAGTAACGCTGGAATCAATAAATACATAGAGCATGACAAAAATTGTCCCTACCCGCACAAATTGCTCCACTACCTGCGATACAGCAGTAGGTATCATTTGCTGTAAGCCTTGAAAATATCCTCTCATGGTGCTCATTAAGCAAGTAAATAATAACGCCGGAGCGATAGCTTTTAAGCTTAAAGCGGCTCGCGGCTCATGCAGCCAATTAGCAGCAATCCAATCACTGGCAAAATATAAGCTGAAAGCACAGGCAACACCGATTACTACTAAAACCGTCAGCGTAACGAAAAAAATGCGCCTGCTTGCCGCCGTATCCCCCTTTTTCTCCTGTTCAGCGATCAGCTTGGAAACTGCCAAAGGAATTCCCGCCGTAGAAAGAGCTAAAAGTATGGAATACACCGGATAAACTAAACCGTATAAGCTCGCCGCTTCCTCGCCGGCAATACGGTTAAAAGGTATCCTATATAATGCCCCCAGCATTTTGCCCAATACACCGGCTAAGGTTAAAATAGCTGCTCCTTTTACAAAAGATTTGCCCACGAAAAACACCCTTTCTTTATTATCCAATGCGTTTTTGTGTTTATATTAGCGGATAATTTTTGGAAAAAACATTTATTTTTCAAGTAGATATTCTATCGCATTTGGCAGCATTTTGCAAGTTGTTTAAGCGCAAATATCTATTATAAAAAATGATTGATAAACTTTAGGTAAATTTTGGGCAAAAAAAATTAAAAAAAGTCAGGAAAAAACCGGCGATGTATACATTTTGCCCTGTATACATCTTGACATGACGGTCTTTTTTTGATATAATGCACTCAATAACTCTAAAGGTTGGGTAGGTTAGAAAACTTTTTAATTTACTGTTTTCTTTTATAATTATCCAATCTTTTCTGCTTAGAGACTCTTCGGAGAAAAATTTTTAAAGGAGCGATTTTTTATGAAGAAAAAAGCTATTGCCCTCTTGCTGGTCGTGCTCATGATGTCCATGATGCTTACCGCTTGCGGCGGCGACGACAACAACGAGCAAACTGCCGGCTTGACCGGTGATTACATCTTTGCTTCCGGCGGTACTTCCGGCGCTTATTATCCTTATGCCGGTGCTGTGGCTCAAGCTTGGATGAACGAATTTGAAGGTTTAAATGTTACCGTGCAGGCTACCGGTGCTTCTGCTGAAAACATTAACTTGATTGCCAAAGATGAAGCTGACATCGCTATCGTACAAAACGATACCATGACTTATGCTTACAATGGTACCGAAGGTTTCACCGAAAGCGGCGCTGTTACTGATTTTGCAGTAGTTGGTACTGTTTATTCTGAAGTAGTACAAATTATTGCCCGTGCTGACAGCGGCATCTCCTCTGTTGCTGATTTAGCCGGCAAAACCGTTTCTGTCGGTGACTTAGGCAGTGGTGTTGAAGCTAACGCTAAACAAATCTTAGCTGCAAACAACCTAACCTTTGAAGATTTAAAAACACAACATTTAGGATTCAGTGCTTCTACCGAAGCTATGAAAGACGGTCAATGTGATGCTGCTTTCATTACTGCCGGTATTCCTACCACCGCTGTAATGGAATATGCTAACACCAACGACATGGTTATTGTTCCTATCGATCAGCAAACCATGGATGTATTGTTAAATGACTATCCTTACTACACCGAATTCGTAATTCCTGCTGATACCTACGGCAACGCTGAAGACATTACCACTGTTGCTGTAAAAGCTACCATTATCGTTAGAGACGATTTAGATGAGGATACTGTTTATACCTTAACCAAATCCTTATTTGACAACCAAGAAGCAATTGCTAATGCTAACTCCAAAGGCGCTGAATTAGATATCAATACAGCTGCTCAAGGCATTCCTACTCCTTTGCATCCCGGTGCTGAGAAATATTATAAAGAAGCCGGCGTTTTAGAATAATGCCTAAAAAGTATTTTTTTGCCGCAGTCGCACTTTTTGTGGCTGCGGTTTCTTTGATAATTTTCTTTGCCGGACAATATAAAAGCAGCGATATTTTGACGATGAAAGATTACCAAACCGATCAAGTCTACTTAGAAGTGCCTCTTGGTGAAGATCGTATTTTTTCCATATCCTACACCCATTCGGTCAATAAAAGCATGGTCGAGGAATACTATTTGCTGGAAAACGGCACTATCACCTTAATAAAATCCCGTTATCATCATTTCGGTGCCGGAGTAGCCACTGAACTCCGTGAAGATGAATATTTAACCTATGACGATGAAGGCTTCATGGTTATTAATAATATGAACCTGTCTATTCCTCAGCTGGTATATAAAGTAGGCACTGTCAGTGATCATATCCTACATATAGGAGATAAATCTTGGCATTTAAAGGATTTCGCTCCTGAATTAACCAGTGTTATTTTTGAATAAATTGCTAAAATCACCTTAAGATAATATTTAAAGAAAGGAGTTTTTTTATGAAAGATATACAAGATAAACCGTTGGAAAATCCGGAAGAAATCCGAGCTCTGACGGAAGATGAGATGCAGGAAGTGCTTAATAAGTACGACCGTGAATCTTCTACCCGTATTTTTGCCGGCAAAAAGCAAGTTATTATGAAATGGCTTTTAATCGCCTTTTCTATTTTTGCTTTAGCCATTAATACTGTTTGGCGTTTACCGGTGCAGCAGCATCGGGCATTATTTATCGCAGCAGTGCTCTTTTTAGTTTATTTATTGTATCCGGCTGGACAATTTATGGATAAAAAGAACAACAAAATCCCCTTTTATGACTATATTTTAGCAGTAGTCAGTGCTTCAAGCTTTATGTATATGTACATAAACTTTCAAGGCATTGTCAGCCGTGTAGGCAATTATCAAACTATTGATATTATCATTGCGGCTATAGCAATTTTGTTATTGTTGGAGGCTTGCCGTAGAGTTGTAGGTATTCCGATTTTGGTAGTTGTACTGACCTTTATTGCTTATGCTTACTTTGGCAATCATTTGCCGGGAATATTCTCTCATCGCGGTTTTTCCATCGAGAGAATTATCAGCCATTTATATTACACCACTGAAGGTGTAATCGGCACACCGTTAGGAGTTTGCTCCACCTTTATTTTTCTCTTTATATTGTTTGGTTCGTTTTTGGAAAAAACCGGTATTGGTCAATTTTTCATCGATATAGCCAACTCTATTGCCGGACGGGCTACCGGCGGACCGGCTAAGGTTGCCGTTATTGCCAGCGCTTTGGAAGGCACAATTTCCGGAAGTTCGGTTGCTAATACCGTAAGCTCCGGCAGTTTTACTATTCCGATGATGCGCAAAATGGGTTATCGCCCTGAATTTGCTGCTGCTGTTGAAGCTGCGGCCTCAACCGGTGGACAGATCATGCCTCCGGTCATGGGTGCAGCGGCCTTTTTGATGGCGGAGATTACCAATATCCCCTATTCTACCATTATTATTGCTGCTATAGTACCGGCAGTTTTATATTTCACCGGTATTATGCTGATGGTACATTTTGAAGCTAAAAAGCTGCATTTGCAAGGTATGCCTCCGGAAGAAATTCCTAAGTTCAGCCATTTAATGCTGACCAAATGGCATTTATTATTACCTTTAATCGTACTGGTATTAATGATGGACAACGGCTATACTGCTACGCGTTCTGCCTTGTGTGCTATAGTATTAGCCATCATCGTTAGTATGTTCCGGGCTGATACCCGTATGAGCTTTAAGGATATTTTAAGTGCTTTAGAAAACGGTGCCAGAAATATTATCAGTGTAGCTGTTGCCTGTAGTGTTGCCGGTATCATTGTTGGTATAGTCACCTTAACCGGCTTAGGTTTAAAGCTTGCTACCGGATTGTTAGCTTTAGCTAGTGGAAGTGTTCTTTTAGCTTTGTTCTTCACTATGATTGCTTCCATCATCTTGGGTATGGGTGTACCAACTACTGCTAACTATGTAATCATGGCCACTATCACTGCTCCTATTGTGGTTGACTTAGGTATTCCCGTTTTACCGGCGCATATGTTTGTTTTTTACTTCGGCATTGTGGCTGATATTACCCCGCCGGTTGCTTTGGCAGCCTATGCAGGTTCAGCTATTGCCCACAGTAATCCGTTACGCACCGGCATTACTGCTACAAAATTAGCTATTGCTGCCTTTATTATTCCATATGTTTTTGCTTTAAACCCCTCCATGCTGATTATTGATACACCGTTTTTCGATGTAGTAACAGTAGTTATCACCTCATTAATCGGTATGTTCGGTATCTCAATAGGGATGGAAGGATACTGCATCACCCATTTGCCATGGCTGGATCGCATTTTAGCCATTATCGGCGGCTTAACCTTAATCGTTCCCGGTCTTGTGACCGATATTATCGGCTTCTGCCTAATTGGTATTGTGCTTGTATTACAATACTTCCACAAAAAACATTACCGCAAAAAAGGGATTCTGCAGAAACGCAAAAAGCCTGCTTTTAATGAACCTCGTGAATAATAAAAAAGGTGTAGCTTAAAGCTACACCTTTTTTATTGCGTATATTTTTTTCCTTGACCGGTATGATTGCCATGCTGCCCATGACCATTGCCATAGTGCTGCTCAAGGGGAATTTCTGTTGTGTATTGGGTCAATAAATCCCGCAGCTCCCGCATAGTCATCTCTGCCACATCCTCCGGATTGATATCTAAATACTCACTCAGCTGTAAATAAACATTGTATTTGCCGTAAGATAAGCCATGACTATGGGCTTCTGCTACATCTTCAGCATTAACGCCGTAGCAGTGAGCATTGGCATGGTTGGTGGTGCAGCTGGAAACATATTGCAAAATAGCCTCTCCCTGCTCCTCGTCCATTTGGACAACGGCAATGGAAAGAAACTCGTTATTAGCCAAGCATTCCGCAACCTTTTCGCTTTGTATCACTTCATCGATCGCTTGATCATAATTTAAATACAAAACATCCAATGACTGCGCTAAATCCACTCCGTCGTCATTATAACCGGTAACGCCTATAACTTTATTAAAGCGATTGACATCCAGCTCGATGGAAGGATTGATATCCATGCTTATAATGGCTGTAGGCGTAAAATATAAATGGTGTCCGCCTGCCACAGCCAGCAAAAGTATGAAGGATAACGACAAAGCATAGACTAATTTACGCTGAAAAAATCGTCGAGGACGGCTTTTTTTTGCCATTTCTTCATACACAAAAGCTTTAGTTTGGGCTTTTAATTCATCTTCGGCTTTTATCCCTTGAAATGCATCTTTTATTTTATGCTCCATCGCTATCACCTCCCAGCTCTTTTCTAAGCAAATCCCGCGCTCGTGTTAATAACGTATAGACTGTGTTGACGTTTTTGCTTAAAATTTCGCCAATCTGCGGTGCTGTATAGCCCTCATAGTAATGAAGATAGATGACATTGCGATATTTCGGCGGCAATTTTAATACCGCTTCCATCACTTCCAGATGCTCATTATTTTCGGTATGCATTTGCTCTTTGACAGCTTCCAAAGGCACGGTTCGCCTCTTAAAAAAGCTTTTCAGCAAATCCTTGCACTCATTGATGCTTACCCGAATAAACCATGCTTTTTCATGCTCTGGATTTTCAAATACTGCGGAGCTGAGAGCATATTTCAAAAAAACCTTTTGAAATATATCCTCAGTATCGGTATGATTTTTTAAATAAAGGAAGCAGACCCGTTTCACGGTATCTGCATACTCCTCGATGACTCTGTTGACCTCTGCCTCGCTCCGCATGAAATCCTCCTCAAATTATCTGTTGTAGCCGCAGTGTCTGCCTCCGCAATTTTTTTGCCCCAACCGGCTGCCGTAATTATCGCAGATGCCGTCATTATTATTGTCGATAAAGTATACTCCGTGGCAGCCGGTGCCATAATTATCACAAACACCGTTGCCATCAGCATCAATAAAGCAAACGCCGTTTCCTCTGCTGCCATAATTATCGCAGATACCGTCGCCGTTAGCGTCAATAAATCCTGCACCGTTTCCTCGGGCAGCAAATGCTCCCACTGTGCCGATACAAAGCAACAACACTAACGCTACTACAATCACTCCAACCTTTTTCATAAAGATTACCTCCTAAATTGTTTTTAAGCTTCTTTCACTTATAATACGACCCAAGAGGACAAATCCATTCATTTATTTTAAAAATTTTTTCAAAAAAATGCCGACCCACTTTATTCAAAAAGTGAACCGGCATTCACAAATCAAAAATTACATTTGTGCAGCTAAATCAGCATTTAAGTCTAATTCACGAACCATTTCGCCGCGAACTAATTCAACAACAGCAGCATTTTTCTCGCTGTCAATAACAATGCCGTATTTTTTAGCCATATTTTTCTTACGGTTGTAGTCAACCTCGATAAATTTATATTTATCGCCGGCATTTTTGTTAGCCTCGTCAATAGCGCCCATTTTATCCAAGCTACCATTGTAATCTTGGCTCCAGAAGCCCATCAATACAGGTTTCTCGGACTCTACAACATTTTTGCGGAAGTCTTCTTGCTCTTCAATATAGCGTTCAGCAGCAGTTGCAGCAGTAGCGCCGTCACTAACAGCAGTAGCTACTTGTCTTAAGAATTTGTCACGCATATCGCCGACAGCATAAACACCGGGAACAGAAGTTTCCATAGTATCAGTGGTATGAACATAACCGCGTTTGTCTAATTCGATAGCATCACCCAGGAATTTGGTGCCGGGAACCATGCCAACGAAGAAGAAAATACCTTGGCAGGGGAAGTCAGTTAATTCACCGGTTTTCATATTTTTCAATACAACGCCGGTAACTTCATCTTCACCTTTAATCTCATTAACAACAGAGTTCCAAATAAAGTTCATCTTAGGATGAGCAAATGCTTTTTCAGCAGCTTGTTTGTTGCAGTCTAAGATACCTTCGTCATGCAAAACGATAACGGTGATTTTAGAAGCAAATTTAGCAATGTACATACCTTCTTCAATAGCTTGGTCACCGCTACCTACTACGACAACTTCTTGATCTTGGAAGAACTCAGCATCGCAAGTAGCACAGTAAGCAACACCTTGACCGGTTAATTCTTTTTCGCCGGGGATTCCCAATTTACGAGAGTCAGTACCGGTAGCTAAGATAACAGCTTTAGCTTGGTACTCATTCTTTTTAGTTTTTAAAATTTTGATATCGCCGGTAAAATCAACAGATTTAACCTCTTCGTGGGTAAATTTAACGCCAAAAGCTTCAGCATGCTCTTTCATAGTGCCGGTTAAGATAGGACCGGTAGAATTGTTGAATCCGGGATAGTTAACAATTTCACGGGTGGTAAATGCACGACCGCCAATACTGCCTTTCTCAATAATTAATACATTTAATTTTGCACGACCGCCGTAAATACCAGCTGCTAATCCGGCAGGACCGCCGCCTACAATCACTAAATCATAAATTTCAGACATTGTACATACCTCCAGGTAAATTATATAAATTTCACATCGCTTTTATTATAGCACAATTTAATAAAAGAATCACTATTTTTTGCAGATTAATACTTTGTAATTATTTACTAAAACTTAGAGTTTTTTTTATCGAATAAAAAAAATATATACATTTTATATTTAATATGTTTAAAAAATAAAGACATACTTGCTTGTATGCCTTCATTTTCAAAAATAATTAGCCAATAATCTCTTCGATTTTAGCGCGATACTCTTCTTCTTCTTTCTCGCCGGCCATTTTACCTTTGTATTCGCCTTCGCTGAAGAATAATACTTGAGGAACACCTTTTAAAGAAAATCTTTGGAACAATGCCGGTTGCTCTTCAACGTCTACAGTATAAAAACCAAATTTACCTGCATATTGAGGGTCAGCTGCAATTTCTTCCAAAATTGGTTTAACGGCTTGGCATACATGGCAAGTTTTTCTGCTGAAAATAACCAAGCAAGCCTCTTCGTTATCATAAATAATTTCTTCAAACATGTTAGAATCTAATTTTTGCATTTCTAAACACCCTTTCTTCTATTTTGCTTTTTAAAGCTAATCATTACTACAAATTGTAACACAATATAAACTATTTGTAAAGATATCTTTAGTGAAAATTTGTGCAAAATGTTTTAAATGTTTTCTTATCTTTATTTTTTCATTTTTTGTTCGTTGACATATAATTAATTTTTATTCTATTTGTGTTTAATTTGCAACATTTTGGGTATTTATTAGCTTATACAAAGGAGGAGATAGATATGCGTTTTATTTCTTGGAATGTTAATGGTTTACGTGCATGTTTAGATAAAGGTTTTTTAGATTTTTTCCATTCTGTTGATGCGGACTTCTTTTGCCTGCAGGAAACAAAACTGCAGCCGGAACAAATATCATTAGAAATTCCCGGCTACTTCTTATATTGGAACAGCGCCGAAAAGAAAGGTTATTCCGGCACAGCTATTTTCAGCAAACACCAGCCTATCAGTGTAAGCTATGGTCTGGGCATTGGTGAATATGACCGTGAAGGACGAGTTATAACCTTAGAAATGGATGATTTCTTTTTAGTAACTGTTTATACCCCCAATTCTCAAGCTGAGCTGGCTCGTTTAGATTATCGAATGCAGTGGGATGATGCTTTTCGCCAATATATTGTTAAATTAGACGAGCAGAAACCGGTTATCCTCTGCGGCGATTTAAATGTCGCTCACACAGAAATTGATTTAAAAAATCCCAAAACCAATCGCCAAAATGCCGGCTTTACCGACGAAGAAAGAAATAAATTTACCGAGCTTTTAAACTCCGGCTTTATTGACACCTATCGTTATTTAAATCCTGACGTCACCGGAATTTATTCCTGGTGGTCCTACCGTTTTAAAGCACGGGAAAAAAATGCCGGTTGGCGCATCGACTATTTTCTTTTAAGCCAAAAGTTGAAAGATAATCTAATCAGCGCCAATATTTATACAGAGGTTTTCGGCAGCGATCATTGCCCGGTGGAGCTGTGCTTAAATATTTAGACTCCTCTCCTTTTGGATAGGAGTTTTTTCTTATCAAGATTTTTTGCCGATTTGTTGGATTTATTTCCTGTGGCGTGTTATAATTAAAATATCTCATTAACAAAGGTGCGGTGATTTTATGTCTGATTTAAATCATTTAAATACTATGCGCAGCTTTTGGCTTGAAGAAAATCCCTTGGATTTGGCTTATCGCCAAGAAGCACTGCGAAAACTCTACTCTGTCATCCAAAAACGGCAAGATGATATTGCCCAAGCTTTATGGCAGGATCTTCACAAAAGCTCAGTGGAAAGCTATGCCACAGAAATTGGTTTTGTCTTGCAAGAAATAACACATACCTTAAAACATCTTTCCTCCTGGAGCAAACCGCGCCGGGTTAAAACTCCCATCAGTTTGTTTGGAGCGCAAAGCCGCATTTATGCTGAAAGCTACGGTCTGGTGCTGATTATTTCCCCGTGGAATTATCCTTTCCAACTAAGCATTGCTCCGTTAATAGCAGCCGTAGCGGCAGGAAACTGCGCTGTAGTCAAGCCCTCACCTTTGGCTCAAGCCAGCGCGCAAATTATCGCTGAAATATTAACAGAAACCTTTGATAATCGTCATGTCTGTGCTTTTAACGGCGAAAACGAGCTTACTATTCAACTATTAAAGGAAAAATTTGATTATATTTTCTACACCGGCAGCACTTCCTTTGGCAAAACTGTCATGACTATGGCAGCGCAGAATCTGACCCCCGTCACATTAGAATTAGGCGGCAAAAGCCCGTGCATTATTCTGCCTGATGCAGACTTAGAATTAAGCGCTAAGAAGATAATCTTCGGCAAATTTTTAAATAACGGTCAGACCTGTGTTGCTCCTGATTACGTGCTTGTGCCAAAGCATTTAAAAGAGCCGCTGCTGGAAGAATTAAAAGCCGCACTAAGCAAATTCTATCCTAACTATGACAAATTAGCCTGCATTATCAGCGAAAATCATCTAAAACGCTTAGTTGGGCTATTAGCTAACGAAAAAATTGTTTTTGGCGGCAGCTATGATCTCTCCAGCCGTTTTTTAGAACCAACTATCGTTGATGAAGTGTCCTTTGATTCACCGCTTATGCAGGAAGAGATTTTCGGCGGCATTTTGCCCCTCATCAGCTATGATGACTGGCAGAAAACCTTAAAATATTTGCAAAGTCAGCCTAAATCATTAGCCGCCTATATTTTCACCCAAAACAAAAGCGCCGCTGAAAATATTATTTCCAAACTTTCCTTCGGCGGCGGCTGCATCAACGAAACTATTATGCATTTGGTTAACTCCAATCTGCCTTTCGGCGGAGTTGGTTTAAGCGGCATGGGTTCTTATCACGGCAAAGCCGGCTTTGATACCTTTACTCACTATAAAAGCATCCTGCGGCGCAAAGGCAAACGAGAAATTGCGGTCATTTATCCACCGTATACCAACCGTACTATGAAAATACTGAAACGGTTTATGCGTTAGAAGTATTTTTATCAAAATATTTTATTTGCTATGACTTTTATCTTGTGCTATAATAGCACCTAACATTTAAAAGGAGGTGGCATAAATGGCCAAAATTACCGCCACCATCAACGATTTATCCGGTTTGGGGCAATCATCTTTATGCGCTATTATCCCTATTCTTTCTGTAATGGGCATCCAAGCCTGTCCCTTGCCTACTGCGGTGCTTTCCAGCCAAACAGACGGTTATCATGACTATGCTTTTTTAGATATGAGCCCGCTGTGGGCTAAGTATATGGCTCATTGGCAAAAAGAAGCTCCGCCCTTTGCCTGCATTTACAGCGGTTTTTTAGGGTCAGTGGGTCAAATTGAAATGATTAGGCAATTCATTGCTGATTTTGCCCGCAAAGACACTTTAATAATTGTCGATCCGGTTTTAGGTGATAACGGCAAGCTTTATGACACCATGAATGAAAAAATGGTTCAAGCCATGCGCTCTCTTATCACTCAAGCTCATGTTATAACTCCTAACTATACGGAAATGTGTTTGTTAAGTAGCCGGCAGTACAATTCCTCGCCGGATATTGCTTGGCTGAAAGAGGAAATGCTCGCTTTAAGTGCCTTAGGTCCCAAAGTCGTAGTTGTTACCAGTATTCCTGCTGAGGATAAAAAAACAACCCTCACTGCCATTTACGACAGCTATACAAAGGAATACAGCTTTATTTCAACTCAGCTGCTGCCTGCTCATTATCCCGGCAGCGGAGATATCTTTTGCGCTGTTTTGGTAGGAGGCTTGCTTAATGATTTAGCTGTCGTCCCCAGCGTCAAAAAAGCGGCTGATTTTGTTTATGAGGCAATTAATCTCAGCTTAAAGCAAAACCGTCCGTTTCGGGAAGGCGTAGCTTTAGAGCAAGCTTTGCCTCTTTTGTATAAAAAGTAGTTTGAAAGGAATGATTACAATGAAAATTAGAACACAAGACTTAGCGTTAATCGCTTTATTTATAGCACTCTGTACAGTATCCACGATGCTTATCCGTATTCCTCTGCCAACCAGCGGCTATGCCAACTTAGGTGACGCTATAGTGCTTTTAGCCGGCTGGATTTTAGGTCCCATATACGGTGCTTTGGCCGCCGGCTTAGGTACTGCCTTGGCGGACTTGATCGGTTATCCTATCTATGCTCCGGCAACCTTTATTATTAAATTCGCGGTAGCTTTCTTTGCTGCCAAATTAATCAGCCGCTATGAATCCTTAAGCTTTATTCATTTATGCGTTATCGGTTTAATGTGCGAGCTTATCATGCTGGTTGGCTACTATATTTATGACGCTATCTTATTGGGCAATATCCTTTCCCCTGCTTTAAATCTGCCGGGCAATATTATGCAGGCTGTCATCGGCACCTTGGTAGCGGCATTTTTGTATCGCCATTTAAGCCGTTTCATCAAAAAATAAAACTCACTAAAAAAGCTCTGCTAAATGCAGAGCTTTTATATTTCCTGCCAGCCTTTGGTTACATCAACCCAGGCTATAACATTCTGGCTATATTGCTCTAATTGAGCAATAGTTAATTCAATAGCGCTGTTGGAGCTGCCGCAAGCTGGATAAACCGTTTGGAAACGTTTCAGCGATTGGTCCAAATAAACCTCTACGCCCTCATTAAGGGCAAAAGGACAAACTCCGCCTACCGCATGACCAATTAACTCTTCGGCCTCATCTAAAGAGAGCATTTTTGCCTTAACCTGAAAAAACGCCTTAAACTTAGCATTATCCACCTTGGCATCACCGGCAGCAACGATTAATACTACCTTTTCGCCGACTTTAAAAGCTAACGATTTTGCGATACGGCAAGGCTCACAGCCTAAAGCCGCGGCAGCTAAATCTACAGTAGCACTGGAAGTAGTAAATTCGATAATTTTATTTTCTGCGCCGAATTGTTTTAAATATTCTCTTACTTTTTCTATCGCCATATTTTCCACCTGCCTAACTAATCAGAAAAGCCGATTGCTCAGCAACCGGCTCATTTTTCCGCAAGGATTATTCCTCGTCCTCGTCTTCTTCCTCTTCCTCATCAACATGCTCTACTGCATAAACAACAGCGTCGCAGTTAGGGCAAAGGATTTCGACATCATCATCGCAGTCAAACATATCGGAAGTAAAGCTTACGGTTTCACCGCAGGAAGGACACTCTACTTCAAAATATTCGGGTTCGTCTTCGCAGTCACAGCCGCAATCACACTCATCCTCATCAAGAAGTTCTTCCAAATCGCTTAAATCTTCGTCAATAGCCTCGACATACTCCTCTAAATCTTCAATCTCATCGTCAAGATCTTCCAGCGCATCGGCAATATTGTCCAAAACGTCCAGCATTTTTACAATCAATTTGCCTTCAGCACCCTCGCCTACGTTTAAGCCTTCTGCTAAACCTTTTAAATAGGCGACTTGTTCTTTGATTTCTTCCATGGAAAAAACTCCTTTCATCTGCCAAACACCTTGGCTTAATCTGAACAATGCTTATGCACGTTCAATATATTCACCGGTTTCGGTGTTAATGCGTATATTGTCTCCGATATTTACAAAGAAAGGTACGTTAACAACTACGCCGGTTTGCAATGTAGCCGGTTTGCTTCCGCCGGAAGCAGTATCACCTTTAATGCCGGGCTCGGTCTCGATTACTTCCATAACCACGGTCATCGGCAGCTCAATACCGATAATCTCACCTTTGTAAGAATTGATTTGGCAATCCATATTTTCGATCAAGAATTTTTCTTTGCCCAATAATTGTTCTACCGGCAAGCTCATCTGATCGAAAGTTTCATTGTCCATAAATACATAATCGCTGCCCTCAGCATATAAAAACTGCATTTGTTTTCTTTCCATGGTAGCTTTAGGAATTTTCTCACCGCCGCGGAAAGTCAACTCAGTAGTAGAGCCGGTTCTTAAGTTTTGTACTTTGGTTCTGACAAAAGCTGCACCTTTACCGGGTTTAACATGCTGGAATTCTTTAACCATGCATGGATCGCCGTTTAATTCGATAGTAACACCGGTTTTAAAATCGTTAGATGAAATCATTTCAGCCATTTTCTTATCCTCTCCTATTATGCACATAATTAGCTTTATTATTATAGCATAAACTTTTCCATTTGAAAAGTCTAATATTCAACTTTTAAATAATAATTAATTCTTTTGATGAATTAGTTAAATTAATACACCCATCATTTTTCACGACCACTACATCCTCTATTCGGACGCCGTAGCCATTCATGTATAATCCGGGCTCGACAGTCATCACCATATTTTCCTGCATGATATTTTCATCTTTCAAGGAAAAGCGCGGTTCTTCATGAATCTCTAAGCCCAAGCTATGCCCTAAGCCATGTCCGAAATATTTGGATACAAAGTTGCCTCTGAAAACCTTTCTTGCCAGTTCATCAATATCTTTGCCCTTAACCCCTGCTTTTATGCCTGCGATAGCAGTTTTTTGCGCTTCTAAAACCAATTCATAAGTTTGCTTCTGCGCTTTAGAAATGCTTCCCAAAGCCACAGTTCTGGTCATATCGGAGCAATACCCCTGATAAATGCAGCCGTAATCCATAGTTATCAAATCGCCCATTTCCAGCTTTTTGGGGCTGGCTACGCCGTGAGGCATTTGCGAGCGGTGTCCGGACGCCACAATCGTATCAAAACTTACTGCCGATGCTCCTTGCTTTTTCATATAATATTCCAGCTCTAAAGCAATATCCATCTCGCTGACACCGGGTTTGATATAATCCAAAATATGCGTAAATGCCAGATCGCCGATTTTTTCTGCCTGAGCTATCAAAGCAATTTCTTCCTCGGATTTGATCATGCGCAATTTTTCCACCCAGCCGTTAATAGGCACAATAGCTTTGCGTCCAAATTGGTTGCACAAGCTATGGTAAAAGTCCAGAGTAATCCTATTAGCCTCTACAGCAATAGTATCCAGCTCTCCTTCGTCCATTAGATTTTTTACCGTTAAGGCAACATCAAAATGCTCCAGCGGCACGATCGTTAAATCCTTGACCTGTTCCTTAGCCTGCAAAACATAGCGGCTGTCGGTCAGAAACCAGCCATTCTTCTGTCCCAATAAAACATAGCCAAATGTTCCGCTAAAATTTGTCAGATAGCGGCGATTTTCTGCTGAAGCAATCAAGAGTGTATCAATATTTTCTTTTATTAAGCGGTTTTGCAAAGCTTGTAATCTCTCATTCATCTTTATTCACCTTTTCTGCATCTTTTGCCAATACATACTCTAACGCCATAAGGTAGCTGTAAACACCAAATCCTGTAACAGTCCCTACGCACACCGGCGCGATATAAGAAAAATGCCTAAACTCTTCTCTTTGAGCTACATTGCTCAAATGAATTTCTACCGTTGGCACTTCGGCGGCTTCGATAGCGTCGCGAATAGCTATCGAAGTATGAGTATAAGCGGCAGCATTGAGGAGAATATAATCATATTTTCCCCGCGCTTTTTGGATTAATTCCACCAGATGACCTTCCAGATTGTTCTGAGCAAAATCCATTTTAATATCTGTGCCTGCCAAGCGTTTTCTCAGCATGGCTTCGATATCTCCTAAGGTTTGCTTGCCGTAAATTTCCGGGTTGCGCACACCCAGCATATTTAAGTTTGGTCCGTTCAGCACTAGTATATGCATTTTTCATTTTCCTTTCATGAGCTAATACTTTATTGATCTTTAGCATTATTATAAATATTTTAGTCCCTCTTCTTTTTCTTGTCAAGGAAATTTTCGTTCACCAGCCGGCGCAGTAAAATACCCTCTTGACAAAAATGGTAAATCACGCTATACTATTAAGCGTTAATTATAGATTGCTAAAGTAGCTCAGTCGGTAGAGCAGCTGATTCGTAATCAGCAGGTCGTGAGTTCGAGTCTCATCTTTAGCTTATTATTTTTGCTTGAAAAAAACGAAAAAAATACACAAATAAACGGAGACTGACACTATTATTTTTATGCATTATTTTATGCACACTATGCATTCGCATGGTGTGTTTTTTTTATGTTCTCAACAGTTATTTGAAAAAAGATTATGTCAAAATACATTAACACCTCTTGTCATAATTTGTCTTTTAAAGTATAATAATTGTAAATAATTAAAGAGGGTTGATAGTATGGGAATCTCACATAATGAATTTAACAATAATAAAATTTCTTCTTTTGAAGAGCTTAAAATAAGAAGAAAACAATTTTTAATAGCCGCTACTCAAAACGATTTTTCCGACGGAATTAAAAAGTTATTATCTGACCTTTATCCCGACACAGCACATTTTATTTATGAATTATTACAAAATGCCGAAGATATGAATGCAACAATAGTTAGATTTACTTTAAACCCAACCTGTCTTTATTTTGAACACAATGGCACAAAAAGAGATTTTATTCTGCAAGATGTTGAAGCTATTACCGGCATAAGTAATAATACCCCTAAGAGAAACGACGAAACAAGCATCGGAAAGTTTGGAGTTGGTTTTAAATCTGTCTACGCATATACCTCTACTCCTATAATTCATTCCGGTAAATTTCATTTCAAAATAACCGATTATTTTGTTCCGGACGATAATGTTGAATATGTAGAAACTTTTGATCCAAAAACCAAAACATCATGGACTAAATTTGAATTTCCATTTAATAATCCTAAGAAACCTATTGAACGTGCGTATTCTGAAATCTTATCCGGTTTGGAACAATTAGATGAAACAAGTATTTTATTTTTGAAAAATATTACTACCATAGAGTATATTCTGCCAAATTCAGAGATTGGATATGTAAAATTAACAAAAAATAAAGAGAATCCTAATCATGTATTAATTGAAATTAAAAACCCTAAAAGAAAAGATAGTCTTAATTTTTTACGTTTTAATAAAAATACAACCATTAAAGAAGAAAGCGGCGCAATTAAAAATCTGCCTATTTTTGTTGCGTATAAGGCAAAATATAAAAAAGAAAAACTGCTTTCTATTGAACCAATTAACGATGGTGGTAAAGTTTTCATATATTTTCCTGCGGAAAAAGAACGCTCCGGTTTACGCTTTTATATAAACGCTCCTTTTGCTTCTACTGTTGCTCGTGAAAGTGTTTTAGACCGTCCACAAAATAGAGAATTACTCAACAAAGTAGCCAACCTTGTAGTAGAAACAATAGAATATGTTAAACGAAATAAAATGCTTAATGAAAGTTTTTTATCTACACTACCCAATCATAATGATTATATCTCCCCTTTTTACAAACCCATATATGATAAAATAATTCAAGCATTTGAAAATAACGAATATCTTCCGACGCCAGAAAATGAGTACGCTAGTGCAAAATCAGCCTTGGTCGGAGAAATGTATTTTAAACCCGTTTTTAATTCTCAACCCGATTTTGACATTCTGTTTCATGGAACAAAAAAATGGTTATATAATTACAACCATGAATCAAGAGCATATTATTTTATAGAAAGTTTACCTATACAAAAATTCTCCAATGATTTTTTCTTTAATCTTTTTACAATAAGAAACCGTGAAATATTAAATCAATGCTTATCAAATCATACAAATGACATTGATTGGTTTATTAATTTTTATAAAGCTTGTTCTAAATCTATTTCAAATGCTAGAAATTATGATGTTTGCAAAAATATGAAAGAATCTAAAATGTTCTTGTCTACTAAAAAAAAATTATGCTATATTGTTGTGGTAAAGTAAAGTTGTAACACCTTGTTCGGCATGGTATAATGACAAGAAACGAGGAGGAACAACTTAATGG
>CALXSY010000009.1 GCA_944391285.1 uncultured Clostridia bacterium
GACTGGAGATGTCAAGAAGTAGGTCTAAGGGTTTATAGGTATCCCTTGAACAACCTAAATACATTATACAAGGAGCAAAAGTGTGGATACAGTTGAATTTTACATAATCAGGCATGGAGAAACTATGCTAAATAAACTGGGTAAAGCCCAGGGTTGGGTAGACAGTCCGCTGACTATCAATGGGGTGTCAACTGCTAGAATTTTAAGCAAAAATCTTTTGCCTCTTAATTTTTCTGCTGTATATTGCAGCGATTTGCCTAGAGCTCGGAAAACCGCGGAGATATTTGCCGCTGATAGGCTGCCGATATTTCCGGACAGCCGCCTGAGAGAGTGGTGTTTGGGAATTTTTGAGGCGGAAAACAATAAAACATTTATTCAAAGTCTTAGGGACAATTCTCCTGTTTTGCAGCCATTAAAAAATATTGACAGCCGGCTTGATGAGGTAGCTAATCTGGTACAGCGGTTGGATACTACCGGTTTTGCGGAAAGTTTTGAGGATATCTGCCGAAGATTGCAGGATTTTTTGCACACAATAGGCGATGAGCAGCTGCAATCCGGCGGAGGACGGATTGCTGTTGTTACCCATGCGTGTATTATGAAAACGCTGTTGTATATATTTGCTTATGATAAACTTTTAGAAAACATCAAAATCGGGCATGAAAATATCGAGATCATTACTTATGATGGTCAGGATTTTTCTTTAAAATTTGAGTAAATACCCGCAGGCAGAGATGCCTGTTTTTTTGTGAAGAAAAATTATAAAAAATTTACAATTATTTTCATTTTAAGGCAGGAATTACCAAAAAACTGACGAAATAGTAAAATATGGTAAACAACCGTAGAAATTTTCGTTTGGGGGAAAAAAATATGATTAAAGTGTTGTTGGCTGATGAAGAAAAAGAGTTTAATGAGATTTTAAGCGGATATTTGCGCAAAGAGAGCGATATGTCTATTGTGGGCATGACAGATGACGGCAAAGAAGCCTTAAATTTAGTTGAAAAACAAAAACCGGACGTGGTTGTTTTAGGGTCAATCATGCCGAGATTGGATGGTTTGGGAGTTTTGGAGCGAATCAATCGCATGGAGAAAAAGCCAAAGGTTATCATGCTGACCAGCATTCGCAGTGCATATTATGTTCAGCGCGCCTTTGATAACCAAGCTACCGATGTTTTGCTTAAACCTTTTGATGTGCAGGCTTTAGTCGGGCGAATCCGTTCGGCATCAGAGCATGAGCTGCCCAGCGAAATTACTGCGGCTGCCGGTCAGCTTATAACGCAAGCACCGCAGGAAAGAGATTATGAGCTGGAGGTTACGGAGGTTTTGCATCAGATGGGAATTCCGGCTCATGTAAAAGGTTATCAATATTTAAGAGACGCTATCCTCTATATTATGGACGATATCAATCTTTTAGGAGCAGTAACGAAGGAGCTTTATCCCTTGGTAGCAGAAAAATACAATACTTCCGCCAGCCGGGTGGAAAGAGCTATTCGTCATGCTATTGAGCTGGCGTGGAGCCGGGGCAATGTGGATATGATGATTCAATATTTCGGCTACACCATCAACACCGAAAAAGGAAAGCCTACCAATAGCGAATTTATCGCGATGGTCGCCGATAAAATCAGATTGTCGATGAAAAAGAAATATTAATATTTCGTTGATTAGAGATTATTGAGACGGTGCACATAGATATTACCAAATTGTACTTTTAAATTTGGGCTAAATCGTTTATAATAAGGGCAGAGTGATCTGCCCTTATTTTTTATTTGCCCTAAGGAGGAAAAAATGACTAGAGAAGAAATCCTGGAAAAAATAAATGAAGCGGTTCGTCCGTTGGCGGAGGAAGAAATTGCTGATTTGCTGCATTTAGAGCAGGTCGAAGAATTGGTGGAAATGAAAAAGCTGATTTTGCAGATGGAGAAAAACGGCGATATAGTTTTAACCCGCAAAGGCAAGCTGGGCTTGCCCAGCCAAATGGGCTTGTATGTGGGGCGTATCAGCCGCCATATCAAAGGTTTTGGCTTCTTAAGACAGGACGATAAAGAAGCGGAGGATATATTTATCGGCGCTTCTGATTTAAACGGAGCAATGAACGGCGACAGAGCCTTGGTGAGACTGCGCAAAATGGCAATGGATGATGTGCATACCGGCAAGCATTATCGGGCTGAAGGCGAAGTAGTGCGGGTTTTGGAGCGCAGCCGGCAAAAAATCGTCGGGACTTTGGAGCGGCATAAAAATTACGGCTATGTTTTAGCTGATGATAAACTTTTCGGCAGCGATATTTTTATCGCCCAGCAGGATTTAAACAAGGCGAAAAACGGCATGAAGGTTTTGGTGGAAATAACCCGCTGGCCGGAACAAAAACGCAACGCCGAAGGAAAAATAGTGGAAATCTTAGGCTCTGAGCAGGATAGCGGCATGGATGTCCTCTCGATAATGTATAAATATGACTTTCCCCGGGAATTTCCGCCGGCAGTATTGGAAGAAGCGGAAAAAATCGGCGAAAACAGAGAGCCTATTGATTATAAGAAGCGCAAGGATTTGCGCCGGGAGCTGATTGTCACCATGGACGGAGCGGACGCTAAGGATTTGGACGATGCAGTGGCAGTAGAATTATTGCCTAACGGCTGGTGGCGGTTAGGGGTGCATATTGCTGACGTGACTCATTATGTCAAGGAAGACAGCTTTTTGGATTTGGAGGCTCGCCAAAGAGGAACCAGCGTTTATTTGGTCGATCGGGTTATTCCCATGCTGCCGCAGATTTTGTCAAATGATTTGTGCAGTTTAAACCCGCAAAAAGAGCGCTTAACACTAAGCTGTATTATGGATATTGACCAAAACGGCACAGTGCAAAGCAGTGAGGTCTGCGAGTCGGTTATTAAGACTAAGTATCGCTTAACCTACGACGAAGTAAACCAAATGCTTGCAGGCGATGAAGAAACCAAGGCTAAATACAGCGATCTTTTGCCGATGCTGGAGCAAATGGCGGCTTTGCAGCAAGTGTTGCTGCAAAAACGCATTGACCGGGGAGCGCTTAATTTTGATTTTCCGGAGAGCAAGGTAAAGCTGGACGAACAGGGACGACCGATAGATATCATCAGCGTCAGCCGCGGGCAGGCAGAGCGCATTATCGAGGAATTTATGATTTGCGCCAATGAGGCTATTGCCGAGCGCTATTATTGGCTGGAGGTGCCTTTTTTATACCGCACCCATGAAGCGCCCAAGGGAGAAAATATCATCGAGGTTAAGCAGTTTTTGCAGATTTTCGGGCATAAGCTTAAAGCCGCCGGCGGCAAAGTACGGGCTAAGGATTATCAAAAGATCTTAAATAAAATTCACGGTCTGCCGGAGGAGAGAGCTGTCAGCTCAGTAATGCTGCGCTCCATGAATCATGCCCGCTATCAAGCTGTTTGTGAAGAACATTTCGGCTTAGCCAGCGAATATTACACTCATTTTACTTCGCCGATTCGCCGTTATCCGGACTTGGCTATTCACCGGATGATTAAGGAATTATTGCAAAAGGAAGGACAGCTGTCCGAAAAAAGGCGGGGTGATTTGGAAAAACGCATGGAAGCTTATGCCCTGAGCTCCTCAATCCGCGAAAAGGTAGCAGAGGAAGCCGAACGGGACAGTGTGGAGATGAAAAAGGTAGAATATATGAAGCCTTTTGTAGGTGAGGTATTTGAAGGGATAATCAGCGGAGTAACCGGTTTCGGCTTTTTTGTGGAATTAGAAAATTCGGTTGAAGGCTTGGTGCATATTTCCACCTTGACCGATGATTTTTATCACTTCATGCAGGAAACCTACACGCTTTGGGGAGAAAACAGCAGAAGAAGTTTCAGGCTCGGTGAGAAGGTGCGGGTGAAGCTGGTAAGAGTAGATTTGGAGATGCGGCAAATAGATTTTGAGCTGGATAGCGAAGTTTTATAAATAAGTTAAATAGGCATAAGTTATATAAAAATGTTCTTTTGATTTTTGACTATTATCCGAAAAAAATTCCTTGTGAATTTTAGAATTAGCAATTATACTATTACACAGGGTTATTTTAACAAAGGATGGGTCAAAGTGAAGAAACAACTGAAAGATATAGCTTATTTTGAAAGCTTAGTTCCTATTGAAGTAGGAAGCAAAATACCGGAAGACTTAGGTGAGATTTATAATTTTTCTGCTCACAGCGCGGTAATCGGGCATAAATTTGCTTTGCTTTTGCATGCCGCCGGCTTTGGCATCAATGATTGCGAGCAGGTGCAAATCAACTTTACGCCTGCTTTGGCAGATGAATTTTTTGAGGTATCCGAACGCCGCCTGCAAAGATGGCAGTGCTTTGTCAACTGCGGTTTAGATCCCAAGAAAGTGCAGGAAATACCTTTAGAAGAAAAGCAAATGCTTTTAGTCTCCTTGACGGAAAAAGTATTAAAGGAATGCTTTGCAGAAAATGCCGCTGAGCAGAAGCAGATTCATGAAGCAGCCAGAGAAATCGTGATGTACGGCGAAAAATTAGAGATTCCCTACTTGCAGAAAAACGACAAAAATTTTGATGTAACTGCCGGCTTAAATTTATTGAGCGACGGCAAAAGCCGGGTTATTTTGACAATCCGGGATAAGCAGGGGCGGGTTGTAGAAAAACGAGAAATCGCCCAATGCAAAAGTTATGAAGATGCCGTTAACCAGACAGGCAGCATCTTGGTAAGAAAAAATAGGATTGTGGTCAAACCGAAAAATAATCTGACCGCTAAAGAGGTTACTCCCATTGAAATTGTTTTAGATGAAGAGTAAAGGAAAACAGATGTGTTAGCTAATACATCTGTTTTTTCTTCTGTTATAACAAAAAGAAATGGGATAGAGCATTATATAATTTAGCAAAAATAAGGCGTCTGCCCTTGAATTTTTCAGGCAAATATATTATAATAAATTAATTATAGACATTACGCAAATAATCGGTTTGGAGGATAGCCTATGAAAAGCATGACCGGCTATGGCAGAGGCGAGTTTGATAACGGGATAATTAAAATGACCGTAGAGATTAAAGCAGTAAACAACCGCTATTGCGAAGTTATCATTAAACAGCCTCGGCAATATATGGCATTGGAAGATAAAATAAAGAAATATATCATCAGCAATATCGAACGCGGAAGAGTAGAGGTTTTTATCAATACAAAGGAGCTCAGCAGCGAAAACAGCGAGATTAAAATTAACCATCAGCAGGCTTTGGCTTATGATGCGGCATTGAGAGAGCTGGCTGAAAAATTGCAAACGGAGTATAATCCGGATGTTTATCGTCTGCTTAGCTTGCCGGAGGTTATCAGCCGTGAGGACAAAGAGGAAGATTTGGATAAAACTTGGGAGATGCTTGAGCAAGCTTTGAGCGAGGCGATGGCACAGCATCAGCAAATGCGCGTGAGCGAAGGCGAAGCGATTAAAAAGGACATGTATCTAAAGCTTGCCGCTTTGGAAGAGTTGGTTAAAAAGGTGGCAGAGCGCAGCCCGTTGGTGACAGAAAATTTTCGGGCTAAGCTAAACAGCCGCATCAATGAAATATTGGGCGAAAACAATGTTGACCAAGAGCGCTTGGCGCAGGAGGTAGCTTATTTCGGAGAAAAAAGCTGCATTGACGAGGAATTAGTGCGCTTGCAAAGCCATTTCAAGCAGTTTAGAAATATTGCCGAGGCTTCCGGCGGTATCGGACGCAAGCTGGATTTCTTGATTCAGGAGATGAACCGGGAGACCAATACAATTGGCTCTAAAGCCAATGATTTGACAATCACCTCTTTGGTGGTAGAAATGAAAAGCGAGTTGGAAAAATTGCGGGAACAGGTGCAAAATATCGAATAGTGCTTAAAGGAGAATGCCATGAATACGAAGCAGAAAAAAGGGTTATTATTGGTAATATCAGGACCATCGGGCACCGGCAAAGGCAGTATGTGCCAAAAGCTATTGCAGGACGATTCAGTGAAGTATTCTATTTCAGCGACTACCCGCTCTCCCCGAGGACAGGAGCAGAACGGCAGGGAATATTTCTTTTTAACTAAGGAAGAGTTTGAGCAGAGAATAAAAAACAATGGCTTTTTGGAATGGGCTCAAGTTTATGACCGCTATTACGGCACACCCCGGGATTTTGTGGAAGAAACCTTAGAAAGCGGCTGTGACTGCATATTGGAAATAGATGTGCAGGGAGCGCTCAAGGTAAAGGAAGCCATGCCGGAAGCAGTATTGATTTTTATTTTGCCGCCGTCCTTAAAGGAGCTGCACCGCCGAATCAAAGAAAGGGCAACGGAAAGCGAAGAACAGATTCAAATGCGCATGAGCTGGGTTTTGGGCGAAATTGACCAGATCGCCAAATATGATTATGCAGTGATTAACGATTGCTTAGATGAGGCGGTAGAGGAAGTGCGCCGCATCAGGCATAGTGAAAAATGTCGGGTAAGCCGTTTGGGCGACTTGACAAAAATATATCATGATGAAGATGAAAGGGGTTTTTAATAATGGAACAGCCAACAATCGATAAAATGATGGAAAAAGTGGACAGTAAATATTCATTGGTAGTAGCAGCGGCTAAAAGAGCCAGAGAATTGACCGACGGAGCGGAGCCTTTATCCAAGGTTAACAGCAATAAGCCGGTGAGCATCGCTTTATTTGAAATAGGCGAGGAAAAAATCGTTTACGAAAGCGCTCCTCAGCCGGCGCCTAAGCAGGAGCAATAATTATGGCACGGCATATTGTAGTAGCCATAACCGGCGGCATAGCCGCTTATAAAAGTGCCGAACTGGTCAGCCGTTTGAAAAAAGCCGGCTGTGAAGTAAGAGTTATCATGACGGAAAATGCCTGTCAGTTTATCACGCCATTAACGCTGGAAACTCTGAGCGGTTATCCGGTGGTGACGGAAATGTTCAGCGCTAAAAGCCATCATGAGGTAGAGCATATCTCCTGGGCAAAATGGGCAGACAGCGTTATTATTGCGCCGGCAACTGCCAATATTATCGGCAAAATCGCCTCAGGAATCGCCGACGATTTTCTTTCCACCTTTATTATGGCAACTAAAGCTACGGTGGTTATTGCCCCGGCGATGAATGACCAAATGTATGCTAATCCTATACTGCAGCGCAATTTAGCCCTTTTAGCCGATTTAGGCTATCGGGTGCTGGAGGCAGATTATGGGCATTTAGCCTGCGGCACCAGCGGCAAGGGCAGAATGCCGGAGGCAGAAAGCTTGGCGGATTATATGCTGAATCTTAGCGAGCCGGATTTGACGGGGCTGAAGATTATGGTAACTGCCGGTCCTACCAGAGAGGCTGTTGACCCGGTGCGCTACTTAACCAATCATTCCAGCGGGAAAATGGGCTATGCTATTGCCAAACGCGCAGCAGCCCGGGGAGCAGAGGTGCTTTTGATTTCCGGGGCTAAAGGTCTAACTGTGCCCTGGGGAGTCAAGGTGCAGTATATCGATTCGGCAGAAGAAATGTATCAGGCAGTAGCTGAAAATTTTGACGCCCAAAATGTGGTGATCAAAGCGGCAGCGGTGGCTGATTATCGCCCTAAAGAATGTGCGCCGGAAAAAATAAAAAAACAAGACGGCGCCTGGGCGCTGGAGTTAGAGCGCACCAAGGATATTTTGGCAGCTTTAGGCGAGCAGAAAAATGGGCAAATCTTAGTTGGTTTTGCGGCTGAGACTGAAAATGTGGCTCAAAATGCCCAAAAAAAATTGCAAAAGAAAAATGCCGACTTGATTATTGCCAACAATCTGCGCCAAGAGGGAGGAGTTTTTGGCAAGGACACCAATCAGGTGACTATTTACAACCGCAACGGACAGATAAAAGAACTGCCGGTTTTGAGCAAAGAAGCAGTAGCAGATGAGATTTTAAATCAAGTGAAAATATTGCTTAAAAACTAAATTAAGCATTAAAATCAATAGATAAAAACATCAAGGAGATGAGGATATGAGCAAATATTTTACCTCTGAATCGGTAACTGAAGGACATCCCGATAAAATGGCCGACCAGATTTCCGATGCTATTTTAGATGCTATTATGGCGCAGGATCCGGAGGCAAGGGTAGCTTGTGAAACCTTTTTAACTACCGGTATGGCAATGATTGCCGGCGAAATCAGCACTAAATGTTATGTTGATATGCCGAAAATCGTTAGAGAAACCATTAAGGAAATCGGCTATACCAACAGCGAGCATGGTTTTGATTATAAAACCTGTGCTGTCTTTACTGCTATCGATGAGCAGTCCAGCGATATTGCTATGGGTGTAGACAAAGCCTTGGAAGCCAAATCAGGCGAAATGAGCGAAGAAGAAATTGCCGCTATCGGCGCCGGAGACCAAGGCATGATGTTCGGCTATGCAACCAATGAAACTAAAAATTATATGCCTCTTCCTATTGATTTAGCGCATTCTTTAACCAGACGCTTGGCACAAGCGCGCAAAAGCGGAGAAATCCCTTACCTTTTGCCCGACGGCAAAGCTCAGGTTACGGTGGAATACGATGATGATGACAATCCTGTGCGTATTGATGCGGTAGTTGTTTCTACTCAGCATATGGCTTCAGCTACTTTGGAAGAAATACGCCATGATGTAATCGAAAAAATCATCAAACCGGTGCTGCCTGCTAAAATGCTTGATGAAAATACTAAATATTATATCAATCCAACCGGTCGTTTCTTCATCGGCGGACCGATGGGCGATACCGGATTGACCGGCAGAAAAATCATCGTTGATACTTACGGCGGTATGGCTCGTCACGGCGGCGGAGCATTTTCCGGCAAGGACTGCACCAAGGTTGACCGTTCGGCGGCTTATGCAGCCCGCTATGTAGCCAAAAATGTGGTAGCAGCCGGCTTGGCAGACAAATGTGAGGTTCAGCTGGCTTATGCTATCGGCGTAGCCACTCCGATGTCTATCAGAGTGGAAACCTTTGGCACGGCTAAAGTACCGGAGGAAAAAATTGTCCAAGCTATCCGCCAGGTTTTTGACTTGCGTCCGGCAGCCATTATCAGGGATTTGGATTTAAGAAGACCTATTTATAAGCAAACAGCCGCTTACGGGCATTTCGGCAGAGAGGATTTGGATTTATCCTGGGAGAAAACCGACAGAGTAGAGCAGCTTTTGGCGGCGGTAAAATAAATTTTGGCAAAATGAGCCGATAGCGCAGGCTGTCGGCTTTTTACATATTAAAAAGCAAAGGAGGGATAGCATGCAGGCAGAAGTAGCAGTCAATCGTGCTGGCGCAAGCGGCGGAATATTCAGCTATAAAATATCTTCAGCGGAAAATAATCAAGCATTGATCGGGCATCGGGTGCTGGTTAGCTTGGGCAGAAAGGAGCTTACCGGCTTTATCATTGCTGTAAAGGAAGAAAGCCGAGACGACTTAAAGGAGATTAAAGAACTAAGTGCTGTCAGTTATTTTTCACAGGAAATGCTCAAAACTGCCCAATTTACTGCCGCCCGCTATCTTTGCTCTCTTTATCAGGTGCTGGAATACATGCTGCCTAAAATGGCACGGGACAGCGCCAATGAAGGCTATTTATACATAGGAGGAGAAGAAAGACGGCTGCTTTTGGACGAACAAAGCGGGGCATTGGCGGCATATCTCAGCCCTAAAGCCCAGAGCATGGCGCACATTAAGCAAAAATTCGGCGCTGCTGCGCCCAAAATGGTTCAAGAGCTATTAAAGGATGGGTTAGTCAGTTTAACTATTAAAGAGGAAGGTCAAGCTAAAAGCCGGGAGTTTAGCTATGAGAGCAAAATAAGCCGGGAAGAGCTGGAGGATGAGCAAATTAAAAAGCTGGTGGGCAGATCGGCAAAGCGCCTGGAGCTTCTGCGCTATTTAACCTTGGAAGGAAGCTGCAAAGGCAAAACTTTGCGCGGTTATTGGGCTAATTACCGCACATTGGCGCGGGATTTGGAGCAGAAAGACTTGATTGCAATTACTCCCATGAGCCAAATAGAGATTAACTATGACCACAGCGTTTTTAATGACGAGCGAGAAATAAATTTAAACAGCGAGCAAGCCCAGGCAGTAGCTTTGATGGGCGAAAGCTTAAAGCAAAAGAAGCATGAAATTTTCCTCCTGCACGGAGTGACGGCCAGCGGCAAAACGGAAGTTTACTTACGCTTAATCAAGCAATGCTTGGCACAGGGACGGGGAGTAATCATGATGGTTTCGGAGATTGCGCTGACACCCCAATTAATAGGAAGACTGAAGAGCGTTTTAAAGGAGCCTGTCGAGGTTTTGCACAGCTCCTTAGCCGACGGCGAGCGTTATCAGGCGTGGCTGAGATTGAAAAACGGCACGAGCCGTGTGGCATTAGGCGTGCGCAGTGCGGTTTTTGCGCCGGTAGAGAATTTAGGATTAATCATTTTAGATGAGGAGCACGAAAATACCTATAAGCAGAGCGAACCGCCGCCGAGGTATCATGCCCGGGAGGTGGCGATTTATCGCAGTCAGATTAATCAGGCAACGGTAATTTTAGGCAGTGCTACGCCGGCGGTAGAAAGCTATTATAAAGCTTTGCAGGGCGAGTACCAATTGCTGGAATTAAAGCACAGAGCGCAGAATCAGCCTTTGCCCAAGGTGGAAATAGTGGATTTGGCGGCGGAGTTTCGCAGAGGCAACCGCAGCATGTTCAGCCAGCCGCTGAAAAAGGCGATGGAGGAGACGATAGCTAAAAATGAGCAGATGATCCTCTTTCTCAACCGCCGGGGCTATGCTTCCTTTGTATTGTGCCGGGAATGCGGCAATGTCATCACCTGCCCCAAATGCAGCCTGCCGATGACTTATCATAAGGACCGCAATGTTTTGAAATGCCATTACTGTGAGCAAATCATGACCGCACCCAAACGCTGCCCCGAATGCGGCAGTGGATTTATCCGTTATTTCGGCTCAGGCACCGAATTAATCGAAAGTGAGATAAAAAAAATACTCCCCAAAGCCAAAGTATTGCGCTTGGATTTGGACAGCACGCAAAAGGCAGACAGCCATCATCAAATATTGGCAAGCTTTGCCCGGGGAGAAGCGCAGATTTTGGTAGGCACGCAGATGGTGACTAAGGGCTTAGATTTTGCCAATGTTACTTTGGTCGGAGTTCTGGCGGCTGACCAGACGCTCAATCTGCCTGATTATCAAGCCACCGAGCGCACCTTTGATTTGTTAACTCAGGTAAGTGGTCGTGCCGGCAGAGGCGATAAGGCGGGCAAGGTCATCATTCAGACTTACAATCCCACCCATTACAGCATTTTAGCAGCGGCAAGACAGGATTACCAATATTTTTACCAAAAGGAAATTCAAAGCCGCAGGCTTTTGGAATATCCGCCTTTCAGTAAATTGGCTCGCCTGCTTTTCAGTGATTTTGCACAGGAGTCTGCCCAAAAGGCGGCTGAAGAAGCAGAGGAATATTTGCGGGAGAAATATCCTGAGATAGAGCTTACCATGGCGGCTTCGGCGCCTATTGAGCGTATCCGCCAAAGATGGAGATATCATTTGCTTTTGAAGCACCATGAGCTGAATTTATTGCTGGAAGCGTTGGATAAGGTGAAAAATGAGCTTTTTTCATCAAGAAAAAGTAACACTTTGCGAATTATTATTGATATTGAACCGCAAAATATCTTATAGTATAGGATAGAAGATTTGAGGAGGAATAAAAATGGCTACTTATAAGGTTGTTGACAGAGAAGATCCGCTTTTGCGCAAAATAAGCAAACCGGTACCGGAAATTACCCCTAATGTTTTAAAATTGATCCGCAACATGCTGGAAACGATGTATGAGTATAACGGCGTAGGTCTGGCAGCACCGCAGGTAGGAGTTTTAAAACGGATTATCGTGGTGGATATCGGCGAAGGACCGATTGCTTTAATCAATCCGGAAATATTGGAAAGAAGCGGCAGTCAAACCGGCGAGGAAGGCTGCTTAAGCTGTCCGGATATGTGGGGCGATGTTGAACGGGCGAAATATATTAAAATTAAAGGGATTACTCCCGAAGGCAAGGAAGTAATTATTGAGGCTGAAGATTATCTGGCAAGAGCTTTTCAGCATGAGTGCGACCATTTGGACGGAATCTTGTTCATCGATAAGGTTCATAAGCTGAAAGTCAAAAGAAGGTAGAATATATGAAAATAGTCTTTATGGGTACACCGACTTTTGCGGTGGAAATATTAAATAGTTTAGCCGAAGCCGGGCACGAAATAGCGGCGGTAGTCACTCAGCCCGACAAGCCCAAAGGCAGAGGCAAAAAAATGGAAGCTCCGGCGGTAAAAGTGCGGGCGGAAGAATTGGGCTTAAAGGTTTATCAGCCTTTAAAGGTGCGGGATGAAGAGTTTATCGGCTTATTAAGGGAAATAAATCCCGAGGTCATCATTGTAGCCGCCTATGGTAAAATACTGCCCCGAGAAATTATAGCTTTACCGCCATTAGGCTGTATCAATGTTCATGGTTCTCTTTTGCCTAAATACCGCGGTGCCGCTCCTATTCAGCGGGCAATCATGAACGGTGAAAAGATTACCGGCATTACAATTATGCTGATGGATGAGGGCATGGATACAGGGAAAATGCTCACCAAGGCAGAAGTAATAATTGAGCAGGAAGATAACAGCGGCAGGTTATTTGCCAAAATGGCAGAGGCAGGAGCAAAGCTTTTATGCGAAACCCTTCCTTTGTGGCAAAGGGGCGAAATTGTGCCGGAGGAGCAAAACGAAGCTGAAGCAACCTATGCTCCGATGCTTGCTAAAGAAGAGGAACTCATCGACTGGCAGGGCGATGCCGAAAAAATCTGCTGTCAGCTGAGAGGCTTGGCGCCGGCTCCGTGCGGATATACTTATTATCGCGGTGAACGCTTAAAAATAGGTGATTGCAGTTGGATAGATGAGCAAAAAACTTCTCGCGCCGGTGAGGTTGTGGCAGTAGATAAAAGCGGGATTACCATATCCTGCGCCAAAGGCTGTTTAAAGGTAACCAAAGTACAGCCGGCAGGCAAAAAAATGCTTTCTGCCTGGGATTTTTCCAACGGCAGCAAGATAACACTGGGCGAAATTCTTGGTGAAGAAAATGGAAAATAACGGCAAAAAAAGAATTTTTTTGAGCTTGGTTTTAGGTGCTGGATTTATTTATGCTTTAGTTTTTTTGCTCATTTGGTATATTATCAGTCTAAACTCGCAAACTTTAAATAAAATATTGATGATAGGTCTTTTAAGCGCCGCTATTATTTTAATGCTCTTGGTTTTAGGCGGAATGTTTTTCTTGGTTTTAACTCTCTTGAGGTTTGATTTACCGCCCAAAATCAGCCGTATGTCGCGCAAAGTAGTAGATTTCTTTTCGCCGGCGGTATTTCATTTGGCTAAGGTGATGGGCATTTCCGAAGAAGTGGTTGCTGATTCCTACATAAAGCTGGTCAATCAGCTTAACAGTCAGTCCAATGAACATTATCAGCCGGAAGATGTGCTGATTTTAGTGCCTCATTGTCTGCAAAAAAACGATTGTCCCTATAAAATCACTACCGATGTAGAAAACTGCCATCGCTGCGGTCGCTGCAGCATCAGCGGCTTGCTGGAGATTTCTCATGAGCGGGGAGTGCCTTTGGCTGTAGCCAGCGGCGGAACCTTTGCCAGAAAAACTATTAAGGACAGAAAGCCTAAAGCGGTGGTGGCTGTGGCTTGTTATCGGGATTTATTAAGCGGCGTTCGGGATATCAACCAAATCCCGGTAATCGGCGTTTTAAATGAAAGACCGAACGGTCCCTGCTTTAATACGACCGTGCAGCTGTGTAAAATTAATCAGGCGCTGGACTGCTTTTTAGCGCCGGAGGAAAATGATTAAAGACAATTAATTTAGATAAATTTTTTCAGGAGGTAATATTTATGTTTTTTTGGGATCCAACTATGGTTATACTTATCCCGGCAGTAATATTGTCATTGTATGCGCAGATGAAAATCAACAGCACATATCATCAATATTCACAGGTAGGCAGCAGGAAAGGAATGACCGGTGCCGATGTAGCTCGGTATATTTTAAACAAAAACGGTCTTTACGATGTGCCCATTGAAAGAGTGCAGGGGCATCTATCTGACCATTATGACCCGCGCAGCCGAGTAGTGCGCTTATCAGCAGGAGTTCATGACAGCACTTCAATCGCTGCTTTAGGAGTAGCTGCCCACGAGGTAGGGCATGCTGTGCAGCATGACAGCGGCTATATGCCTCTTTATATTCGCAATACCATTATTCCTATCACGCAGATCGGCTCATATATATCTATTCCGCTGTTGTTATTGGGCTTTTTAATGGGTTCGCCGTCTTTAGTAGAATTGGGCATTTTGCTTTTTGCCGGTATCGTCTTTTTCCAATTAGTAACTTTGCCGGTAGAGTTCAATGCCAGCCGCAGAGCAGTGGCAGTTTTAGGCGGTGACGCCATTTTAACTCAAGATGAATTAAACGGCACTAAAAAAGTATTGCAGGCAGCGGCATTAACTTATGTAGCCGCCGCTTTGATGGCTGTTTTACAATTAGTACGGTTGTTGTTGATCTCCGGAGTTTTAGGAGGAAGAGATGACTAAGGATAAAGCACGGTCAATAGCTTTGGAAGTTATTTATCAAGTGCTGGAGGAAGGGGCTTATGCTAATTTGCTTTTAGACAAAGCCCTTTTTGCGTGTAAAGAATTAAACAGCCGTGATAAAGGATTTGTCACAGAATTGGTCTATGGCACTGTCAGACAAAAGGGTGCTTTGGATTGGGTGATCAATCAATTTGCTAAGCAAAAAATCGAAAAACAGGAAGCGTGGGTGCGCAATATTTTGCGCCTCAGCGCTTATCAGCTGTTGTATTTGGACAAGGTACCGCCATCGGCAGCTATAAATGAAGGCGTGGAGCTGGCAAAGGAGTATGCCTTTGAAGGTTCGGGCAGTGTAGTTAACGGTATTTTGCGCAATATCGACCGCAAGCGGGAACAGATTAAATATCCCGACAAAGGCAAAAATCCCGCGGCAAATTATGCGGTGCGCTATTCTTATCCTCAGTGGATTGTGGAGGATTGGCTGAAAAATTATGGGCGCAAAGATGCCGAAAAGCTCTGCCAATATTTTAATGAGCCGGCGAAATTGTGGATTCGCACTAATTCGCTGAAGGTTTCCCGAGAAGAATTGAAAAAAATGCTGGCTGATGAAGGCGTAGAAACCAAGGAAAGCCTCTATGCGCCGTTGGGGTTGGAAATTTTGGGCGAGGTGTCGCTGCGCAATTTGGAGACCTTTAAGAAGGGGCTCTTTTTAGTGCAGGACGAAAGCTCCATGATTTTAGGTACGGTAAGCGGAGTAAAGCCGGGCATGAAGGTGCTGGATATTTGCGCCGCTCCGGGAGGCAAGACCACGCATCTGGCGCAGCTGATGGAAAATCAGGGCGAGATTATCGCCTGTGATATTCACCGGCACCGCTTGGAACTGATTAAAGAAAATGCTGAAAAATTAGGCATTGAGATTATCAAAACCCGTTTGCAGGACGGACGGAGTATCGGCGAAGATTTAAAGGACGAATTTGACGTGGTGCTTTTGGACGCTCCCTGCTCGGGCTTGGGAGTTTTGGGGCGCAGGGCGGATTTGCGCTGGAAAAAGCGCCGCGGGGATATTAAAGAACTGGCGGCTTTGCAGAAGGAATTGCTGGCTCAGGCGCAAAGTTTGGTTAAAAAAGGCGGAACATTGATTTACAGCACCTGCACCACTACCAAAGAGGAAGATGAGCAGGCGGTGGAATGGTTTTTAGAAAATTACGAGGAGTTTGCCCTTGATCCTCACCTGCCTTTTAAGGGCGAAGACGGCAGAAATGTGGGCGCATACAAGCTTTCGCCGTTAAAAGAAGGCACGGACGGCTTTTTTATCGCTCTTTTTAAACGAGGTGAATAGGATGAACGATTACAACCTGCGCTCATTAAATGAAAAAGAATTAGAAGCGGCAGTGGAGGATTTAGGCGAAAAAAAGTTTCGGGCTAAGCAATTATTTTCCTGGGTACATGAGAAAAATGCCGTTGATTTTGATGAAATGAGCAACTTAAGCCTTAAGTTTCGTGAGAAATTGGCGGCAGAATACAATTTGGGAGAAAGCAGAATCAGCGCCCGGCAGATTTCCCAAGACGGCACAGAGAAATATTTGCTGGAGCTTGGCGATGGGGAAGCGGTGGAGTGCGTGCTGATGCGCTATCGGGGCGATTTCAGCAAAAAGCGCAATACCTTGTGCATTTCCTCTCAGGTCGGCTGTGCTATGGGCTGCAGTTTTTGCGCTACTGCCCAGGGAGGATTGGTGCGCAATCTTACCTGCGGCGAAATCGTGGGGCAAGTTTACGAGGTCAATCATTTATTGCAGCAAGAGGGCGCAGAAAAGGTTGACAACATCGTTTTTATGGGCATGGGTGAGCCAATGCTTAACTGGGACAATGTTTTAAAGGCGATCAAGCTTTTAAACGCTAAGGACGGGCAAAATATCGGCATCCGCCGCATGAGCCTTTCCACTTGCGGGATTGCGGACAAGATAAAAGAATTGGCAGAGTGTGATTTGGATATTACCTTAGCCATTTCGCTGCATGCGGCTACCGATGAGAAGCGCAGTCAAATCATGCCGGTCAATAAGCGCTATCCTTTAGGCGTTTTAATGGAGGCGTGCCGCTATTATCAGAAAAAGACGAAAAAACGCATAACCTTTGAGTATGCCTTGATTAAAGGGGTTAACGATAATCCGGGCGAGGTCATGGAGATAAAGCGGCTTTTAAATGATTTAGATGCTCATGTTAACCTTATTCCCGTTAATCCGGTGGCAAATACGAAAAATATTTTTCGTCCCAGCCAAAAAAGCGTTAAGGATTTTGCCAAAATGCTGAAAAAAGCAGGAGTTAACTGCTCAATCAGGGAAGAAAAAGGTGCAGACATCGACGGTGCCTGCGGTCAGCTGAGAGGAAAGTTGCATAAAAATCAGCTATCGGGGTAATTTTTGAAAAAATTTCGGCATATAATCTCCCGAGGTGATTATCATGCCGATAATTCTTTTTGGCGGCTTATTAATTATATTAATAGGAGCGGAGCTTTTTACCAATGCAGTGGAGTGGCTGGGGAAGAAATTGCGCCTTTCCCACTCAGTAACCGGCAATCTTTTGGCGGCAGTTGGGACAGCTTTGCCGGAATCAATTATTCCTTTGATTGCCCTTTATGGGGATAATAAGCGTCTTGATGTGGCTTGCGGTGCTATTATCGGTGCGCCCTTTATGCTGAGCACCTTGGCTATGGGAATATGCGGACTGACATTAATTTTGTGCCGGAGAAGAACTGTTTCTTTGGATAAAGCGAAAATTTCCTTTGAGCTTTGTTATATCTTATTGTGCTTTGCGGTGTTTTTTCTGGCTTGCTTCGGCGGGAGTTATTTGCAAAGGATAGTTGGGTGCATTTTAATCTGGGCATATATTTTTTATGCCTGGCAGATTATCAAAAAATCTCAGCATCAAGTGCAGGAGGAATATTTGCGTCCTCTTTATTTTTGCCGCCGGAAAAGCTATTTGCTGGTGGTAGTAGTGCAGTTAGCCATTGGTTTAAACTTGGTGATTTTCGGAGCGGAGGTTTTTGTGGAGGGGATTACTTTGACGGCGGCAAGCTTGGGTATCAGTCCTTTGGTTTTAAGCTTGATTTTGGCGCCTATTGCTACTGAGCTGCCGGAAAAGTTTAACAGCATTATCTGGATTTTGCAGGGTAAAGATGAGCTGGCTTTGGGCAATATCACCGGAGCGATGGCTTTTCAATGCACTATTATTCCGGCGGTTGTGATGCTCAAAACTCCGCTGGATTTGGATTTGCCGGCTATATTTAGTTCGGTGTGCTTGGTGATGTCTTTAGCAATTATTTATATCAGTATTAATTTAAGCAAAAAAGTACAGGCGAGAAGCTTTTTATGGGGATTTTTTTGGTACGCAATGTTTTTGGCTTTAATTTTTTGGAGCATAATATAAAAGACGGGTGAAATAGATGGATAACGGAACACACGCTCTCTTAGGAGCTGCTGTCGGAATTGTAGTAGGAGATATTTATAACGAAAGCCTGTTGGGATTAGCTATTTGCGGCGCATTGGCAGGGCAGCTGCCTGATTTGGATATTTTGGGCAGCAAAGGCGATGATGTGTATTATATGAAGCATCATCGCAGTCACAGCCATGCCCTTGTTTTGATGCCGTTTATGGCGCTTATTTATACGGCAGTATTTTCTTTATTCAGCGATGCTTCATTTTGGGGGCTTTATTTGAGTAGTTTAGGAGCGTTGGTTTTACATATTTTTACGGACATCCTCAATTCCTACGGAACGTATGCTTTTTGGCCCTTTAAGAAAAAACGCTATGCGGCTGATTTGCTGGCTATCTGTGATATTTATCTTTTGGCCATACTCTTAGGCGGAGTGGTAGGCAGCTTGTTTTGGCGGGTAGAATGTATTTACTGGGCGTGGACAGGCTGTGGCATTTATCTGGTTTTGCGCTTTATCATACGGCAGAAAGCCAAAAGAATAGTTTTAGCAGAAATGCGCCGAAGCAGTGTATGGAGAATTGTCATTGTGCCTAAGATGTATTTGTTCAACTGGAGCTATATCGCCTTAAGCGACGAAGACTATCTTTTGGGACAAGTTCATCTGCATAAAAACCGAACAGTTTTATTGGCAAAATATCCCCGTCCGTTATTGGAGGCTTGGGAGGACAGCGAAAGAATGAAAGCTTTTATGGAGTTTTCTCGTTTCCCGTATTGCTATGAGCGCAATGATGAAAAGGTCTGGATGGATATGCGCTACGGCTTATCCAAAAAGACCGAAGGACCGTTAAGAAGAAAGAAGAAATAAGCTTATTTTTATAAGAAATTTACATCTAAGCCTTTACTAATAGTTCATTTTACGTTAAAATATAATATTAGGTTAAAAAAGAAGGACTGGAGATAGAAAATTGGCAAAGGGCAAGCATCTAAAGAAAAGACAGCAGAAAAACAGCATCATGCAGGCAGCAGGAATCTTAATGATCATGATGCTTATTTCGCGTATCTTGGGATATGTGCGGGATGTGGTGCTTTTAAGCAGTTTTGGGCAGGATTATAGGACAGATGCTTATTATGCGGCATTTAATATTCCGGATTTTATTTACAGCGTGCTTTTGGGCGGAGCCTTAGGTTCGGCATTTATTCCGATATTTACTCAATATTTGGCGCAGGATAAGGAAGAGGACAGCTGGATTGTTGCCAGCACTATTTTTAATATCATGCTTATCGGAGCGATAGTGCTGATTTCTTTAGGGCTTATCTTTACTCCTCAGCTGATGGAAATCTTGACTCCGGGATATGACGCACAGACCAAGGAGCTGGCGGTTTATTTAACCCGCATTATGTTTGGTCAAGCCTTTTTCATGTGTCTGATGGGCATAGCCCAAGGCATTTGCCATTCGTACAAAAAGTTTTTGGCTCCGGCGGTAGGTTCGGTTTTATATAATGTGGCGATTATCGTTGTGGGCTTATTGTTTAAAGATCAGTTAGGCATAGTTGCCTTTACTTTAGGCGTGGTCTTCGGTGCATTTTTAAATTTTGCGGTGCAGATACCGACCTTGGTAGATATCGGTTTAAAATACCGACCGCTGATTGACTTGCATCATCCGGGAGTGAAAAAGTTTTTTGTGCTTTTAGTTCCGGTGTTTGTGGGGCTGTCGGTCACTCATTTGAATACCTTTGTCGGGACAAACTTAGGATCGTCTTTAGGTGAAGGAGTGGTTACAGCTTTGAGCAATGCCCAAAGGCTGATGATGCTGCCGGTCGGGGTTTTTGCCATCTCTATTGCGGTTGCCAGCTTTCCTTCCATGGCTTCCCATGTTGCCCAAGGCAGAATGGATGCGTACAAAGAGGATTTATCCCTGTCCTTTCGGACGATAGTTTTTATCAATGTACCGGCGGCGGTCGGCATGGCAGTTTTAAGTGTGCCTATCGTGCGGGCAATGTATATGCAGGGTGAGTTTACCTTGGCAAATATGGATTTAACAGCGGATGCGCTGGTTTTTTACTGCATCGGACTTTTGGGCTACGGTGCTCAGCATGCTTTAAATCGAGGATTTTATGCTATTCAGGATACCAAATCGCCGGTGGCGATTAATGTCGGCATTATATTTATTAATATCGTTTTAAGCGTAATTTTATCAAAAACAATCGGCTATCGGGGCTTGCCGTTAGCTTATTCTATTGCCGGATTACTAAGCATTGTGGCATTGCTTTGGGGGTTAAACCGCAAGGTAGGCAAGCTGGGCGGCAGAAGAATAATTATTTCGTGTCTTAAATCTCTTATCAGCGCCGCAGTCATGGGAGCAGGAGTTTATTTTGCCAGCCAATTTTTGGAAAACTGGTGGAATATGAGCTTAAAATGGGCGCAGATTTCTCAGGTAATTATTGCGGTAATAGTAGGAGTTATCATCTACAGCCTGATGGCGTATCTGCTAAAAATGGAAGAAATGAAAGAAGCGCTGAAAATTGTCAGACGCAAAGCGCACAGGAGCCGTTAGAAGGAGGAAAATAAATGTCGCAGGAGCATATTAGAAATTTTTGTATCATAGCCCATATCGATCATGGAAAATCGACCTTGGCTGATAGAATATTGGAGTTTACCGGGGCTTTGAGCAAACGGGAAATGGTCGATCAAGTGCTGGATAATATGGATTTGGAGAGAGAAAGAGGTATTACCATTAAATTGCAAACAGTGCGCTTGGATTATAAGGCGGACGACGGCGAGGAATATGTTTTAAATTTAATCGACACCCCGGGGCATGTGGATTTTACCTATGAGGTATCCCGTTCATTGGCAGCGTGCGAAGGGGCAATTTTGGTAGTTGATGCGGCGCAGGGCATCGAAGCGCAGACCTTGGCCAATGTTTATCTGGCTTTGGAAAATGATCTGGAGATTATTCCGGTTATCAATAAAATTGACCTTCCCAGCGCTGAGCCGGAAAGAGTAAGACAGGAGATAGAGGATGTCATCGGCTTGGATGCCAGCGAAGCTATCCTTTGCTCTGCTAAAGAGGGTATCGGCATCAAAGAAATATTGGAAGCGGTAGTGCAGAAAATACCTGCGCCTGTAGGCGATAAGGATAAGGCACTGCGGGCGTTGATTTTTGACTCCAATTATGATGCGTACAGAGGCGCATTGTCCTATGTGCGGGTTATGGATGGTACGCTGAAAAGTGACGGCCGCATCCGTATGATGGCAAATGGAAAAACTTTTGACACTACTGAGGTCGGTGTCTTTGCGCCGTCGATGAAGCAGGTTAAAGCATTATATCCCGGTGAGGTTGGCTATGTAGCAGCCAGCATTAAGAATGTGACTGACACTCAAGTGGGTGATACTATTACCGATGCGGACAATCCGGCAGATGAACCATTGCCCGGCTACCGCAAAGCAACACCGATGGTTTACTGCGGTTTGTATCCGGTAGAAAACAATCAGTACGGTGAATTAAAAGACGCTTTGGATAAGCTGCGCTTAAATGACGCTTCGCTTATTTACGAGCCGGAAACTTCGTCGGCTTTAGGCTTTGGTTTCCGCTGCGGATTTTTGGGGCTTTTGCATATGGAGATTATCCAAGAGCGCTTGGAGCGGGAATATGATTTGGATTTAATCACCACAGCGCCCAGCGTTATTTATAAGATAACTAAGACTGACGATGAAGTAGTTTATATCGATAACCCTGCCCAATTACCCAACGTGCAGGAGATTAAAATATTTGAAGAGCCCTTCGTAACTGCCAATATCATGGTGCCTACCGATTTTATCGGAGCGGTCATGGAGGTAGCGCAGGACAAACGAGGTGTATTCTTAGATATGACCTATATCACCGAAAAAAGAGTGACTTTAAAATATGATTTGCCGTTAAGTGAAATAGTTTATGACTTCTTTGATTTACTCAAAACTCGCACTAAAGGCTATGCGTCGTTAGATTATGAGATGAATGGCTATAAAGAAGCGGCGTTGGTAAAATTGGACGTTTTGGTAAACGGCGAATTAGTCGACGCTTTGTCCTGTATCGTCCATAAAGACCGTGCCTATGCCCGCGGCAGAGTTTTAGTTAATAAGCTCAGAAGCATTATCCCCCGCCAAATGTTTGAAGTGCCTATTCAGGCGGCTATCGGCAATAAGGTCATTGCCAGAGAAACTATTAAAGCATTGCGCAAAAGTGTCTTGGACAAATGCTACGGCGGTGACATCAGCCGCAAGAAAAAGTTGCTCGAAAAGCAAAAAGAGGGTAAAAAACGCATGAAGCAAGTGGGCAGCGTAGAGATTCCTCAAGAGGCATTTATGGCTGTTTTGCAATTAGATGAATAACTATCAGCCAAATAAGCAATAGTTATGTTAAAAGCTAAAAAAGTTGTGGTATAATTAGATTAAGAATAAAATGCTTAAATATTGGAGGCTGAAAAGATGCTGAGCTTGACAAAAATGTTAACCAAAGATGTGTATTACGGCGATGAATTGCGTTATACAAAGGAATCACATAACCAAAAAAACGGCGTAAGTGTAGGCAGAGGACCGGTAGTTTCCTGGAATTACACCCGCACCTGCAACTTAAAATGTAAGCACTGTTATTCTTCTTCCGAGTTAAAGGAGTATGAAAATGAATTGACTACTGAAGAAGCGTTAAAATTTATTGATGATTGCGCTGAGTTTAAAGTGCCGACTATTCTATTCAGCGGCGGTGAGCCTTTGATGCGCAAAGATTTCTTTGAATTGGCGGAGCATGCGGCAAAATTAGGCGTGCGCCCGACTTTGTCCACCAACGGCACTCTGATTACTCCGGAAGTGGCTAAAAAAATCAAAGAAATCGGCGTCGGCTATGTCGGCATCAGCATTGACGGCTTAAGAGAGGTCAATGACGAGTTCCGCGGGGTCAAAGGTGCTTTTGACAAAGCCTTAGAAGGTATTCGCAACTGCCGGGCTGTCGGTCAAAGGGTAGGCTTGCGTTTTACCATCAACAAAAACAATTATCAGGATATCAGCGCCATCTTTGATTTGATGGAAGAGGAAAATATCGACCGTATCTGCTTCTATCACTTGGTTTATTCCGGCAGAGGCGGAGCAATCGTGAAAGATGATTTGACCCATGAGGAAACCAGGGAAGTAATGGATTTAATCATTGACAAGGTGGAGGATTTCCACAAAAGAGGCTTGAAAAAAGAAGTATTGATGGTGGATAATCATGCTGACGGAGTTTATCTGTATCTTAAATATAAGGACAAAGACCCCGAAAGAGCCAAATATATTTTAAATCTTCTGCGCATTAACGGCGGCAACCGCTCCGGCATTGCTTTTTCCAATGTGGATAATCAGGGCAATGTCCATTGCGACCAGTTTACTCAGCATCATACCTTCGGCAATGTCAAGGAACGCCCCTTTAAAGAGATTTGGTGCGATACTTCCAATCCGTTATTGGCAGGCTTGAAGGATCGCAAAAGTTTATTAAAAGGACGCTGTCAGACTTGCAGCTGGCTGGATATCTGTAACGGCAATTTCCGTGCCCGCGGTGAGGCTGTGAGCGGTGATTTCTGGGGATTTGACCCGGCGTGCTATTTAACTGACGAAGAATGTGCATTAAAAGTAGAAGACTGAGGTGATACAGATGATAATGTCTTGGAATACCACCAATAACTGCAATATGTTCTGCGCCCATTGCTATCGTGAATCGGGAGAAAAGGCGCAAGGAGAGCTGGATACAACGCAGGCTAAAAAGTTAATCTCAGAAGTAGCTAAAGCAGGATTTAAAATTATGATTTTTTCCGGCGGCGAGCCGATGACCAGAGAGGATATCTATGAATTAGTCGCTTATGCTAAGGAAATGGGCTTAAGACCGGTTTTGGGCAGCAATGGTTCATTAATTACACCAGAAGCGGCACAAAAATTAAAAGCAGCAGGCTTGGCAGGAGCCGGCATCAGCTTAGACAGCTTGGATAAGGATAAGCATGACAAACTGCGCCGTTTGGACGGGGCGTGGGAGCTGGCAGTTGCCGGCATGAAAAACTGCATTAATGCTGGAATCCGCACCCAGATTCACACTACGGTGATGGATTGGAATGCCAATGAAATCGAAGATATCATGGATTTTGCCGTGGAAATCGGAGCCAGCGCTCACCATATATTTTTCTTAGTGCCGACCGGCAGAGGCGAGGAAATAGTTGACCAAGCTTTAAAGCGGGATGAGTACGAAGAAATTTTGGTGCGCATCATGAAGAAAGCACAAACAGTGCCCATCGAGGTTAAACCAACCTGTGCTCCCCAGTTTATGCGGGTAGCTAAGCAATTAGGCATGGATTTGCGTTTCTCCAAAGGCTGTCTGGCAGGTATCAGCTATTGCATCATCAGCCCTAAAGGCGATGTACAACCATGCGCTTACATGAAAATGGAAATCGGCAATGTCAAGGATACGCCCTTTGATGAGATTTGGCGGGACAATGAAACATTTAAAATTTTGCGCACCGAAAATTATAAAGACGGCTGCGGAACTTGCGGATTTAACAAGAAATGCGGTGGCTGCCGTGCCAGAGCGGCTTATTATCATAAAGGCGATTACATGGCGGAGGATCCGTTATGTATCTTAAACAAACGCTAAGGGGTAGAGTATGTATAAAATAGACGAGGTTGATAAAAGAATACTGATGATTTTACAGCGCGGCATTCCTATTACCAGCCGCCCTTATCTTGCTATGGCAGAGGAATTGGGAGATGTGAGTGAGGATGAGGTAATCCGCCGTATTGATGTCTTAAAGCGGGAAAATATCATCCGCCGGATGTCCGGTTTTTTCAACTCCCGCAAATTAGGCTATGTTTCGGTTTTGTGTGCGGTAGAGGTAGAGCCTGATAAAATTGATGATGTGGCAGAGTTAATCAATAAATTTCCCGGCATTACCCATAATTATCTCAGGGAAAACAAGTATAATATGTGGTTCACCGTTATCGCCATCGACCAGGAAACCTTGGATAAAATCGTTGATATCATTGACGAGCATCCGGCAGTTAAGCGAGTATTGCGCTTTTATACGGGGCATCGCTTTAAAATCGATGTGACCTTTGATTTGGGGGTGAAATGATGCTGAGCGAAAAACATCAAGCGATAGTCAGAGCTTTGCAAAACGATTTGCCCTTGGTAAAGGAGCCTTATAAGGAAGTTGCGGAGTCTATCGGCATGACCGAAGAGGAGCTTTTGCAAGGCATTGCTGAATTGCAGGAAATGGGCTGTTTGAAACGAATTTCTATCGCTTTAAGACACAACAACGTTGGCTACACTATCAATGTTATGACAGTTTGGGACGTGCCGCAAGAGGAGATTGAGCGAATCGGCAAAAAGGTAGCTGCTCACCCTAAGGTAACTCATTGCTACGAGCGCAAGAAAGATGTGGAGTTTGATTATAACTTATACGCTATGGTTCACGCGCAAAGCGAGGAAGAGTATCAGAAGCTGATAGCGGATTTGTATGAGATAATCAAACCTCTTAAGCATATGGAATTAAGAACAACCAAAGAACTGAAAAAAATCGGCATGAAGTATTTTATGGGCAACGAATTGGCTGATTTTGCGTAATAAAGAAATGGAAATTTATATAGGAGGCTATCATGCTTGATATAATACCTACCCCAGAACAAATGACAGCTTTAGTTGGAGAATCTTTATATGAGATATGGAATAAATTATGTGCTCTAATTGATGAAAACTATGATATGGATTGTTTGTGGGGCAAAGGTGGTAAAGCATGGACATATGAATATAAATACCGTCGCGGTGGTAAAACTCTATGTGCATTATATGCGCGAGAAAACTGTGTAGGATTTATGGTTATCTTAGGAAAAGATGAACGCTTAAAATTTGAACAAGATAGAGAGAATTACTCAAAGGAAGTTCAAAAAATTTACGATGAAACGCAAAACTATCATGATGGAAAATGGCTGATGTTTGAGCCAATAGATACTTCTTTATTTGATGATTTTGTTAAACTTTTGAAAATTAAAAGGAAGCCAAACAGAAAATAATAATAAAGAGGTTTCGGGCTATAAAAGCAATTAGACGACTGATAAAATCGGTCGTCTTTTTTGTGGACTAAAATAAATACAAAAGCGATTTTGAGCGAGATTTAGCCTAAAATTGGTTGTATATCTAAAATGTTTGTGCTATAATAAAACCACGTGTGGAAATAAGAGGTGAAAAAATGGAAAGGCAAATTTTTGGTCAGACCGATAATTTAAACAAGCGAATAATGGAGCGATTGGAATATTTGGCTGACTTAAAATCGCCGAAAACTCAGATTGCTTCAGCGGAAATTGTCGAGGTGATGAGCGAAATCACCCGGGAGATAAAAAAAGAAATCGCCATTTATCTTGACCGCAGCGGTCAGATAGTGATGGTAAGCGTGGGAAGTGACTCCACAGCGCCATTATTGGAAATGTCGAAAAAGAGAAAAGATTGGGGACTGACTGCTTTGCGAGCGGTACATACCCATCCCAACGGTGACTGCCGCTTGAGTGCTCCTGATTTGAGCGCATTAAGCAATTTACGCTTGGATATGATGTGTGCCATTGGCGTAGGCGAAAAGAATGTAAGCTTTTCAGTAGCTGTGTTGAATGTGCGGGACGGGGAATTGGTTAGAGAAGCGAGAGTGTGGCAAAATTTATCCCGAGAACAGTTTTACCAGTTAAATCCCGTTTTACTGGCAGGAGAGATAGAAAAAGAGTTAAACAATAAAATGCTCCACAAGGTAAGCGAGGAGGAAGAACGGGTTATTACTGTTTTAGTTTTGCCAAATCGCTTAAGTCAGCAAGAAGAAACAGAGCGCCGAGAGGAACTGAAAAATCTGGCAGAAAGCGCCGGCTTAAAGGTTGTAGGAGAGCTCATCCAGCATAAGGATAAGCCGGACGGAGTATTTTGCTTAGGCAAAGGCAAGCTGGAAGAATTGGCGATGTTAGCGCAGAATACCGATGCTTCGTGTATCATCTTTGATAATGGTCTATCGCCGGCGCAGGAAAATAACCTTAATCGTTTCTTAGGAAAAAAGGTTATCGATAAAAATACTTTGATTTTAGATATCTTTGCCGCTCGGGCTAAAACTCGTGAGGGGCAGTTGCAAGTAGAGGCAGCGCAGCTGAATTATTTATTGCCACGTTTGATTGGGCAGGGCGTGAGTATGTCACGATTAGGCGGTGGAGTGGGAACCCGTGGTCCCGGTGAAACTAAGCTGGAAACCGACCGCCGTCATATCCGCCGCAGGCTGGATAATGTGCGCCGTGAGTTAAACGAAGTGCGCAAGCAAAGGCAGATTCAGCGGCAGAAGCGTAAAAAACAACAGATACCTTTGGTGGCTTTGGTGGGGTATACCAATGCCGGTAAGTCGTCTTTATTGAATGCTTTGACAGGAGCGGATATTTATGCTCAAGATCAGCTCTTTGCTACGTTAGATCCGACAGTGAGAGTATTGAAACTTGAGCAAAGGGAAGTTTTACTGAGCGATACGGTAGGATTTATCCGTGATTTGCCAGAGGATTTGGTAGAGGCTTTCGAGGCGACCTTGGAAGAATTAAAAGAAGCGGATCTTTTGCTGCATGTGGTAGATGCTAAAGGCGAAAATTACAAAACGCAAATCAAAAGCGTAGAGAAAATATTAAAGCAAGTGGGTGTGCTGGATAAACCATCGATTTATGTGTTTAATAAAATTGATGCCTTAGAGGAAATTCCGCCATTTGGCGTAGAGGGAGAATATATTTGCGTTTCGGCTAAAGAGGGAATCGGCTTAGAAGAGCTGAAAAAAATAATCTTGCAGAAAATATTCGGCACGAAAAAGAAATATAAAATATTCCTGCCCTTTATCGAGGCTGGATTGATGAATAAGTTTTATAATTTAGGGCAAGTGGAAGAAATCGACTATACCGAAGAAGGCACAGTTTTTACTTTAATCAGCGAAGAAGATGTGCCGGAAAAATTAAAAAAATATATCACCGCAGAAATATTATAAGTTCCAAGATAGTACAATAGGAGAGAGAAGAAATGCAAGCTTTTTTTCAAATGTTACAAGAGCAATACCAAATTTCCGACAGCGTCATTGCCCAAATGAGCGCCTGCTACGAAAAGGTGCAAAAACCTTGGGCTAAGGTTAGTGAAATCACCGCCGCTAATCAAATCAAGGTTTTAGCTGCCTTTCAAAAAAAACAAGCCGGCGACTTTCATCTTAATGGCTCTACCGGTTATGGCTATGGCGATGTGGGCAGAGATGTCTTTGAGTTAATCTGGGCAGATGTGTTTAAAGCGGAAAAAGCCTTGGTCAGAGCCAGCATCTTGTCCGGCACTCATGCGATAGCCATCGCCTTGTTGGGCAATTTAAAGGCGGGCGATGAGTTTGTGTCCATCAGCGGCTTGCCTTACGATACCTTATTAAAGGTAATCGGCAAGAACAACGAGCCGGGAACACTTCAGGCAATGGGCGTTACTCATAAGGTAGTGGATTTAAAGAATGATGACTTTGATTATGAAGCGATTGCTCAAGCAGTCAAAAAAGGCACGAAGATGGTCTGTATTCAGCGCTCCAGAGGCTATGACTGGCGCAAATCGCTAACTATCGCTAAAATTGCTAAAGTTGTAAAGTTTGTTAAAGAAATAGATGAAAATATCATCGTCTTTGTCGATAATTGCTACGGTGAGTTTGTGGAATTACAAGAGCCGTTGGAAGTAGGGGCAGATTTGATTGCCGGGTCACTAATCAAAAATCCGGGCGGAACATTAGCTCCTCGTGGCGGCTATGTAGCCGGCAGAGCGGATTTGGTGGATTTAGCGGCTATTCGCCTCTCAGCACCGGGCATTGCCGGTGATGTAGGCTCAGCACTGGATTTCAACCGCTTGGCTTACCAAGGATTGTTTATGGCGCCGCTAATCGTGGAGCAGGCGCTGAAAGGGGCAATCTTTGCCGCTTGCTTCTTGGAGGATATGGGGTATAAGGTTTCTCCGCGCTACGATGAGGAGCGGGCGGATATAATTCAGGCGTTAATGTTAGGCGATGCGGAGACTATCCGCAAATATTGCCGTGGTATTCAAAAAGCTTCGCCCTTGGATTCTTATGTAACGCCTTACGATGCTCCTTTGCCGGGGTATGATGATGCTGTTATCATGGCAGGCGGAACCTTTGTGCAGGGTTCGTCAATCGAACTAAGTGTGGACGCACCGATGAGAGAGCCATTCATCGCTTATATGCAAGGCGGCATCTCATTAGCTCATGTGATGACCGGCGTAGCTTTGGCAGCCGGAGAAATGGAGAAATAAATGGACGGAGTACAGATAGTATTTATAATCACACTTATTATCGGCTTTTTTGGCACGATAATCCCGATGGTGCCGGGGATGGGTTTAATATTTGGAGCCATTTTGCTTTATGGATTTTATGATAGCTGGGCGCTTTATTCGCCGATTTTTGCCGTAGTGGCAGGCATTTGCACCGTAATAGCCTTTGCGATTGATTATTTGGCGCAGGCGTTAGGGGCGAAAAAATTCGGCGCCAGCAATCGTGGTGTTATTGGCTCATTAGTAGGCGGCATCATTGGTCTAATGCTCTTTAACTTTGTAGGGCTGCTTTTAGGAGCGATAATAGGACTGGTAGCGGTCGAATATTATGAAAAAGGTGACCTGGCACAAAGCGGCAAGGCGGCTTTAGGTGTTTTGGTCGGCAGTTTGGTTGGGATAATCTTGCAGGCTATCATAGCTGTATCGTTGATAGCGTATGTATTTATGAAAATGATTTTTTAGGGGGAAGAGTATGCAAAATATAGGCGTAATTTTTGGCGGACCTTCCGGCGAATACGAGGTTTCCTGCAATTCGGCTGAGGCGATTTGCGCAAATTTAAATCGGGAAAAATACAATATCATTCCCATCGGCATGGGCAAAAACGGTAAAATGTATGCACCAGTAGAAATGGGGGATATTAAAACCTTCAATCCGGCTTGCTATGAGCAAAAAGAGGTTAATCTTTTGGCTAAGCCCGGCGGGGAATTAAGGGATAACAATGGGCAGCTGGTGGCAAAACTCGACGCAGTAATACCGATTGTTCACGGTACTTGCGGTGAAGATGGGGTATTGCAGGGGTTGTTGGAATTGGCAAAGGTGCCTTATGTGGGCGCAGGAGTGTGCGGCTCAGCGGTAGGCATGGATAAAATATTGATGCGCAAAATTTTGGCTTTTCACCAAATACCCCAGACAAAATATGTTTGTACTACCAGAAATGAAATTGAGAAAGATATTGAAGATGTCGTCAAAAAAGCTAGTGAAGAGCTGAAATATCCTATTTTCATCAAGCCTGCCAATGCCGGTTCATCAGTAGGCATTACCAAGGCGGACAATGAGGAAAAACTGCGTGAAGGTTTAGCAGAGGCAGCAAAATTTGACCGCAGAATTTTGCTGGAAGAAGGCATTAACGCCAGAGAAATCGAAATTTCGGTGATGGGCAATGACGAGCCGATCTGCGCTTGCGCCGGCGAGATTATCGCTTCCAACGAATTTTACGATTACAAAGCTAAATACATCGATAATAAATCGATAGCAGTGATTCCGGCGGAAATCACTACCGAAGAATATGAAAAAATCGTTGCTTGGGCGAGAGAAGCTTATCAGGCGTTGGACTGCGCCGGATTGGGACGGCTGGACTTTTTTATCGACAAGAACAATGGTCAAATCTATTTCAACGAAATTAACACCTTGCCGGGATTTACGGAAATCAGCATGTATGCAAAACTCTGGGCAGAGAGCGGAATAAATTTCAGCGAGCTTTTGGATAAATTGCTGGAGTATGCTTTTGAGCGTTTCGAGGATAAGAAACGCAATGTAATTGATTTTTAAAAGAAATACGCCCTTTAATAAGGGCGTAGAAATTATTTGAGCTTATTTTTGACAAACTGCATAAAATTTGAAGCGTAATAATCGGCTAAGGTAGAGCCGCATTTTACATCATAATAGGGAATGCTTTCGCCTAATGCTTGTTCAAATTCTAAAAATGTTTGGTCAATGTTGAGATTTTGGCTATTAGGGAGCTTTTGCGCCATATCTTTGAGGCGATGCTCGAATATTTCTAAATGTCCTTTCATGGATAAACTCCTTTCGTGCGGATAGATTAAAGATATTATAACGCAAAGTAAGGGAGAAATAAAGAGCAGAATGCGAAAAATATTTTAATTGAAGAAAAATCTTGAAAAAGCAGGTGAACAGATGGCTCGAGTGAGAAAACAAGCGGGAGCAAAGGAAAAATTATACAGCTATGCGCCGTGGGTAGTATTGGAGCCTTATGAATACAAAGGACGCTGGCAAGAGGTATTTGCCAAACCTCAGCCATTGGCACTGGAGATAGGCATGGGGCGGGGAAATTTTATCTTTGAGATGGCTAAGACGCATCCTGAGATGAATTTCTTAGGCTTGGAAGTCATTGAAGAGGTGCTCAATGAAGCCATAGAGCGCATGGAGCAAAGAGGCGGAGTGCCGGAAAACTTGCATTTTATCTGGATCAATGCGCAGAATCTGACTGATATTTTCGCTAAAGACGAAGTAAGTACTATTTATCTTAACTTTTCCGATCCATGGCCTAAAAATCGCCACAGCAAGCGTAGATTAACCCACAGCAATTTTTTAAAGCAGTATGAGGAAATATTAAAAGACGGCGGGCTTTTGCAGCAAAAAACGGACAGTCGGGAATTGTTTGAGTTTTCGCTGAATGAGTTGGCTGAGCGAAAGTGGCAGTTTAAAAAGATTTCCTTGGATTTATACCGCAAGCTGCCGGAGGATAATATTCCTACCGAGTATGAGGCGAAATTTGTCAAACAGGGCTTGCCTATATACTTTTTAACGGCGATGAAGAAAAGCTGAATATTAAAGATTAAAGTAATAAAAAATTTTTTGGAAAATTGCCCTTTGAATAAAAAAAAAGTTGCAGATTTTTTAGTGATTATAGTGTAGAATAAGATTAGGTATGATTTGATTGGGAAAATAAATATGTTAATAGCTGTGCCGCTTAAAGGGTGCAAAAAGGTGGGATGAATTTTCGCTAAATAGTTACAATTAAAAAGATAGTGTCAGGATATTCGGAGAAAGGAGGAGAAAAAATGGCAAAGATTAAAGATGTATTTCATGATAAGACGATAGTGGGATCTCCCTATAAGCACTTTTTGCTTCTAAGTGCTATTTTATATATTTTTTGGTGCTTGCTTTGCGGTAATTTTACCTTAAAGTTCATTGTAGTAGGTGTAGGCAGTGCCCTGATTTCGGCTTATATTTGCATGCCGCTGTTGCTTTTGGAAAATAGAGACGGCACAAAGAAATATTTCGCTTTTGATGTTAATTGGTTTAAATATGCTGCATACTGGCTGTGGTTGTTAAACGAAGTAAGAAAAGCCAATATGGACGTAGCAACCTCTGTAATCAAATCAGAAATGAATGTCAATCCTAAAGTATTCAAATTTAGAATGCCTTATGATAATCCAATGGCTGAGGCTACCTTGGCAAACTCCATTACCTTAACACCGGGAACTATTACCTTAGATGTTTCAGATGACGGTGTATATACTATCCATGCGTTGACCAACGGTGCCCGCGAAGGTTTGATCGAAGGCGGCATGCAGCGCAAAATTGCTAAGCTCTTCGGCGAAACCGTGGAGTATAAGGAAGAATATGTTGATTAGAAAGGAGAAGCTTGCACTATGAATACAGTGTTTTCGATTATGTTGGGCGGCACGGTAGTCTTGATTTTAATTATGCTGCAAAGAGTATTTTCCGGGCCGACTATCTATGACCGAATGAATGGTTTAGGTGTAATAGGTGCTGATACTATTCTCCTTTTGGTGTTATTCGGTTATATAGACCAACGTCCCGATATGTATGTGGACATTGCTATTTCTTATGCGATATTAGGCTTTATCAGCTCCGTAATATTGGCTAAGTATTTAGGCGATATGGGAGGTAAAAAGCATGAATGAGGTTTTTATTTTTGGTTTAACTATCCGGGAATTGATTGCAACAGTTTTGTTGTTAATTGGATTTTTCTTTATTGCCATTTCGGCTATCGGAGTTATTCGCCTGCCGGACTTTTACAGCAGATTGCATTCCTCCGGTATCGGTGAAACCTTGGGCTTGATGATTTCATTTTTAGGACTGGCTGTTTTCGAAGGCTTAAACTTGATGACTATTAAGCTTTTTATCGTATTTTTATTGGTATTCTTGGCGAACCCAATTGGTACCCATATTTTGGGTCAGGCAGCTATCAAATCCGGCTTGGTGCCTTGGGAGATAGAAGAAGAGGAGGCGGAGAAAGATGCAGAATCTCATCATTGAGGCAGCGTTATTGCTGTTTTTAATCGGAACGACCGTAAGTGTTATAGTTCTTAAGGACTTACTTTCGGCAACCTTTGTTTATTGTGCATTCAGTTACTGCGCCGTATTGCTCTATCTGATGATGGGCTCTCCTGACGTTGCTTTTACCGAAGCGGTTATCGGCGTGGTATCCACAATCTACTTTGTTGTGGCGTTAAAAAAATTGGATCGGTGGTGTAAATAGTGAGAGTACTTGCAACGATTATTCTTTTTATAGTGACAAGTGTATTTTGCTTAAACGTTACCGATTTGCCGGTTATAGGCGATCCCGATTCAGCGCCGAATTCTCATGTAACTCCTCATTATATTGAGTTCAGTGAAGAAGATACCGGTTCTCCCAATATTGTTACCGGCGTCTTGGCTGACTACAGAGGATTCGATACTTTGTGGGAAACCACGGTTATGTTTATCGCAGGCTTGACAGCGGTAATTATTTTAAGCAAAAACAGAGAAGAACGGTTTTTGAAAAAGAAAAAGGGGGATAAAAAATGAAAAAGAAATATGGCAGCTCTGTCTTGGACATCTCCTTTCGCATCATTACCCCGTTTACCCTTATTTATGGTGTATATGTATATTTAAACGGCGAAATCTCTCCCGGCGGCGGTTTCCAGGCGGGAGCATTGTTAGCAGTAGGTGTAGTTTTAGCGCGCTTGATTATGGGTGCGGAAAATAAAATTTACAACGTCAGCGGACGCAGCGCTGTTATTTTAGCCGGTGTAGGAACCTTTATCTATGCTTTGACCGGCTGGGTAACGATGCTTCGAGGCGGCAAATTCTTGGATTATGGATTTTTGCCCTTCGCTATCGGCAGCCATGGCGGACATATGTGGCCGGCTTTGCATGCGACAGGTATTCTGTTCATCGAGCTGGGGGTAACTTTGTGCGTTATGATGACGATTATTGATATCTTAGATGTTGTGGTAGAAAGGACGGATATAGAATGATTGAATCGTTAAATCAATTTTTAGCAGCTAAAGGCATCTATATTTTGACCTTGATCCTCTTCTTCTTAGGTATCTATGGAATGATTATGTGTCGCAATTACATGAAAAAGTTGATGTCGATGAATATTATGCAGGTAGCGGTTATCTTTTTCTTCCTGTGCTTGGGACAAAAAGACGGCGGTACCCTGCCGATTTTACAGACAGGATTAACTAATCCTGATTTGTATGTCAACCCTTTGCCGCATGCTTTGATGCTGACTGCGATCGTAGTTAGCTTAGGTACTACCGGTGTGGCAATAGCTCTTTTACTCCGCATCAGAGAAAACTATGGCTCAGTAGAAGAGGAAGAAATTTTAAGGAGGGTAGATGAATGAGTGAGAACTTTCCTATACTGATTGTTTTGCTGCCGTTAAGTGCAGCTTTGTTAAGCCCCTTATTCAGCTACCTGCATCGTGATTTAGGAAGATGGCTTGTGACCTTGGCGATTGCCTGCTCTTTAGGCTGTTCTATTGGCTGCTTGCAGCAGACTTTAGCCAGCGGTGAAGCTATCCATTATTGGATGGGCAACTGGGCTCCGCCTTTAGGCATCGAGTTTGTAATTGATCCTTTGAATGCAACCGTTGCCACTGTAGCTAACTTTGTGGCTTTGATGGGAGCTATCTACGGCGCACCTTTTTTGAAAAAGTCTTCTTGGCTGGAAACGGGCGGTTATTATACCTTATACGGTTTATTGGCAACCGGCTTGTCCGGTATGATCATTACCGGTGACGTATTTAATTTGTATGTATTCTTAGAAATCGCTTCCTTGTCCGGTTACGGCTTGATTGCGATGGGCGGACAACGCTCCGTATTAGCCAGCTTCCGTTACTTGTTAATCGGTACGATCGGAGCATCGTTCTATTTGTTAGGCGTAGGCTATTTATATGCCATCACCGGTACTTTGAATATGGCTGATATGGCTGTAAGAATTGTCCCTTTGATTGATACGCCGTCCTTTAAAATCGTAGTAGGTCTGTTTATCGTAGGTTTCGGCATCAAAATGGCGCTGTTCCCCTTACATGGCTGGCAGCCCGATTCCTATACTTATGCGCATCCGGCAGCAGCAGCTTTGATTGCCGGTATCATGGGTAAGGTGCCGATTTATGCCTGCATCAGATATTTCTACTTTATCTTTGCCGCCAGCGGCGCAGCTATCGGCATGGGCTTGCAGATCATGGGCATTATGGCATGCTGCGGTATTATCTTAGGCTCAGTTATGGCGATCGCCCAAAAGGATTTCCGCCGGATGCTGGCTTACTCCAGTGTGGCGCAAATCGGTTATTTGATCGTTGGTATGGCTTTAGGCAATGTTTACGGCTTAATCGGTGCGGTCTTGCACTTGATTAACCATGCTTTCATGAAAGGCTCTTTGTTCCTCTTTATCGGCGGTGTACAATATCGCTACGGAGAGGTTAATATTGATAAATTTGGGCAATTATACCGCAAGATGCCGATTGCTTGCTGGATGTTTGTTATTGCAGCTTTGTCAATGGTTGGCTTGCCGCCGACAGCGGGCTTCTTCAGTAAATGGTATCTGGTCTTAGGCTCTATGGAGGCTGGTCCGGTAGGATATTTCTACATTGCCATTATTATTATCAGTAGTTTATTGAATGCTATTTATTTCTTCCGTGTAATCGAGAAGATCTTTATCAATCCTGATGCGGGCTTAAAAGAAGTAAATCCGCAGAAAGGAAAATTGGAATTGCCTTGGCAAATGCTTTTACCGATTTTAATCATGGGTATCGGCATTTTAGTCTTAGGCTTAAGCAATGCGACCATCGTGTCGGATGTGCTGCAATTTGCTCTGCCGGAGGTGTTGATTAAATGACAGAAACAGTAATAGTGAGCATCAGACCTTTTCTGGCAGTAGGCATCTCTCTTTTGGCAGCATTTTTGATTATGCTATCCGATAAGGCTAATCCCAATGTGCGTGAGGCGTGGACTTTGTTGGCAGCATTCGGCAAATTTGCTATTATCGCTTCCATGATGCCTTTTGTTTGGCAGGGTGGGGTGTATGAGTATACGTTGTTTAATATTGTCGAAGGCATCGGCTTTACCCTGCGCACTGACGCCTGCGGAATGCTCTTTGCCGGATTATCCTCATTCTTGTGGATATTGACCTCATTTTATTCCATTGGCTACATGCGGGGGCATCATGAGAAAAACCAAACCGGTTATTTCGCAGCCTTTGCCGTTTGTATGTCCGCTGCTATGGGTATCGCCATGGCAGGCAACTTGGTAACTTTGTTTATCTTCTTTGAAATTTTGACTGTAGCTACTTATCCTTTGGTTGCTCATAAACGCAACGAAGAAGCTACTTTCTCCGGTCGTAAATATTTGATTTACACTTTGACCAGCGGTCAGTTATTCTTAGCCGGCATTGTGTTTATCTATCTCTTTACCGGTACTACCGAGTTTAATGCCGGCGGTATTGCAGGATTAGGCGAAGCGGCTCCGGTGTGGGTATTGCAGATTATGTTCTTCATGCTCTGCTTAGGCGGTATGATCAAAGCCGGTATGATGCCGTTTCACGGATGGCTGGTATCAGCGATGGTTGCACCGACTCCGGTCAGTGCGTTATTGCACGCGGTAGCAGTCGTTAAAGCGGGAGCTTTTGTAGTTTTGAGAATTGTCGGCTATGTTTACGGTCCGCAGCTTTTGTTAGAAATTCATGCAGCTGATTGGCTGGCTTACTTAGCAGCCTTTACTATTGTAACTTCATCTTTGATTGCCATGAAGCAGGACAACTTAAAACGCAGACTGGCATTCTCTACTGTCGGTCAGCTGTCTTATGTAGTTTTAGGAACTTGTATTTTGGCGCCTTATAGCTTGGTCGGTGCGATGTTCCACATCGTAGCCCATGCGGTGATGAAGATTACCTTATTCTTCTGCGCCGGAGCTATTTATGTTACTACCCATAAAGAAAATATCAGCGACATGAAAGGTATCGGCAAGCAAATGCCTTTCACCATGACAGCCTTTACTATTGCCTCTTTAGGTATCGCCGGCATGCCTTTTATCGTCGGCTTAATCAGTAAATTCCATATTGCCGCCGGTGCGCTGCAAATGGATGAGCCGATTTATGTTGTAGTTTTAATCATCAGTGCGCTGTTGTCCTTAAGCTACTTGATGCCTGTTTCCTTTAACGCTTTCTTTAAAGAAAACGAAAAGGGCGATTTCCAAAAATACGGCGAAGCCCGCAAAGATATGCTGATTCCTTTATGCACTACCGCTGTTTTGGCAATAATCTTAGGTATCGCACCAAACTTTGGTTTGAATTTGTTCGACTTGGCAAAAACGGCGGCTGAGAGCATTACCCAAGGTATGATTGGAGGTGGCTGGTAATGAGTAAAAAACAAGTTTATATACTGGCCATCGTAGCGATGGCGGCAGCAACAATAGTTGAGGCGTTGTTTGCTCATCCTCATCACAGCAATTTTTGGGATGTAACTCCCGGATTTGATATTCTCTTCGGTTTGGTTGGCTGTGCAGCTTTGATTATTGTAGCAAAAATAATCGTTGCTCCTCTGATCCAAAAAGATGAGGATTATTATGAGGGAGGTGAGGACGAATGAGTCTGGTCATGCATCCCGGTTTGTTTTTGATTTTAGTGGGCGCTGTAGCGGCAATAGTTCCGCAAAGCGTGCGCAAATTCGTTTTGGCGGCAGGTCCGGCTTTGGCAGTGGCAATGTTTTTCACTTTGCCCCATGAGGAAGATTTGTTGGTCATCCCTTTTATCAATGATTGGTCCTTGCATTTATTAACCATAGATTCGCTGTCTTGGTTCTTCAATGTCTTTTTCCTGACCTTGGCATTTTTGGGCGGGGTGTATTCTATGCACAATCCCAGCTGGGCTGAGGCTTTGGCAAGCATGACCTATGCAGGTGCAACGGTTTGTATGGTTTTTGCCGGGGATTGGATCAGCTTGATTTTCTTCTGGGAATTGATGGCGATTTCTTCTTTGTATCTCATTTGGGCTAATCATACTGCTCGCTCCAGAAGAGCCGGTTTCCGCTATTTATTGATACACATGTTAGGAGGAAACTTGCTTTTAGCCGGTATCTTCTTTAAAGTTATTGCCGGCGATATGATGGTAGGAAATATAGCCGAGACCAGAGACGCGGCTTTCTGGCTGATGTTCTTAGCGGTCTGCATTAACGGCGTAATTCCTCCGCTGCACGCTTGGGTAGCTGACGCTTACCCGGAAAGTACCATCACCGGTGGTGCTTTTATGAGTGGTTTGACCACTAAAGCGGCTATTTATGTTTTAATCAGAATGTTTGCCGGCACCGATTTCTTAATCGTTGTTGGTGTAATCATGGCAATCTACGGCGCTGTATTTGCGATTATGGAAAACGATATGCGCCGACTGTTGAGTTATCATATCGTCAGCCAGCTGGGTTTTATGGTTGCCGGTGTCGGTATGGGCAGTGCTTTGGCATTAGATGGTGCGGCGGCTCATGCAATCAGTAATATCTTGCAAAAATCCTTGCTCTTCATGTGCTGCGGTGCGATTATGTATGCTACCGGTATCCGCAAGATCAACCAATTGGGCGGATTGGCGAAAAAAATGCCTTGGGTTTTGGTATTTTTCCTGGCAGCAGCATTCTCCATCTCCGGTGTACCGTTAACCAATGGTTTTGTCTGCAAAACTATCACCATTGCGGCGGCTTCTGAGCTGCATTTGGATTGGGTATACTTCGGTTTATCCTTGGCTAGCATCGGTACATTTTTGTCCATTACTTTGAAGATGACCTACTTTATCTTTATCGCTAAACCGGATAAAGAAGTTGAGGTAGGAGCTATTCCGAAAAATATGTACTGGGCAATGGGAATCAGTGCTTTCTTAAACGTTATTTTCGGTATTGTACCGGCAGTATTGTATCAATATTTGCCTTTTGGCTCCGGTGCAGTTTACCATCCGTATACTATCGACCACGTTACCCAATACATCCAAGTGCTGGTAGCGGCAATGATACCATTTATGCTGTATTTGCCGCATATGAAGCCGCACAGTGTGCTGTCATTGGATTTCGACTGGTTCTATCGCAAACCATTCGCCAGCTTTGTCAGCGGTGTATCTCATGTTTGCTGTGCAACCAGAGATGCTTTGGGTAAGGCATGGCGGGAGCTTTATGAATTGTTTGGTCCGATGAGCGCCAATCCGATGCGTTTTATCGGCAGATTCAGCGGCAAAGATGCGCCTGCTCAGTATGATCCGGAGAAATACCGGGCTCCGATCGGAGAATCCATGCTGGTTGATATGACCATTTTGCTGGTACTGCTGTTCTTCTTTGTGATTATCTGATTAAAAATCGGCTCAAGCTTATGCTTGAGCCGATTTTTTCTTGACAAGAGGCGCTGTTTTGGATATGATATCAGTATATAGATTTAAAAGGGAGCGAAAGAAATGGCAGAAAAGAAAGAAGTAAATACTTTTAGCGGAGCAATATTTTATGGCTTAACTTCTCAAGGGTTGAGCTTTAAAGATAGGGTTGATGTGGAAATTGAGGGAGATAAACTGGCTTGCTACGAAAATAAAAAAACCATGCTGGGCAAAAGCAAAGGCACCAATCTTTTGCGGACGCCTTTAAGAAGAGTTAACGGCATTATTTTGGCTAAGCCTTCGGAAATAATTGAGCTGAGCAAAAAAGAAGCAGTTGGCGACGAGATGGCAGGAGCAAATATTAAAGAAGCCGCAGACTGGCTCCAGAGCAATGTTTCCGGCTTTGGCAAAGTTGCGGTTATAAGCTATAAGGGTGCTAAAAATGTGCCGTTAAATATTATTCTCTATATTGATGTGATGTCTTACGGCACGGTTAAAAAATTTATTCCGACTTTTGAAGCGGCAAAGGTAAAAAGTATTGAGCTGCAAACTCAAAAGTTGAAAGAGAAAAATGAGAAAAAATAAACCGCTTTTCAGCGGTTTTTTTGTGTGAGCAGTTATATAGGGGATAAAAAAAGAAAATATATTTAAAATATCCATTAGAGGGTATGCTATAATTAATGCATGATATGCTGCGTAGAAAAAATTCTGCTTGAAAGGAGAAAAAGCATGAGAAAAAATTTTATAACGACCATGCCCGATAAGGCAGGAGCATTTTTAAAAGCGAGCCAAATAATTTATGCCCATAACGGCAATATAACCCGTGTTAATTACAACAAAGCCTTAGATATACATACTCTTTTTTTGGAGATAGATGCTGATGAGGCGGCGCTCAAGGAGATAGAAGATGAACTGGCAGAAATCGGCTATTTAATCAGCAGTGAGAAAAATAATGCTTTTTTGGTTATTGAGCTGACCTTGGTGGATGTGCCGGGAAGTATTCTGCCGGTTTTAGAGATTTTGCAGAGCTTGGCGGTCAATATTTCTTATATGAGCTCTAAATCCAATCAAACAGGTTATCAGCATTTTAAGATGGGCTTATTGATTGAAAATCCCAAAAATACTAAAATCCTGCTCGATGGACTGGGGCGAATCTGCGATGTGAAGATTTGGGATTATGATGTGACAGAAAAACCTTTGGACAATACGGTATTTTATTTAGGTTTTGCCAATAAGGTGCGCAATATCTTGGAATTAAACCAGGAGGAGGTCAACAATTTAACTATTGCAGCCAATCAGATTATGCAGCTTTTGGATGAAAAAAATGAATCGCCTTTGAAAACTTTTGATTATATTGGGCGTTTTGCGCAAATGCTGCATTCTTATCAAGGGGATCATTTTATGCCGCACATCACTAGCCAAAAGATTTCGCCGCAAGTGTCGATGACGGTGATTGAGCCGAATTGCGGCAGCAATACTTATATTTTAGATGACGGCAAGGAACTTTTGTTTGTGGACTGCGGTTTTATGGCGTACAAAGAAGAGATGCTGGCATTATTGGATAAACTTTTCAGCGATTTTTCAAACCGCAAGAAAAAGTTGGTTTTGACTCATGGCGATATTGATCACTGCGGATTGGCAGAGATTTTTCAGGAAATCTATGTCAGCAAAAATACCTATCACAACTTTGAGCTGGAAAATCAGGGTTTGCCAAATTTTCGCGAGCAAAATCCACTGCATGAGCCTTATTGCCATCTAAGCAAAATCATTTCCGCCTATAAGCCATTGGATTTAAAGCCGATGATTATTTTAGGCGAAAAAACAGACAAGCAAAGCATGACTTATATCGGAGAAATGGATTTCAGCGATCTGCATTTTTTGATCTTTGAAGGCAACGGCGGGCATGTCAAAGGCGAAACCATTTTTAAATGCCTTGAGCACAGGATAATTTTTACCGGTGATAACTGGGTCAATATTCGCGGCTTTTCACCGGCGCAGCGGCAGTTTAACGAATTGGCGCCTTATCTGATGCAAAGCGTCAATATGGATTCAAAAGAGGCGAGCCGTTTGAGATTACTGCTGGAAGAGAGCACCAAAGGCTATCTGGTTTGTCCTGGGCACGGTCCGGTATTTACGAACGGCATAGACAGAAGGAAGGAACTGAGCTTTGTCGAGTAGAAAAAAATGCACCGCCTTTGGGCGGTGCAGAAATTAAACGGGAATTTTTAGAGCGCTGAAAATGATAATGGCGCCGAGAACTAAAAATAAGACGATGGAGAAAAGAGCATAGAAGATGATGCCGTTTTTCTCGCCGTATCTTTCTTGATAATGAGCAATCTTGGCAGGAATTTCTCCTTTGCGCACTCCCAGATTTAAAATGATAATATTTTGGATGCCGATATAAAGCACCAAGATGCCAAAATAAATATAAATATATCTCAGCTCAATGAGCCGGAAAAAAGCGATGATAGCCCAGATTAAAGCAGCCAGCAGAATTAATTTTTGGCTTATTTTGTGAAATGTCATGTAATCGCCCTCCTTTAAAAATATTATAGCATAATCATTTTAATTTGTATAGAAAAATGTTGACAAAAAAACAGATAGCTGTTATAATATATCCATAATAATCTTCAGGGCAGGGTGAGAGTCCCTACCGGCGGTGATCTTCTGAGGAAGCAAGTCCGCGAGCCTTTTGGCCGAATCGGTGAGAATCCGATACCGACAGTAAAGTCTGGATGAGAGAAGATAAAATGTAATACAATTGGCTTTGTATTTATTCTTCGCTTGTAAGGTCTCTGAGGATTTTCAGAGGCTTTTTTTCTTGCCTCTGCAAAATCTTGTGGGTAATGAGCAAATGGCTCGCCCTATTTGGAGGTATGTTTTATGCAGAAAAAATTTTTTTCAACCAAGAATTTGGCTATGATGGCCATCTTAGCAGCAGTAGGAGCAGTGTTGATGTTTTTTGAGGTTCCGTTGCCCTTTGCGCCGTACTTTTACGAAATCGATTTCAGCGAAGTGCCTATTTTAATCGGTTCGTTTATTATGGGACCAGTTGCAGGAGTTGTCATGGAGTTTGTCAAAATTATGTTAAAGCTAGCGTTAAAAGGTACTTGGACCTTTGGCGTCGGCGATTTGGGCAATTTCTTGATCGGCTGTTCCTTCATCGTACCGGCATCAATCGTTTACCGCCGGCTGAAGAACAAAAAAGGTATGCTTATCGGCTGCATTTGTGGCGGTTTAAGTATGGTAGTGATCGGCGCATTTCTTAATTATTTTTTGCTTTTGCCCTTTTATGCTCAGTTTATGCCTATCGAACAAATTATTGAATTAGGTGCATCGGTTAACGCTTTTGTTTATGATATGAAGAGCTTAGTGCTCTGGGCTGTAGTGCCGTTCAATGCCTTGAAGAGCTTATTGGTCAGCATTTTAGTTATTTTGCTTTACAAACGGCTCAGCCGGGTAATTAGTTAGTTATAAGAAAAAATTTTATAAAAAAAGTTGACAAACCCACTTGCAATTCAAGTGGGTTTGTGTTATGATAGCAGATGGTATATCACGCACCTTTTGTGATCTGAGGCAGGGAGCCAAAAAAGGTCTGCACAGAGATGAGCAAAGGGGAGGATATTAAAAAAATCAAATTGAGAGGAGGTGCCCATTATGGCAGTAATCTCTATGAAACAATTATTAGAGGCTGGTGTTCATTTTGGTCATCAAACAAGACGTTGGAACCCTAAGATGGCAACGTACATTTTTGCAGAAAGAAATGGTATCTATATCATTGACTTGCAAAAAACAGTAAAAAAAGTAGTTGAGGCTTACGACTTCGTTCGCGAAGTAGCAGCCAGCGGTAAACCTATTTTATTTGTAGGTACCAAGAAACAAGCTCAGGAAACCGTTAAAGAAGAAGCTTTGCGGGTTGGCGAGTACTATGTAAACGAAAGATGGTTGGGCGGTATGCTCACCAACTACAAAACCATTGAAAAACGTATCAAACGTTTATATCAATTGGAGAAAATGGAAGAAGAAGGCACTTTAGAGTTATTAACCAAGAAAGAAAAATTCAAACTCTTGGGCGAAAAAGAGAAATTGGAAAAATTCTTAGGCGGTATTAAAGAAATGCCTCAAATGCCCGGTGCATTGTTTGTAATCGATCCTCGCAAAGAGAAGATCGCTATTACCGAAGCTAAAAAATTAGGTATTCCGGTTGTAGCTATCGTTGATACCAACTGCGATCCTGATGAAGTAGACTATGTAATCCCCGGCAATGATGATGCTATCAGAGCTGTAAAATTATTGACTTCTGTTATCGGCGACGCTGTATTGGAAGCAAAACAAGGCGCCAGCTTAGATACTGCAAGCGAAGAAGCTGATGAGGAAGTTGTGGAAGAAGTAGTAGAGCAAGCATAAGTGTTGTGGATTTAAGTTTAATATACTAAGGAGGATATCCAATGGCTACTATTAGTGCATCTTTAGTTAAAGAATTGCGTGAAATGACCGGAGCCGGCATGATGGACTGCAAAAAAGCCTTGCAGGAAACCGACGGCAATATGGAAAAAGCTGCTGAGTATTTAAGAGAAAAAGGCATAGCTGATTCTGTAAAGAAAGCCGGACGTATCGCCAGTGAAGGTTTGGTTGTTTCTTATATTCATATGGGCGGTAAAGTTGGTGTATTGCTTGAGATCAACTGCGAAACCGACTTTGTTGCTAAAACCGATAGATTTAAAGCTTTAGGTCAAGATATTGCTATGCAGATCGCTGCTTACAGTCCTTTGTATTTGAAAAAAGAGGATGTACCGGCTGAAGCATTGGAAAAAGAAAAAGAAATCTTGACAGCTCAGGCTTTGAACGAAGGCAAACCGGAAAAGGTTGTTGAAAAAATGGTTGCCGGTCGTATTGAAAAATACTACAAAGAAGTTTGCTTGTTAGAGCAGGCATTCATCAAAGACGACAAAATGAGCGTCAGCGATGTAATCAAACAAGCTATTGCTGAAATTGGTGAAAATATCAACGTTCGTCGTTTCGTTCGCTATGAAATGGGCGAAGGCTTGGAAAAGAAACAAGAAGATTTTGCCGCTGAGGTTGCAGCACAGATTAAATAGTTCGACCTCTATACGGATAAAGCTGGAGGAGGTCGAGGGACTTCCTCCTTTTTTTGAGCATTTTTACAGAAAATGCAAATGGGAAGTGGAGTGAGCATGATGAATGAGGCAAAATTCAAACGAGTGTTGTTAAAATTAAGCGGCGAAGCTTTAAGTGGCAAGGATGGACGGGGAATTAATGCGGAAGTTTTGCAAAATATCGTTGATGAGGTAGCTCAGGTGACAGCCATGGGCGTGGAAGTGGCCATTGTAGTTGGCGGCGGCAATATCTGGCGGGGATTGGGCGGAACCAAAAACGGTATCAGCCGTACCACCGGGGACTCTATGGGAATGCTGGCAACGGTCATTAACTCCTTGGCAATTTCCGATGCACTCAATGCTGACGGGGTAAAAGCAAGGGTGATGACTGCCATTAACATGGAGCCTGTAGCCGAATTTTATGCAGCGCCTAAAGCCAGACGGGAATTGGAAAAGGGCGAGGTTGTAGTCTTTGGCGGCGGTATTGGTAATCCTTATTTTTCTACCGATACTACAGCAGCATTAAGAGCGGCTGAAATTGGGGCAGACGTGATTTTAATGGCGAAGAATATCGACGGAGTTTATGACAGCGATCCGAAGGTTAATCCTAACGCTAAACGTTTTGATGCCATCACCTACGGAGAGATTTTGGCTAAAGGTTTAAAGGTAATGGATGCAACAGCGGCTTCATTATGCCGGGATAATAATATCGCAATTTTTGTTTTTGATATGCTCACTAAAGGTAATATTAAAAAAGCTGTTATGGGCGAAAATATCGGCACTTATATAAGGAGTGAGGAAAAATGATTAATGTAATTAAACAGGACGCTGAGGAGAGAATGAGCAAAGCCATCTCTGCTTTAAAAAAGGAATATGCGGCTATCCGCACCGGCAAAGCCAGTCCGGCATTGCTTGATCGAATTACCGTTGATTATTACGGAGTGGAGACTCCTTTAAATCAAATGGCCGGCGTATCAGCTCCGGAAGCCAGAATGCTGTTAATTCAGCCTTGGGACAAGTCCTCTTTAGGCAGTATTGAAAAAGCTATCTTAAAATCCGATTTAGGCTTGACTCCTAATAACGACGGTGCGGTTATTCGTTTGGTTATTCCCCAATTAACCAAAGAGTCCCGCAAGGAGCTGGCAAAAAAGGTTAAAAAGCTGGGTGAGGATTCTAAGGTTGCCATCCGCAATATTCGCCGTGATGCCAACGATGAGGTGAAAAAGCTGGAAAAAGCCAAAGAGATCACTGAGGATGATTCCAAAGCAGCCCAAGATGATATTCAAAAGCTCACCGATAAATTTGTAGCGGAAGTAGACAAAACTGCTGCCAATAAAGAAGCAGAAATCATGGAAATTTAAAGCAAAGCTCTGCATGGGACGATGCAGAGCTTTTTTGTACATAGAAAAATATAAATATTAGTAACAGTATTGGCTTTAGCCCTTGTATAAATTGGCAAGAAGTATTATAATAAAATGGATTAGCACTTGCAAAAAAATGAAAAAGTAGGTGAGCTAATGGCTGCAAGTCAAGACAAAATAGCTTTAGAAATGTTGGATTCAGAAAAAATTCCAAAGCATATTGCCATCATCATGGACGGCAATGGTCGCTGGGCAAAGGAAAAGGGTTTGCCGCGCACTTTAGGGCATCGCCAGGGTATGGAGGCTTTAGAGCGCACAGTGGAGGCGAGCATGGATTTGGGAGTCAAATATTTGACTTTGTATGCTTTTTCGACGGAAAACTGGAAGCGCCCGAAGGAAGAAGTCGGCGTTTTGATGAATCTGCTGATTGAGTTTGTTGATAAGAAAATTAATGAGTTAAATAAAAAGGGTGTTAAGGTAGTGCATATCGGCAGCAAGGAAAATGTAGCCGGAAAAGTGGAGAAAAAAATTTGCTATGCCGAAAGCTTAACCCAAAATAACGATAAAATGGTTTTAAATCTTGCTTTTAACTATGGCAGCCGGCAGGAAATAGCCCGGGCAGCACAAATTATTGCCGCCAAGGCTGCGCTGGGGGAAACCAAGGCGGAAGAAATAACGGAAGAAACGGTTGAGAAATACTTATACACAGCGGGCATGCCTGATCCGGACTTATTGATTCGCACCGGCGGAGAAATGCGCATCAGCAATTATTTATTGTGGCAGATCGCTTACAGCGAATTTTGGGTGACGAAAAAATATTGGCCGGATTTTGCCAAGGAGGATTTGTGGCAGGCGGTGTATGATTATCAAAAACGCTCGCGGAGATTTGGAGGACTGGACGAATAAATGGGCAAACGAATTTTAACAGGAGTTATCGGAATCCCGGTCTTATTGGGGCTGTTGTATTTAGGCGGTTGGCCGTGGATGGCGTTTATCGCCGTTTTAATAGCTATCGCCAGCTTTGAAATGAGCAAAATCGCTAAAAATATGAATTACCGCCTGGCTTTGTGGGCAATTGGCTTTGGCGAAGCTGTGATGATCGGCGGAGTATTTTGGGACAATGAGCATTGGGCGTCTTTGGGATTGGCAGTGAGCTTTTTGCTGATTATCTTCCAAGGGGTTTTTGCTTATCCGAAGATTAGCTTAGAGGAAATGGCATTGAGTTTTATGACGGTTATTTATGTAGGCTGGAGCATGTGCCATTTGATTATATTGGAAAAGCAGAGTGTAGTTTTATTGGTATATCTCTTTTTGGCTATTTGGGGCAGTGATTCGGGGGCGTATTTTGCTGGCAGATTTTTCGGCAAGCATAAGCTGGCTCCCCATTTAAGCCCGAAGAAAACCAAAGAAGGCTCAGCAGGCGGCATACTGTGTGCCGTGGCTTTGGTGGTTGGCTACAGCGTGTATTTGGGTGAGGAGGCAATGTTTAGCCTGCCTTTATCCGTAGCTTTCGGTGTGGTGATTTCCATAATCGGGCAGATCGGAGATTTGGCGGAAAGCATGATCAAGCGCTTTGCCAATGTCAAGGACTCGGGCAATATTTTGCCGGGGCACGGCGGGATATTGGACCGTTTTGACAGCATTATCATGGCAGCGCCTTTTGTGTGTTATATCTTTATCTTTTTGGGAATGTAAGGAGCGAAACAGATGAAAAAATTAGCCATCTTGGGTTCTACCGGTTCTATCGGCACCCAGAGCTTGGAAGTGGTAGATGAGTTTAACGGAGAATTTGCCGTAGAAATATTGGCAGGCAATAAAAACTGGCAGCTTTTAGCCAAGCAGGCGTTAAAATATAAGCCGAAATTTGTAGTAGTTAACGATAAAGAGGCTTATGAGAAGTTAACGAACGAATGGCACAGCAACAAAACAAAAATTCTTTACGGCATGGACAATTTGCTTAAAACTTTAGGCGAAGTGCCGCTTGATATGGTTGTAGGCGCTATGGGCGGAGCTATAGGCATCGCTCCGACTTTAAAGGCGCTGGAATTAGGTATTGATGTAGCACTGGCAAATAAAGAAACTATTGTAGCCGGCGGCGATTTGGTGCGGGCGGCGCAGGCCAAAGGCGGCGCTAAAATTTTGCCGGTAGACAGTGAACATTCGGCTATTTTTCAGTGTATGGAGCATGGGCACGGAGCATTGAGCAAAATTTTGCTTACTGCTTCCGGCGGACCGTTCCGTCTGCTGAGCAAGGAGGAGCTGTATCAGGTTAAACCTTCTCAAGCGTTAAAGCATCCAAATTGGACGATGGGCAGAAAGATTACCATTGATTCGGCGACTTTGATGAACAAAGGTTTAGAGGTTATCGAGGCTTGCTGGCTTTTTAATGTAGGATATGATGATATTCGGGTGCTGGTACATCCGCAGAGCATAGTTCATTCCTTGGTTGAGTTTGGCGACGGAGCGATTATCGGGCATTTGGGGGCGGCGGATATGCGTATTCCCATCCAATATGCCTTGACATGGCCCGAACGCAGAGCCAGCAATTTTAAGAAAATTGATTTAACCCAAATCGCCGGCTTGACTTTTCATGATCCGGATTTGGAGAAATTCCCCTGCCTTTCTTTGGCGGTTACCGCCGGCAAGGAGGGCGGAACTCTGCCGATTGTCATGAATGCTGCCAACGAAGTAGCGGTAGCGGAATTTTTAGCGGAAAGAATCGGCTTTATGGATATTCCGGCATTGGTTGAAAAGGTTATGATGCAGCATGAAAAGAGGCAAGTAGAATCTTTCGAGCAGCTTTTGCAGATTGACCAAGAAAGCCGTATAACAGCGGAAAATTTGGCAAAAGCTATGAGATAAAAAGATCAAGGAGGCAAAATGATTACAATAATTATTGCCATCTTAGTATTGGGTTTTTTAATATTTGTGCATGAGTTTGGACACTTTATCACCGCTAAAGCTTCCGGCATGCGGGTAGAGGAATTCAGCATCGGTATGGGTCCCCATGTGTGGGAGGCGACCAAAGGCGATACCCTTTATTCCCTGCGCGCCTTTCCCTTTGGCGGTTATGTCAGAGTAACCGGGGAGGCTTATACTGACGATGAGGAGAGCGAAACCATCGGCGAGGTGCTGGAGGCTGACGACCCTCGGCGCTATCCCAACCGTCCTATCTGGCAAAGGTTTGTTTTTTGCTTAGCCGGCAGCGGGATGAATTATTTGACCGCGCTGCTGCTTTTTACCTTGACCATCTGCTCATTGGGGCTGGTGGATCAGGAGGCAGTTTTGGATAACCAAGTTTCCATAGTATCTTCGGGAGGAGCGGCAGAAGAAGCCGGGATTAAGGAAGGTGACCGCATTGTCAAAGTAGGTGAGGCGGCGGTTAATACTTGGGATGAGATGACAAAAGCCTTGGCGGAACAAGCTGACGGCGATGCTATGGAAGTAACCATTGAGCGGGACGGCGAGAGATTAACCGTCAATTTAACGCCGCAGTATGATGAAAGCAGGCAAGGCTATCTTTTAGGTGTTTCCAAAACCTATCCCCGGCGGGATGTGGGCTTGGGCGAAGGCTTGAGTTTAGGGTTTCAGCAGACTGTCGATGTCAGCAAGACTTTGCTGGAGGCAGTAGGCAAATTGGTAAGCGGCGAGGTATCGGTAACCGATGATGAGGAAGGATTAACCGGACCGGTGGGCATCGTGATGATTATAGATGAGTTCGCCCAGGAAGGGTTCTGGTATTTGGTGAGCTTGACGGCAATGCTGTCGCTTAACTTGGCAGTGTTTAATTTATTGCCTATACCGGGGCTGGACGGCAGCAAGATTTTATTTTTATTGATTGAGGCTATCCGCGGGCGTAAGGTAGCACCGGAAAAGGAGAATATCATTAATTTGATAGGCTTTGCCTTTATCATGGGTTTGGTGCTCTTTGTCACCTATAATGATATATTGAGATTATTTGAGTAAGCAGGTGAGAAAATGGAAAGAAGAAAGAGCCGTTCGTTTCTTTTAGGCTCGGTGGGCATAGGCGGTGATAATCCCGTAAGTATTCAGTCCATGACTAATACGGATACCAAAGACGCCGCCAAAACCTTAGCGCAGATCAATGCTTTGGCAGAGGCAGGCTGTGAAATCGTGCGGGTGACGGTGCCAGATCATGAGGCGGCGGAGGCGTTGAAAGAGATTTGCGCTAAATCGCCGCTGCCGGTAGTGGCGGATATTCATTTTGATTACCATCTGGCGCTGGAGGCGATGGATGCCGGAGTGAACGGCTTAAGGATTAACCCCGGCAATATCGGCGGTACCAGCAAGGTCAAAGCGGTGGTTAAGAAGGCTAAGGAAAAGCAGATTCCCATTCGCATCGGCGTTAATTCTGGTTCGGTGCCGAAAGATATTTTGGCTAAATACGACGGACATCCGACCGCCATGGGCTTGGTGGAAAGCGCCATGCGCCATGTGAAGATTTTAGAGGATTTGGATTTTCATGATATCAAAATCAGCCTCAAATCCAGCGATGTGCCGATGATGATTGAGGCGTACCGCATCATCGCCAAAATGGTTGATTATCCCTTGCATCTGGGCGTGACCGAAGCCGGCAATGCCCGTCATGGGATAGTTAAATCAGCTGTTGGCATCGGCACTTTGTTAGCCGAGGGCATCGGTGATACTATTCGGGTTTCTTTGACCGGCGATCCGGTGGAGGAAATCGGTGTGGCTAAGCAAATACTGCGCTCCTTAGGGCTTTATCAAAAGGGCGTGGAATTGATCAGCTGTCCTACCTGCGGCAGAACCAAAATCAATCTGCCGGAGATGGTGGAAAAAATCGACCAAGCTACCGCCAAGATTGACAAGCCCATTAAAATTGCCGTCATGGGCTGTGCGGTCAACGGTCCCGGGGAAGCCAGAGAAGCCGATATCGGCTTAGCCGGCGGCGACGGTTTGGGAGTAATATTTAAAAAAGGCGAAATTATCGCCAAAGTACCGGAAGACAAGCTGGTAGAAACTTTATTAGACGAAATAGAAAAAATGCTAAATTAGAAACTGAGGAGAGAAACATTATGCGTATGACCAATGCTTTAGTACCGACATTGCGCTCGGTACCGGCGGAAGCGGAGATAATAAGCCATCAATTACTTTTAAGAGCAGGATTTATCCGCAAAACTGCTGCCGGAATGTACAATTACTTGCCCTTGGGCAAAAGAGTATTAACCAAAATCGAAAATATTGTCCGTGAGGAAATGGATAAAGCCGGCGGACAGGAGATTTTGATGCCTATTACTCAGCCGGCAGAATTATGGATTGAATCAGGCAGATGGAATGCCTACGGTGCGGAGATGATTCGCTTAAAAGACCGCCACAATCGGGAATTTTGCTTAGGACCAACTCACGAAGAGGTGGTTACCGATTTGGTGCGCAATGAGGTTAATTCTTATCGTCAATTACCTTTGCGCTTATACCAGATTCAAAATAAATACCGTGATGAGCGCCGTCCGCGCTTTGGCTTGATGCGGGGCAGAGAGTTTGTGATGAAGGATTTGTATTCCTTTGACCGTGACCAAGCGGGCTTGGACGCCAGCTACAAAGCGATGTATGACGCTTATACCAATGTCTTTACTCGCTGCGGCTTGACATTTAGACCGGTTGAGGCTGACAGCGGAGCTATCGGCGGCGGTTATACCCATGAGTTTATGGTGCTGGCAGAAAACGGCGAAGCAACAATCGTTTATTGTGATAATTGCGACTATGCGGCAAACATAGAGATTGCTCCCTGCGCTGCACCAAAGGAAGAAGTCAGCGAAGAAATCAAGGAGATGGAGAAAGTTTATACTCCCGACTCCAAAACTATCGACGCTGTCGGTGCTTATTTGAAGGTGCCGGTGGAAAAATGCATTAAAACCTTGTTTGTGCAGGCTGATGATGAGCTGATTTGTGTACTTCTCAGAGGCAACAGCGAACTGAACGATGTTAAGCTGAAAAATATTCACCCCTGCGATGAGATAGAAATGGCTGAGCCGGAAGCGGTGCAGGCAAAAATCGGCTGTTCTTTTGGTTCTTTAGGACCGGTGGGCTTAAAAGAAAAAGGCATAAAAATTTATGCTGATTTGGAAATGAAAACGGTTGTTAATGGTATCTGCGGTGCCAATGAGGAAGAGTATCACTTTATCAATGTCAACGTGGGCAGAGATTATGAGGTTGAAGGCTATTATGATCTGCGCATGATGCAGGAGGGAGAGGTTTGCCCTCATTGCGGAGCTGTTTTGAAACAGGCTCGGGGTATCGAGGTAGGACAAGTTTTCAAACTGGGCACTAAATATTCCAAGGCTATGGGCGCTACCTTCTTAGATGAAAACGGCAAGGAAAATATTATTGAGATGGGCTGCTACGGTATCGGTGTCAGCCGGACAATGGCAGCGGCTGTGGAGCAAAATTATGACGAAGACGGCATCATCTGGCCTAAGTCTATTGCGCCTTATCAGGTGGTAATCGTGCCGGTATCCGATAAAAATGTCGAGCAGATGGCTATTGCCGAGGATTTGTATGAGAAAATGATTAAAGAGGGCATTGAGGTTATGCTGGATGACCGTGCCGAAAGAGCCGGTGTTAAGTTTAAAGATGCTGATTTGATTGGCTATCCGGTGCGCATCACTGTTGGCAAAAAGGCTGCCGGCGAGGGCTTGATTGAGTATAAGCTTCGGACTGAAAAAGAAAGCAGTGAGGTTGCTTTAAATGAGGTTATTGAGAAGGTTAAAAAATATTTCGCAGAGTAAAAGCAACAAAAAAACCGAGGTTAAAACCTCGGTTTTTTTCTGCGTGAAAATAGATTTGAAGCAAGAAAAAATAAGAAATAAAAATATTAAATAGAATTATTATTAATGCTATGTTGTATAATACATTATAATTGGACAAGGAAATGCACATTGCCCTATAATAAATGTAGAGAAAAGTTTTTTAGTTTACATAAGTCTAGGAAGGCAGGCGCTGTACATAATTAATAAACATCTTCAAAAGGAGGGGGTTTTATGTACAAAATTGTAAGCCGCCGGGAGCTTAATCCAACGACTACCATGATTACGGTGGAAGCGCCTTTTGTTGCTCGTAAGGCAGAGCCGGGACAGTTTATCATTTTACGCCCTACGGCTGACGGGGAGCGGATTCCTTTAACAATTTGTGATTATGACCGAAAAAAAGGAACGGTATCGGTTATTTTCCAGATTGTAGGCACAACTACCAAAAGGCTCAATGCCATCAAAGAGGGAGAATACATTGCTGATTTTGCCGGACCTTTAGGCAATCCGACCGAGGTTGAGGGATTGAAAAAGGTGGCGGTGGTAGGCGGAGGTGTAGGCTGTGCGATAGCTTACCCGATAGCTAAAAAGCTCCATCAAATGGGGGCGGAAGTTTATTTGATTGTAGGCTTCCGCAATAAGGATTTGATTATTTTAGAGGACGAGTATAAAGCCGCTTGCTCTCATTTGACGATTATGACCGATGATGGTTCCTATGGACGCCAAGGAGTGGTTACAGCAGCATTAAAAGATATCTTGGATGAGAAGGCAGAGCTTGATGAAGTTATTGCCATCGGACCGCCGATTATGATGAAATTTGTCTGCCAGCTGACCAAAGAATACGGTGTAAAAACAGTAGTCAGCATGAATCCAATTATGATTGACGGTACAGGCATGTGCGGCGGCTGCCGTTTGACAGTAGGCGGGGAAACTAAATTTGCTTGTGTGGACGGACCGGACTTTGACGGACATTTAGTTGATTTTGACGAGATGATGAGCCGCAACAGCTCATATAGGGAATTTGAGCGCCATTCCTATGAGAAAACGTGCAATCTCATGAATAAGGAGGTTGAATAATATGGCTAATTTGTCACCGACTAAAAATCCCATGCCAGTGCAGGATCCATTGGTAAGAAATCACAACTTTACCGAGGTAGCGCTGGGCTATAGTGAAGAAACAGCTCTAAATGAAGCAGAACGCTGCTTGCACTGCGCCAACCATCCTTGTACGCAAAAATGCCCGGTATCGGTTAATATTCCGGAATTTATTCAAAAGATTAAAGAAAAAGATTACGAAGGGGCATATCAGGTTATCAGTGTAGACAGCTCCCTGCCGGCAATCTGCGGTCGTGTCTGCCCGCAGGAGTCGCAATGCGAAAGCGCGTGCACCAGAGGAATTAAGGGTGAAGCAGTAGGTATCGGGCGTTTGGAGAGATTTGTTGCCGACTGGCACAATGAGCATGCCCAATTAAGCCATGAAAAACCGGCTTCTAACGGTCATAAAGTAGCAATAGTGGGCTCCGGACCATCGGGATTGACTTGTGCCGGAGATTTGGCAAAGGCAGGCTATGAAGTTACGATATTTGAAGCCTTGCATTTAGCCGGAGGAGTTTTAGTATATGGCATACCGGAGTTTCGGCTGCCGAAAGCCATCGTGCAAAAGGAGATTGACAGCCTGAAAGCATTGGGAGTTACGGTGCAGACCAATGTTATCGTCGGCAAATCTTTAACCGTTGACGAGCTTTTTGAAGATGGATATGAGGCAATTTATATTGCTTCCGGTGCCGGTCTGCCGATGTTTATGCATATTCCCGGGGAAAACTTAAAAGGCGTGCTTTCTGCCAACGAATTTTTAACCCGGATCAATTTGATGAAAGCCTATAAAGAAGATGCTGACACTCCGGTGCGCCGCGGCAAAAAAGTAGCGGTAGTAGGCGGCGGCAATGTTGCTATGGATGCTGCCCGCTGTGCTAAGCGTTTAGGTGCAGACGAAGTATATATCATTTATCGCCGCTCTGAAAAAGAACTGCCGGCTAGAAAAGAGGAAGTGGAGCATGCTAGGGAAGAAGGCATTATCTTCCGTTTCCTCACCAATCCGGTAGAAATTTTGGCTGATGATGATAAGAGTGTAAAGGCATTGAAATGCGTAGAAATGGAATTAGGTGAGCCGGATGCCAGCGGACGCCGCAGACCGATTGCTAAAGAGGGCTCAGATTTTACTTTAGAGGTTGACACGGTAATTATGGCTTTGGGAACTACGCCTAATCCGCTGATAAAATCAACTACGAAAGGTTTGGAGACCAACAAAAAGGGTTGTTTGGTAGTTGACGAAAAGGGCTTGACTTCAAGAGCGGCTGTTTATGCCGGCGGTGATGCGGTAACCGGTTCGGCAACAGTTATTAAAGCGATGGGTGCAGGAAAATTGGGAGCTAAATCTATCGATGAATATTTGCAAAATAAATAACATTTCATAGATCAATGGGTGAAATTGGTTTATTTAAAATGCCCCCACATTATCCCCCAATTAATTAAAGGTACACTGTTTTAGGCGGTGTGCCTTTAAATTATTTATTGATTAAAAGAAAATAGGGCAGCAAATTTTTGGATATTAAAAAAATAATATAATTTATGCCTTTTTTTGAAAAAAACTATTTTGCAGCAGGGTTTTTTATGCTATAATATCTGACAGAGGTATGCATTTTAAATTTTAAAAGCTCTTTTGCGGGAGGATAAATTTAATGGACGAACATGCAATAAAAGAATTAAAGGAAATGGCTAAAATCATCAGACGTGATATTGTGGAGATGATTGGTGAAGCTAAATCCGGTCATCCGGGCGGCTCATTGTCCGCGGCTGATATTGTGACTTATTTATATTTTTCAGAGATGAATATTGATCCTTTGGAGCCCAAATGGAAAGAAAGAGACCGTTTTGTGCTTTCCAAGGGACATGCTGCTCCGGTTTTATATGCAGCCTTGGCGCACAGAGGATTTTTCCCCAAAGAAAGCCTGTACACTTTGCGCAAGATTGGCTCTAATTTGCAGGGACATCCGGATATGAATAAGGTGCCGGGCGTGGATATGTCCACCGGTTCCTTGGGCACAGGTATTTCGGCGGCAGTAGGCATGGCTTTGGCAGGCAAACTGGACAAGGCTAACTATCGCGTCTTTGCTTTGTTGGGCGACGGTGAACTGCAGGAAGGTCAAGTATGGGAAGCAGCTATGGCGGCGGCTCATTATAAGTTGGATAATTTAATTGCTTTTGTGGACAATAACGGTCTGCAAATCGATGGCAATGTAGAAGATGTTATGTCTCCGGCACCGATCGGGGCTAAGTTTGAAGCTTTCGGCTGGTTTGTGCAGGAGATTGACGGGCACGATTTCAATGCTATCGCAGAAGCGATGAAAGCGGCTAAAGCACAAAAGGAACGTCCCAGTGTAATTGTAGCTCATACTGTAAAAGGCAAAGGTGTATCCTTTATGGAAAATCAAGCCTCTTGGCATGGCAGTGCGCCCAGCGCTGAGCAGGTAGCTATTGCTAAAGAAGAGCTGAAATAAGCGGATAGGGGGAAATGATTATGAGTAAACAAGCAACCCGTGACGCCTATGGCTTGGCTTTGGTGGAGCTGGGTAAAGAAAATGAGAATGTAGTGGTTTTAGATGCCGATTTATCCAAATCGACTAAAACCTGTAATTTTAAGGAGGCGTATCCGGAGAGATTTTTCAATATGGGTATTGCTGAGCAAAACTTATTGGGTACAGCGGCCGGCTTAGCAGCCAGCGGCAAGATTCCCTTTGCTTCCAGTTTTGCGGTATTTGCCGTAGGCAGAGCTTATGACCAGATTAGAAATTCTATCGCTTATCCTAAGTTAAATGTGAAAATCGCTGCTACTCATGCCGGTATTACCGTAGGTGAGGACGGCGGCTCTCATCAAATGATTGAGGATATTGCTTTAATGCGGGCGCTGCCTAATATGACAGTTATTGTGCCGGCAGACGGCGTTGAAACCAGAGCCGCAATTTTGGCGGCGGCAGAATATAAAGGACCGGTGTATATTCGTTTAGGACGCTCTAAGGTGGAAACGATCTTTGACGAAAACTATAAATTTCGCCTCGGCAAAGGCGTAGTTGTAAAAGAAGGCACAGATGTAACCTTGGTGGCTTGCGGCATCATGGTCGAGGTGGCTATGAGAGCGGCAGAAATGCTGGCTGAGGATAATATCAGTGCGGCGGTGGTTAATATCAGCACTATTAAGCCGATTGATACAGCGTTAATCAGCAAAATGGCAGAGCAAACCGGTGCTGTGGTTACCTGTGAGGAGCATAATATCATCGGCGGCTTAGCTTCGGCGGTGGCTGAGGTTTTGGTTGAAAAATGTCCTGTTCCCATGGAAAGAGTTGGCGTAGAGGATAAGTTCGGTCAATCGGGACAGCCTGATGAGCTGCTGAAGGCTTACGGTTTGACCGCAGAAAATATTGCCGAAAAGGCAAAGGCGGCTATCGGACGCAAGGCGTAAATACAAATCCCTACTATCTTGGCTGTATGGTAGGGATTTGTTGCATATACATAAAAATGTGAGAGAAATGTTAGGAAATAGTTAAAAATATTAAGATAGTGCATTTTTCAAAAATTTCCTTTGCAAAATGCTTAAAAAAGTGGCAAAATAAAAGAGTGTATAACTAAGCAAAGACTGAGCAAGAGAAAAGATAAAATATTTGACTAACACATAAAATATAAAAAAGCAAAGGGCGAGGATAGAGAATGATTCAATTTATCAATGTAAACAAGGAATATCCTAACGGCACAGTAGGACTTAGGGATATCAATGTGAAAATCGAAGACGGTGAATTTGCTTTTTTGGTAGGTGCCAGCGGTGCCGGCAAGTCAACCTTTACAAAACTGATGATCAGAGAGATTACGCCCACCAGCGGCAGCATATTGATTGACGGCAAGGGAATTCACCGCTTGCGCAAGCGGGAAATACCGATTTTCAGACGCAATATGGGTTTTGTTTTTCAAAATTATCGTCTGCTCAGCGACCGCACAGCCTTTGAAAATGTGGCTTTTGCCATGGAGGCGCTGGGCTACAGCAGTGCTGAGGTAGAAAAAAGAGCTATGCGGGCATTGGAGCAAATGGGCTTAGCCAATAGGGCTAATCATTTCCCGGCAGAATTATCCGGCGGTGAGCAGCAGAGAATTGCCATTGCCCGGGCAATCGTCAACAATCCTAAAATTTTGGTAGCGGACGAGCCTACCGGAAATTTGGATTATGATACTTCCAGAGAAATTATGAGTATTTTGTACGATATCAATAAGCAAGGGACAACCGTTTTAATGGCGACTCATGACAGAAGCATTGTCGAAAACAGCCATCATCGCATTTTGACTTTGTCAGCGGGGCGCTTGGTAGGCGATGATAATTTGCAAGCAGGCTACAGCATTGGACAAAGCGATGTCAAACGGGCACCGGGGCAATATAGTTATGAGCGCGAGCCGAAAAAGGAATTTCATTTGGCAAGCGCTGAGCACAGTAAGATTAATAGTCAGCTCAGTCATGAGTATTCGCCAAAGCTGACTATGCCAAAAGCAGAGCCTAAGAACAATGCTAAGGGACGCCTGCTCAGCGAAACAGCAGTAGTGAAGCCCAGTCCTATTTTGCCAAAACCGGAGAAAAAGCCTTTGAATGAACCAAAAGAGGCGATGAAGGCTGTCGGGCAGGAAAAGCTATCTGCTCCTGCCGGTCATGACAATCGCCACGAGCAGATTCAGCGCTTGCTGGATAAAAGCAATAATTTGAAAGAGCATATCAATGAGCAGCCGGCGGCAAATGTCGGCAAAACGGCGGATTACGGTTTGAAAATCGGGCAAAAGGAAGCGAAAACAGAGACTGGGGCTCAAGAAGAAAATTCGGGAAAAAATACGCAGCTGGATGATTTGGAAAAGCTCATCCTTGAGGCATTTAAATAGAGGTCAGGGAAGGAGAAAGATAAATGGTTTGGAAAAACTATCTGCGCTACGGATTGAGAGATACTTTTCGCGCGTTGAAGAGACATAAAGCGATGGTGCTGGTGACGGTTTTAACCGTAGCGGTAACATTTATTGTTTTAGGAGCAGCGGTTTTAATTTCGGCTAACAGCCAGCATATTGAACAGTCGCTGGAAAATGATATGGAAGTAGTAGCCTTTCTGGATACCGATGTTACGGTAGAAGAACGGAGCAATATAGAAAATGTGATTCAAGGATTAGAAGGCTATGAAAGCATGCGCTTTGTTAGCAAAGATGAGGCTATGGAGATTATGGATGGACGCTTCGGCGAAGAAAGCAGTCTGACCAATGCTTTAGGCGGAGTCAATCCTTTTCCGGACGCTTATTTTGTAAAAATGGTAGAAATAGAACTCATGCCTCAGGCAGCGGAAAAATTAGGCGAACTGGAGGGTGTAGAACTAGTGCGCTACGGTCAGGAAACAGTGCAGAATATGTCTGCTTTTTCTAAAGCCTTGTGGGGCGGATGTATTGTAGTTATTCTGGCGATGGCAGTAGCTGCCTTGGTTTTGGTCAACAGTACGATTCGCTTGACTGTAGCTGCCAGAAGCGAGGAAATCGCCATCATGAAATATATCGGCGCTACCGATTTTTATGTAAAAACGCCATTTTTCTTAGAGGGAGTTATTTTAGGAATAATCGGGGCTGCTTTATCCTTTGCTATTTTATTTTTCGGCTACAATGGCGCTATTGCCTATGCCGGAGAAAATATTGCTTTCCTGGAATTAATTACTGACAATACTTTGGTGGTAAAATTAGGCTTGTATCTGCTGTTGGGCGGTGCGGTATTAGGCGGTTTAGGCAGCAATATTGCTGTGCGTAAATATTTGAAAGTTTAGCATGAGAAGACAGTAAAAAGCATAAGATAGCGGTAGAAGGAGTGGAAGCAATTTGAAAAAAATAATTAAAGCAATATTGTATGTATTTTTATGCTTTTGCGTAGTCTTTACCAGCATAATCGGCGGTTGGGCAGTAAAACACAGCAATGAGGCGGTTAAGCTGGGGTATATCGTAAATTTGATTACCAATAACTATCTGTTTGAATATAACGAGGATCAATTGGTAGAAGGCGCTATCAAAGGCATGGTCGACAGCTTGGGCGATCCATATTCGGTATATATGGACGCTGAAACTACCACCAATATTTATGAGTCCAATGAGGGAGTATTTGGCGGCATCGGGGTTTATGCCACTACCAATGATGCCGGTCAGGTTGTCATTTCTTCGCCGATTAAAGACGGCCCCAGCGATAAAGCGGGGATCAAGGCAGAGGATGTTATTTATGCCGTTGATGACCAAGTGGTTGATGGCATGCTGATTGATGAAGTAGTAGCCATGATGCGGGGCGATGTGGGAACTAATGTCAAGATTACGGTAGACAGAAACGGCGAAAAAATTGATTTTGATATTGTGCGGGATTATGTCGACGAGCAAACGGTTGTTTCGATGGTATTGGAAGAAGACAGCCGAATTGGCTATATTGCTATCAATAAATTTTCCGAGAATACGGATGAAGCCTTTACCGATCAGTTAAATGCGTTAATTGAGCAAAATATCCAAAGCTTTATTATCGATTTGCGCTATAACGGCGGCGGCAGTGTTGATGCAGCCTGCAATATTGCGGCGCTGATGGTGCCGGAAGGACCGATTGTGCAGATTGTTGACAACAAAGGCAACAGCAATGTGATCGAATCTCCCGGTGCACAGATTGAGGCACCAATTGCAGTTTTGGTCAATGAGTATTCGGCCAGCGCTTCGGAAATTTTGGCAGGCGCTTTGCAGGATACCGGTGCGGCAACTTTGATTGGCACTACTACCTACGGTAAAGGTATTGTGCAGACAGTGTACTTTTTAAATGACGGCACCGGCATTAAACTGACGGAAGCCAAATATTTGACCCCTAACGGCAACGATATCAACCAAAAGGGAATAACTCCGGATATCGTAGTTGAGTTAGGCGAAGATGAGGATACTCAGTTCAATGCGGCGGTAGAATATTTGCAAGCTCAGCTGAACGCCGGAAGATAGTGGATATAATTTGCTTATATTTAAGCATAGTTTTATTGAGTAAAAAAAATAAAAAAACAACTTGCCACACTATATATAGTGTGGTATACTTTTGTATAAAGGTAAAAAACAACTATATATGGGGAGGTAAAATATGAACTGCCCTATTTGCGGTAATGACACCAAAGTAGTAGAAACAAGAATTAGTGATAATGGAAGCAGTATTCGTCGCAGAAGAGAGTGCGTAAGTTGTGGCAAGAGATTCACTACTTATGAAAAGTTTGAAGATATGCCTTTAGTAGTGATCAAAAAAGACGGTCGCAAGGAATTGTTTGACGGCAGCAAGATTTTAAAAGGACTGGTCAAAGCTTGCGAAAAAAGACCTATTGGTATAGATAGGCTGAAAGAATTCGTGGAGGAAGTCGAGCGGGAGTTAAAAAATAATTATACAGAAGTGCCCTCAGAAATTATCGGGCAAACGGTAATGGACAAGCTCATATTAATGGATCAGGTTTCATATGTGCGGTTTGCTTCGGTGTACAAGCATTTTGACGATGTGGAAACTTTTATTCACGAGATAGAGCAAATGGAAAGGAAAAAAAAACAATGAGCAATGAAACTGCCGGTGAAGCTCGTTTGATGGAGCCGGTGTACCGCATGATTAAAATTGTACAGCAAAAAGATGCAGATGATGCTAAAATCGTTGCTTCGCTGGCAGTGCAGTATCTGAGTGATAACTACAGAGATTCGCTGACGCGGGAAAATGTACAATCTACCCTGCGGGCGGTGTTAATATATTACAAAAACGGGTATTATTATAGTCAGTATCTAAAGAATGAGCTGGAGGTATTTATTGCTCAGTATGTAACAATTTTAGCGGCGGATTTACCGATTAAAATCGGAGAAATAGGAGATTTAGCAGAGAAGTTTGATGCGTGGCTGAAAGATAAAGATGCTCTTACGCTTAAAGGCACAGAAGTGCTGGATTGGTTTTTAAAAGAGTGTGCTTTTCAATCTGAACTGCACAGACGGGCGATGCTTAATAAAGAATATTATCTCAAAGAGTTGACAGAATTGATAGGTCAATAAGAATAAGGGGGAAAAAAGATGTTCACAACAATTATCAAAAGAGACGGTCGTAAAGTTCCTTTCGACGAAACCAAAATTACCGACGCAATTTTTGCAGCAGCTAAAGCTGTAGGCGGAGCTGATCGCAGTATCGCTATGCGTTTGACTTTAAAAGTCATGGATGTACTGAAAGAAAAATATGGTGATCAGCCTTTTACTGTAGAAGATGTTCAGGATATTGTAGAAAAGGTTTTGATCGAAGAAGGACATGCAGCTACTGCTAAAGCTTATATCCTTTATCGGGCTGACAGAACCCGCATCAGAGAGACCAGTACCTCTTTATTGGATGCTGTTTCTGAAGTATTGAAAGAAACCAGCCGTGACAATGCCAATGTCGGCAATTCGCCTTCTGCTAAGGTTTTGCAGATTTCCGAAATCACTTCTAAAGAATATTATTTAAAACGCATGATTCCGGAAGATGAAGCTAAGGCTCATAATGACGGTGATTTCTATATTCACGATTTGTCTTGGTATGATAAGACTGTAAACTGCCTGCAAATTCCTTTGGGACGCTTGCTCAAAGAAGGCTTTAATAACGGACATGGTCATATCCGCCCGCCAAAAGGCATTAAAACTGCAGCGGCTTTGGCAGCAATTATTTTGCAGAGCAATCAAAATGATATGTACGGCGGACAGGCATTTGCTTATTTTGACCGCGATATGGGCACTTATGTAGAAAAAGAATACGAGCGCCAAGAAAAGCAAGTCAGAGAAATGCTGGCAGAAATGGGTTTAGAGGCTGATGAAGAAAAAATTGCTCAAGTAGTTGAGGAGAGAGTTGAAGAAGAAACTTTCCAAGCTATGGAAGGCTTTGTTTATAACTTAAATACTATGCACAGCCGTGCCGGCGCTCAAGTGCCGTTCTCATCCATTAACTTAGGCACTGACACCTCCAGAGGCGGAAGACTGATAACTAAAAAATTGTTGGAAGCTTACGAAAAAGGTTTAGGCAAAGGCGAATGCCCCATCTTCCCCAACATCTGCTTTAAAATTAAAGACGGCGTAAACTACGAGCCGGAAGATCCCAATTATGATTTGTTCCGCTTGAGCATGCAGGTAGCCTGCAAACGCTTATTCCCCAACTTCTCTTTCCAAGATTCCAGCTTTAACAGCAAATACGGAGATGAAGAAGTAGCTTATATGGGCTGCCGTACCAGAGTTATCGGCAATGTAAACGGACCGGAAGTTACTGACGGACGCGGCAACTTAGCATTTACTACCATCAATTTACCGCGCTTAGGTATTTTGGCTGATAAAGATTTGGTAAAATTCTGGGCAAGCTTAGATGAAATGTTTGATTTGGCAGTTAAAGAATTATTGACTCGCTATGATATCCAGCGCAAAATGAAAATGCGCGATTTCCCCTTCTTGATGGGACAAAAGCTTTATTTAGGCAGCGAAAACTTAGGACCTGATGATACTATCGAGCCGGCTATTAAAAACGGCACCTTGTCCGTGGGCTTTATCGGCTTGGCAGAAACCTTATTGGCATTGACCGGCAAGCACCATGGCGAAAGCGATGAATCCCAGGCTTTGGGTTTGGCAATAGTCAGCCATTTGTATCGCAAGTGCCAGGAGGCAACCGATAAATATCATTTGAATTTCTCCTTGTTTGCCACTCCGGCAGAAAGCTTGTCCGGTAAATTTATCGAGAAAGACAGAAAAATCTTTGGCGATATTCCCGGCATCACCGACAAGGAATGGTATACCAACTCCTTCCATATTCCTGTTGATTATAAGATCAGCGCTTTTGACAAGATTCGTTTGGAAGGACCGTATCATAAATATTGCACAGCCGGTCACATTTCTTATGTAGAATTGCCTTCCGGACCGAGCACCAATATCGAAGCTTATGAAGAGATTGTCCGGGCTATGTATGACGCTGATATGGGTTATGCAGCTATCAACTTCCCGGTTGACGTCTGCAAAACCTGCGGCTTTAACGGTATAATTGATTCTGAAACCTGCCCGGCTTGCGGCACTACCGGCAATATCAGCCGTGTAAGAAGAATCACCGGTTATCTTTCTACTTTAGATTTATTTAACGATGCTAAGAAAGCAGAAGTAGCACATCGTACACAGCATAGTTTATAATAAAGAGGTGGGAATATGCTAAAATATGCCGGGATAATCCCTGATTCAACGGTTGACGGACCGGGTATCCGGACGGTGGTTTTTATGCAAGGCTGTATTCATAATTGTCCCGGATGCCATAATCCCCAAACCCATGATATTAATGCCGGCGAAGAAATTACTCCCAGGGAGCTGGCCAAAATGGTGCTGAAAGATATCAGCGCCAATCATGCCGGCTTGACGCTTTCCGGAGGAGATCCTTTTTTGCAGGATGTTGAGCTTTGCGAAATGCTGGAATTCGTCAAAAAAAGAATGCCGGAATTAAATATTTGGGCGTATACAGGCTATTTGTTTGAGCAGATCAAGGATTCGCCGATGCTCAAATATTTGGATGTGGTAGTTGACGGCCCCTTTGTTATGGCGAAAAAAAGTTTGAAATTGATCTATTGCGGCAGTGGCAATCAAAGATTGATTGATGTGAAAAAAAGCCTGGAACAAGGGGAGGTTGTCCAGCTGAAGGTGGACAAGCAGGGACGATTAATAGAGTGAAATTTGGAGGAAGCTGTCGAAAATGCAGCTTCCTCGTTTTACAATATATTGGAAAAAACTTGAAAAAATTTACAAAAAGAGGTTTACTTTTGCCCGAAAAACAGTTATTATATTCTTAGTGGGAAAACAAGGATGTATTTTCTAGGAAAAAATAAAGGATATTATACTTATAGGGAAGAATTGCGGGCAAAGGAGCGACAAGGGATGGATGCTAAAGAAATTTTGTGGAATTATTTTTTTAAAACCGGTGAAATAGGCAGTTATTTATTGATAAAAGAAATAGAAGAAAAAGGCGGTAACGGATCGGGGGGCAATCAGGACAGTGAGCGAATATCTCTCCAGCGAGGCGATAGTGCTGAGGAGCAAGGATTATAAAGAAGATGACAAGATTATCAGCATATACACATTAAAAAAAGGAAAAATGCGGGCTTTGGTTAAAGGAGTGAAAAAAAACACCTCCAAACTGCGTTCAGCAGTGCAGACTTTTTGCGTGACTGATTTAACCTTTGCTTTGAGCAAGGGGATACCGGTAGTTATCAACGGCGAAAACAGCCGAGTGTTTGACCGCTTGAAAGATGATTATCTGCGCATGAGTTACGCCAGTATGCTTTGTGAGTTTGTCGATAAAATTATGCCGGAAAATGAGACTGACGAAGAAGTGTATAAAATATTGAAAGCTTCTTTGGCAGCAATCAGCGAAGGCAATCCGTGGAGCGGAGCAAACGGCGGTATTTTAAGATTGTTAAGCCATTTGGGCTACGGAGCTGAATATAAGACCTGTGCTTTTTGCGGCAAAAATTTAAAAATGACGGAAGTCTATTACAGCAGCGATGGCTTGGCGTGTTTTGATTGCGCCAAGATGGAAGGCAGCTGCCGTAAATTGTCCACAGAAGCAGCGGTGATTATTCAAGCTCTGCAAGAGATGGCATTGGAAAAAACGGGGTATATTTATGCTTCCGGCAGGGGCAAAGATGAGGTAGATAAGTATATCGATTTGCAGCTCGACAATGTTTTGGAATATCCGCTGAAAAGCAGAAATTTTTTGCAAAAATTAGCAGCTGATGCTTGACAAGGAATGCAGGAAGTGGTAATATAAACAAGCTGCCAAAAGTTGATACCGAAAAAAATAGAGAAAAAAAGATAAAAAAAGGTATTGACAAAGGGAGGAGAAAGTGGTAATATAATAAAGCT
>CALXSY010000010.1 GCA_944391285.1 uncultured Clostridia bacterium
TGGATACCTCCTTTTGGTGTCTACTTTATTATAATAGATAATTACTTTATGTGTCCACTTTTTTAATATAGATCCAATACGCAAAACCGTGTTTTAACGATATGATTGCTTATTATTATTTGGAATAGTGAAAAAACATGTTTTTGAGATTGAAAAGTTAGTTATGCAGGAACAATTAATTTGGAATCGTTGACATTGCTTAACAAAGAAAGTATAATATTTAAATAAACACAGGAAAGGGGTTGGAAGATGAAAATAGAGTATTTAGAATATCTAATCATGCTGAAGCAAGCCGGTTCTATTAATAAAAGTGCGGTTTTGCTGCACACCTCTCCTCAAAACGTCAGTCGCATTATGAAGCAAATGGAGGACGAATTAAATGTAGAGCTTTTTAAACGCCTCAGCTATGGGGTAGAATTTACCGAAGCCGGAGAGAAAGCGCTGGAATTAGCTGTAGATATTACCGAAAAAATTGAAAAATTTAAAGAAAAATACAGCAAAAAGGTTATTGACCATGAATTAAACGGAGAATTATATGTAGTGGCAACGAAGATTCAAAACAATGCTTTCTGTAATAATATTGTTATGAAATTTTCAAAACAATACCCTGAAATAACTGTTAATCTTATTGAAGATGACTTTTTCAGCTGTTTAGCCGAAATGGAAATCCATGAGCAGGTTATTGGGCTGCTGCCGCTGGTTGCTGATAAAAGTTTTTCCATCGTACCGCCGAAATATCGGCAAAAATATTCTTGGGAAGCTTTAAATCAAGATCATATTACAGTTTTAGTGAATAATAAATCAATTTTTAACCGCTTTAAGTCGATCTCTTATCAAGCATTGACCGAAAGCAAATTTGTAATCTACGCACGCAATAACTTTGAAGACGGCTTTTGGAGTCAAATTATTTCCCATTACATTAAGCCGGTGCATCCCATATTTGTTGCCAGCAACAGTTATGTGTTTTTTAACAAAATAATCGAAGAAGGATACGTTGGTTTAGGCTGTCAAATTGCTTCTGCCCGTTCAGATTCAATGCAGGTTGATTATATTAATAAAAACATCAAATTTATTCCTATCCAGAATAACGATATTTTCTACAATTGTTTGACCTTGCGCAAAGATATCCCTTTGTCAGCGGCGACCAAATGTTTTCTTGAGTTTATGAAAAAATCGCTGTCAGCGGAAATCATCAATATAAAAAACGAGAGTTAATGTTAACTCTCGTTTTTTGTATCTATAAAAAATTGGGGTATAAATAAAAAAATGATACTTTGTTATAAAAAATAAATTTATTAATTATATGCGCAGAAAATTTTTTGTGATATTTTATAAGTAAGGCAAGAAGAAAATTACTTAAGGAGAGATGAAGATGGAGAAAAAAACATCACAAAAAATTATTGTCTTAGGTATTGACGGCATGGACCCGCGTCTAACCAGAAAATATGTAGACCAAGGTTACCTGCCAAATATTAAAAAATTGATAGAGAGAGGATCGAGCAGACAAGACCTTGTTCTTTTAGGCGGACATCCGACAGTAACTCCCAGCATGTGGACTACATTGGCTACCGGTGCTTATTCAACTGTGCATGGAATTACCGATTTCTATCGCCAAAATCCGGAAAATTTGGATCAAATGGATTATAACTTAGACTCTAAATTATGCAAAGCTGAGCAGCTATGGAATGTGTTTGCTAAAGCAGGTAAAAAAACTTTGGTTTGGCATTGGCCCGGTTCCTCTTGGCCGCCGTCTTTAGACAGCGAAAATTTGCATGTAGTAGACGGCTCAAGCCCCGGCGGAGTAAATATGAGCAACTGTCAGTTTGAGTCAGAATATTTGGTTGTAGCAGGAAGCGAATACGATGCTCCCAGTTTCCGACCAAAAAGCGGCAATGAGGTTACCCCTTGCATTATCAAGGATTTAGATGTAGATGATCCTACCAGCAAAAAGAAATTCGGCAACGAAAATACCGGTAAAAACGGCTTAAGCGTTTACATCACCAAATTCGGCGAAGGCGCAAACAGCAAAGAATATAAATTTGATATTGCGGTATCTCCCATTAATGAAGCCAGCAAATGGGCAATTGATGTACCGGTCGGAGCCAAAGAATTTACCTTGCTCTTATCCGGTGGTTTATTGCGCCGGATGTGCTTGATCTTGCCCAATGAGCAGGGAATTTATGATAAGGTTGCCATTTATAAAAATAAAAAGGCAACAGAGCCAATTGTAGTTTTAGAAAAAGGCAAGTTCCATCCATATATCATTGATGAAGCAATACGCAAAGAAGAAGTTAAACAAGTTATCCGTCATATGCGCATTGTTGATTTGGCTGAAGACGGCAGTCATGTCAAAATCTTTGTTTCCGCTGCTATGGAGATGAATAACGATACCTTGTTTTATCCCAGACGTTTATATAAATCAGTAGTTGATAATATTGGTTTCCCGCCGCCGTCTTCCATGCTTTTCCCCGGACGCAGCCGTGAATTATTCTTTGACTGTGCTTTAGCTTCTTGGGAAGTAGCTTCTAAATGGCAATCCGGTGCAATTCATCATCTGCTGAAAGAAGAAAAGTATGATGTAATTTTCTCTCATTTTCACAATATTGACATCCAAGATCACACCTTCTATAAATACATGGCTGAAGGCACTGCTAATATGAAGCCGGAAGACTTTGTCGAATTATCCCAAGAGGTTTATAAACAAACAGACCGTTATTTAGGATCTTTCCTGCATTTATTGGATGAAGGCTGGACAATCTTCGTAGTTTCTGACCATGGTTTAGTCACTCATGGCAACGAATTGCCGCTGATTGGCGATATGAATGGCTTAAATGTCGGTTTAATGCGGGAATTAGGCTTTACTGTTCTGCAAAAAGATGAAAACGGCAAAGACATAAAAGCTATTGACTGGAGCAAAACTAAAGCTGTTGCTAACCGTGGCTGCCATATTTATTTGAATATTAAAGGGCGCAATAAAAACGGTATTGTCGATCCTAAAGATAAATGGGAAGTAGAAGAAGAGATAATGACCGCTTTGTATGGCTATAAACATCCGGTTACCGGCAAAAGAGTCATCGCTTTGGCATTGCGCAATAAAGATGCTGTGCTTTTGGGCTTAGGCGGACCGGAATCCGGCGACATAGTTTACTGGACTGCTGAAGGTTACAACTATGACCATACCGATTCTTTATCTACCACTTATGGTATTAACGATACCAGCGCATCTCCAATCTTTATTGCCGCTGGAGTGGGCATAAAAGAAAACTTTGTAACAGACCGTTATATCAGAGAAACGGATTTAGCGCCGACAATGGCATTGCTGGGTGGAGTAAGAATGCCGGCACAATGCGAAGGTGCTCCTGTTTATCAGATTTTAGCTGAAGGTTACGGCATTGCCGAATAATTTGCCTTATGAATATTGTTTTTTCCGGGGTATTTTGCCCCGGGAAAACAATAGAGATTAATACTGTTAAAAGGAGAGAGATAAATATGTCATCCACGACAAGTTCAAATATCAAATACTGGATTCATACGATTATTGTCATTGTTTTAATGTTTGGTTTCCCTATGCTGCCAACAATTTCACCACTAACTGATTATGGTATGCATATAGCTGGCATATTTTTAGGCTGTTTATACGGCTGGACGATGGTAAGTGTCATTTGGCCCAGCTTTTTGGGACTTTTAGCGTTAGGTTTTTCGGGTTTTAACAATATGACCGGCACTTTTGCGGCGGCTTATGGCGGAGATACTTATTTATTTGTTTTCTTTATGCTGTCTTTTGCTGCTTTAATCACTAAAGCCGGAGTTACCGATTATATTGCCAAATGGGTTATTTCACGGAAAATAGCTAAAGGCAAACCTTGGATGGTAGCTTTTTTAATCTATACAGCGGCATTTGTAGTTGGCGCTTTAGTCAGCGTTATGCCTTCAATTGTTATCTGCTGGACACTTTCTTATCAACTGTGCGCCGCTTTTGGTTATACTAATAAGGATTTGTATCCTAAATTAATGATTATCGGCGTAGTTAATGCGGCTTTGATGGGACATAGCGTCTTTCCATTTAAAGCATTGGCAGTAATGATGACCAATGTTCTTACTACTCAGCTTGGTGTTACGGTTAACTTTGCGTTGTTTACTTTATTTGCTTTTATCTTGGGCTTTGGCAGTATCTTTATCTGGCTGGCTCTTTGCAAATATGTCTATAAACCGGATGTTTCTCAGATTAAAAACAGCACCTTTGTTTATGAAAATACCGAAAAATTAAATGCTTATCAAAAGCAAGTCTTGCTTTTGCTGGCAGCTTTAGTATTCTTCATGTTCTTGCCGGGATTTTTACCGGAATGCGGATTAAAAACATTTTTAAATACTTTAGGCAATACCGGCATGGTAGTAGTTGCTTTGATGATTTGCTCGTTAATAGTTAAAAAAGACGGCAAAAGCTTTGCTGAGGTAGCGGATTTAATTAAAAGCGGTGTTCCTTGGCCGACAATGATTTTATTGGCTACAGCGATGACCTTGGCTTCTGCTATCGGCGGAGAAACAGGCATCAAAGAGCTCTTTACCCAAATTTTAAGCCCGATTTTAGCCGGTCACGGCACGGTATTGTTCTTTGTGATTATCATTATCTTCTCTATTGTCGCTACTAATATTATTAACAACGTAGTTGTTGGTTTGATAGTTGTACCGATTGTTTGTACTTTTGCCGGCAGCATGAACTTCCCGCCGGAAATTTTGACTGTAGCCTTGTGCTTAATGTTAAATGTTACTTTCTTATTGCCTTCTGGCAGTCCTATTGCCGCATTTTTACATGGCAACTCTGAATGGGTCAGCAGTATTGAGATCCAGAAATATTCCGCTTTATTTATAGTTTTGTATATTATCTGGGCGATCATTGTTTGCCTGACAATAGGCAATATTCTTTGGTAAAAATAAATATATCGGCAGAGTCTTAGGCTCTGCCGATATATAATATGGAGGAGTGCAGATGAGCAATATTAAAATAGTTAAGTATTATTTTCATACAGCAATAGTCTTCATTCTTATGTTTGGTTTCCCCATGCTGCCGACAATATATCCGTTAACTGACTATGGTATGCAAGTGGTAGGAATATTTTTAGGCTGCTTGTACGGCTGGAACTTGATAAGCATTGTTTGGCCAAGCTTTTTGGGACTGATTGCCTTGGGCTTTACCCAATATGGGACGATGGCGGAAACTTTTGCCAGCGCCTACGGCAGTGATCGGTTTTTATTTGTCTTTTTTATGCTGAGTTTTGCGGCTTTAATAACTCAGTCGGGTGTTACTGATTATATCGCTAAATGGGTAATTTCCCGCAAAATATCCCGCGGCAGACCTTGGGTAGTGGCAAGCTTAATATATTTAGCTGCTTATTTGGTCGGTGCTTTGGTCAGCGTTCTGCCGTCAATAGTCATTTGCTGGACCCTAACTTATCAGTTAGCGGCAGCGTATGGCTATACCAATAAGGATTTGTATCCGAAACTTATGGTTATCGGCGTAGTTAATGCAGCTTTAATGGGGCATTGCGTTTTTCCCTTTAAAGCCTTTGCGATAATTATATTAGGAGTGTTAAATACTCAGCTCGGTTTAACGGTTAACTATATTGCATTTACTTTCTTTGCTTTTGTTTTAGGTTTTGGCGGGGTAATAATTTGGCTGTTATTATGTAAATATCTTTATAAACCCAATGTTGATTTGATAGTGCACAGCAATTATGTTTATCAAAATACCCAAAAACTTTCACGCTATCAAAAACAAATTCTGCTGCTTTTGGGCGCAGTTATTTTTGCTATGTTTTTGCCGGGATTTCTGCCCGATTGTACAGTTAAGCAATTTTTGAATACTTTAGGAACCACCGGAACAGTGGTCTCAGCGTTAACTATCTGCACTGTATTAAAACGCCAAAACGGCGAAAGCTTTATTGATATTGTTGAACTGATAAAAGCAGGCGTTCCCTGGCCGACAATGATTTTGCTGTCAACTGCTATGGCAATGGCATTGGCATTAAACGACGGTACAGGAGTAGGCGATTTGCTGCAAATGCTATTGGAACCGATATTTGTAGGTCATGGTACGGTATTGTTTTTCTCCTTGGTAATTATTTTTGGCATTATTATTACCAATGTGGCGAATAATGTAGTGGTAGGCATGATTTTAATGCCGATTGTCTGCACATTTTCTGATTTATTGGGCTTTGCTCCGGAAATATTAACGGTGGCTTGCTGTTTGGTTTTAAATATCACATTCTTTTTCCCTTCCGGCAGTCCTATTGCTGCGTTTTTGCACGGCAATTCCCAGTGGGTCAGCAGTGTAGAAATTCAGAAATATACGATTATCTACATCCTTTTAATGTTTGTTTGGTGTATTGGCATTTGTTTAACCTTAGGCAATATCATCTGGTAAAAGCGGTTAAAATGAGGGAGGCGCAATAATGCTTAAAATCCTTTACAAGGACAAGGAATACTGCATTTTGACTCATGCCAATGTTCAGCTGGAAATGACCGCAGGCTATGGCAATAATAATATACATTGGCAAAGCGGAGGAGCTTCTGCTGCAGAAATATTGGCAGAGATTGATCCGTTGATAGCAGATAAGCTGGTAGCAGTTAAATTTAACGCAAAAGTTTATCCTAAAAATTATTTTGTCACCACCGATGGTGAATTAGAAGCCCTAACTATAGAAGATCAGCAAGGGTACCAAATATGCTTAAATACCGTGGCATTTGTGGTTGATAAAATAATGTTTGAGTCTTATCCTCGGTATAAGCGCTATCAAAAGACTTTTAACGAACACTCTTGTACTTTGGCTTATTTTAATGACGAAGAATTAACCGCTGATGATATAAAATATTTACAGGATAAAGCTCAAGAAGCTTTAAAAAGTAATATTTCTTGGGAAATAAAAATATTATCCGAGCAGGAGAGTGTTCAATATTACCAAAGATGCGGTGAATGGTATTTGGTCCAGCAAATTTTAGCTCAGGAAAGCGATTACCCTTATAAATTTCTGTTTTGGGGGGAATATGGGATGCAGGAAACTATGCCTATTTGTCCTGAATGTAAAATTATTGGTGTGGTGGAAATTGAGCAGTCTCACGGTTTTGCCTTAGATAAGAAAATTTGTATTCTTAATTTAAAGATAGTTTTTAGCTAACAAGCCTTGCATTTAAAGCAAGGCTTGTTTTTTTATAAAATTGAATGAAGCAAATTTATTGTTAAAAAAAAGAAAAGAGGAGCTGAAAACAAAATTTTGTTGGAAAAGATAACATATGTTATTCTTATATAAAAAATTATATGATATTATATAAGCGTAAAATACGGTGCGCGCATTGCAATTATTGTTATTTATTATCAACCGAAAGGATGAGGTGAAAATGTCTACTAAATCTGATTTTAAGAAAAGTACCTGTATTCATATTATTATAGGTATTGTTTTAATGTTCGCGGGGTGGTTTGTGCCTCCATTTTCTACAGTGACAGAGGTAGGCTGCAAAATTTTATTTATTTTTATCGGCGTAATTTATCTTTGGTCAACAGTTGAATCTACTTGGTCGAGCTTGCTGGCATTGGTTGCTATTGGTTTCTCCGGGTACAGTTCTGGACTGAGCGCTACTTTAACTAGTGGTTTTGGTAATACTACTGTTATACTGGTTTTATTTTCAATGATTTTGTTTGGCGGTGTTGTAGAATCCGGTATTGCTAAATACATTGCGCGCTTCTTTTTAACCAGAAAAATCAGCAACGGTAAACCTTATGTTTTCTGTGCTATTTTTACTTTTGGTATTTTCGTAGTGTCGGCACTTACTAATGTATTTTCAACTTTGATGTTAGCTTGGCCGTTAGCTTATGCAATATTGGATGAGTTGAAATATACTAAAGAAGATTCTTTCTCAAAATATTTTGTATTTTCAGCATTCATTGGTTCTATACTAGGACAAATCACCATTCCGTTCAGAGGCTCTAAAATAGGCTTAATCAAGGCTTTTGAAAGCGCTTACGGCGGATCTTTAAATTATTTGATGTTTATCGCTTTAGACGTTATTATGGTAGTATTTTTAATTATCGGTTTGCAGTTATTGTGCAAATTTGTTTATCGCTGTGATGTTTCTAAAATGAAGCAATTTACAGTGGACTATTTTGACAAAGATCCATTGCCGCCAATGAATGCAACACAAAAATTTTATTTGGCAGTTTGCTTCTTGTATATTTTAAACATTTTGATTCCGACCGTGTTAAACCAAGAGTTATCCTTTGTTGTTTTTCTTAATAAATTCGGCACCACAGGTATTACTATTGTTTGGGTAGTATTTTGTTGTATTTTGCGTCTTGACGGGCAGCCGGTTTTGAATTTCCAAAAAGTTGCAGTCAAACACGTTAAATGGAGTGTTTTATTGTTAGTTATCATTGCCATCATGATGTCCAATGCTCTAACTGCGGATGCTACCGGTATTAAACCGTTAATTATGAGTGTTGTTAATCCTATTTTGGGCAATCGCGGACCATGGGGGGCAGCTTGTATTTTAATGATATTCAGTTTCCTCATTACCAATGTTGCTAATAACTTTGTTTGTGCTTCAATTATAATGCCTATTTGGGGAACTTATGCTGCCGAGACAGGCATTTCTGCCGCAGCTGCTCCTGCTATTGCTACCGCCACATTGTTATGCTTATACTTGGCATTTTTAACCCCGGCAGCCTCTCCTTATGCCGGCATGTTATATGGCAACAGAGATTGGTTTACTCCTAAGGAAATTTTAAAATTAGGCATACCATTTGCCATCTGGATCGTTATTGTCTTTTGCACAGTAGGCTATGCAATATCGTTATTCTTATTTGGTCTAATTGCTTAATCAATTAGAAGTTAAAACAAATTATATTATTTTAAGGAGGATTATCTATGGGACATCCATCAATTCACCCAACAGGAACAACTATCTATAAGCCGGAGAAATGCTTTAACGGCTATACCATTTATTCAGCGCGCAACCACGGTGCAATCTTGGTCGATATGAACGGCAAAGTGGTTCATGTTTGGAAAGATTTACACGGCTTCCCCAATAAATTGCTTCCGGGCGGTCAAGTTTTCGGTAGCTTAGGTGTGCGTAATACAAACTACGGTTATCAGGACCAAACGGATTTGGTGCAGGTAGACTGGGATGGCAATGTAGTTTGGAAATTTGACAAATTGGAATATATCGAAGACCCCGGCGAAAAACCGCAATGGATGGCTCGCCAGCATCACGATTATCAGCGCGAGGGCAATACGGTAGGCTATTATGTGCCGGGCATGGAATGCCGTACAGACGGCGGCAATACCTTGATTCTCTGCCATCATAATGTCGTCAATGACCGTATTTCTGATAAAGTGTTAGTTGATGACTGCATTATCGAAGTTGACTGGGAAGGCAATATTATCTGGCGCTGGAACTGCAATGAACACTTTAATGAATTTGGCTTCTCGGAGATGGAGAAAAATGTTCTCCACCGCAACCCCAATATCAAATCAGTAGGCACCGGCGACTGGATGCATATTAATTCAATGAGCGTTTTGGGACCGAACAAATGGTACGATGCCGGTGATGAACGCTTCCATCCGGAGAATATTATCTTTGACGGTCGGGAAACCAATATTTCCGGCATAATCAGCAAGAAGACCGGCAAGGTAGTTTGGCAGATTGGTCCGGATTATACCTCCAGCCGTGCATTGAGAATGATGAAAGTAATTATCGGACAGCACCATGTGCATATGATTCCTAAAGGACTTCCCGGAGAAGGCAATATATTGATCTTTGACAACGGCGGCTGGGCAGGCTACGGTGCACCGTCGCAAACCAGTACCTTTGGCTTAAAGGCGAGCATCAGAGATTATTCAAGGGTAATAGAAATTAATCCGATAACCTTAGAAGTAGTATGGGAATGCTCCGCACCGACCATGGGACATCCGGCAGTAATCCAAAACAACTGGTTCTACAGCCCCTTGGTCAGCTCGGCACAGAGATTGCCTAATGGCAACACCTTGATAACCGAAGGCACAGAGGGCAGATTCTTTGAAGTTACTCCGGAAAATGAAATAGTATGGGAGTATATCAATCCTTATGTAGCACACCCGGGCTATGTATACAGAGCTTATCGTTATCCCTATGAATATGTTCCGCAGTTGCCGAAACCGGAAGAAGTACCGGTTGAGCCTTTGGACAATGCTGCCTTCCGTGTTCCCGGAGCAGCTGAGGCAGGCTTAAACGGAGTAGTTGCTGTTAACGGTACTACCGGCTGGGGCGCTAAGGCTGACAGCTGTGTTAACGCTGAGGATGTTTTAACTGACGGCGGAGAGAAAAAATAAAACAAACGCATAAAGACAGAATAAATTAAAAGAGACCGAACATTTCGGTCTCTTTTAGTATTTTAATTGTTTATCCATAATAGCATATTCATTCAGCCGTTCCAGGTCTTTAATCAAAAGCCCGTTTTTTGTGCGCTCTATAATACCTTCCTTTTGCAAAATGTTGATTATTCTGGTTGCAGTTACTTTATGGACGCCCAATTGGGCAGCAATATTAACATTAGTGTATACTTTATCTACGATTAGCTCTCCGGCACTGTTTTTGTGGGCTTTTGAAGACAGCAGATGGCATAAAATATTAGGAGTGTGTCCTTCTTGCTTAAAACGAAAACGTAAGTTTAAATCAAAATAGTCCTGCATAATTTGTTCCAAAAGAGCCTTCATCAGCTTGGGATTATGCTCCATTTCTTCTATAAATGCTTTGCGCGGAATTTTCCAGCAGTATACTGTGCTGGCAGCAATTATGTCAGAAGCCGCTGTCAAGTCATAGTAAGCCATGAAACTGCAGGCAATATTATCTTTGATAAAGGTAGACATAATGATTTGGTCACCTTTGTAGGTAGTTTTGACTCGATGGCAGCTGCCACTGACAATCAAAAAGAAATGCTTGACTTTATCTCCGGATTTAACTAAATATTCGCCTTTTTTAAAGCAAATATACTGAGCTCCTGGAATCTTAGAACAATCCATAATCTCACTCCTTTTCATGAATATTTTACCATAAAGAACTTAAAATTACAATCTCTATTTTTTTAATTTATTTTTAATGTCAGTTAACCCGTTAGTTATGAAACAGGTAATTTAAATACAGCATTTACTGATTTATAGCCGCTTGACAAAATTCACCAAGAAGATTTTGCTGGTATAAATATTTATGCGAACAAATGTTCTTATTTTTCTTGAAATCTATCTTTCCTTGTGCTAAAATATAATTAATCACTAAGCAAAGGAGCAGAAAGATGGTTAAAGAGAGTAAAAAAATCTATCTTTGTATTGATCTTAAAAGTTTCTACGCTTCTGTGGAATGTGTTGAGCGGGGATTAGATCCTCTGAAAACCAATCTGGTAGTGGCTGATATCGCCCGCACTGAAAAAACTATTTGCTTAGCGGTAACTCCCAGCATGAAGGCTTACGGTATTGCAGGAAGAGCCCGCATGTTTGAAGTGGTGCAGAAAATAAAGGAGGCTAATCTGGCTCGTTTAAGCAAAATTCCCGCCAAAACCTTTAGAGGTCAGTCGTATGATGCCGAGGAGCTAAACGCTGATTCTAATTTGGAAATTGCCTATATCACAGCTCCGCCCCGTATGGCTCATTATCTGCAATACAGCAGCGACATTTACGAAATTTATTTAAAATACATTGCGCCGGAGGATATCTTGGTGTATTCCATTGACGAAGTTTTTCTGGATATCTCCAACTATTTGACAGCTTATCAAATGTCAGCAGAGAAACTGGCGGAAACGATTATCAGCGAGGTGTTAAGACAAAGCGGCATTACAGCTGCCGCAGGTATCGGCAGCAATATGTATCTGGCAAAGGTCGCCATGGATATCAAAGCTAAAAAAATTCCTGCCAATAAGGACGGCTGGCGCATAGCTTATTTGGATGAAATGAGCTATCGGCAGGAATTGTGGCAGCATCGGCCGTTGAGTGATTTTTGGCGGGTGGGAGGCGGATATGCCAAAAAGCTGGAAGCTAACTGCTTGTTCACCATGGGTGATATTGCCCAGTCTTCGACAACCGTATACGGCAGAAAGCTTTTGAAAAAGCTTTTTGGCATCAATGCTAAGCTTTTGATTGACCATGCCTGGGGCTATGAGCCTTGCACTCTGGCGCAGGCTAGAGATTACCTGCCGGAGGACAAAAGCTTAGGCTCCGGTCAGGTACTGCAAGAACCCTACACCTACCAAAAAGCAAAATTGATCGTTCAGGAGATGGCGGAGCAGCTGGCGCTTGATTTGCTGGCCAAGGGCTTTTTGACGAAGCAAATCACTTTAACTATCGGCTATGATAAGGAAAGCCTTACGGAATCAAGCCGGAACTATCAAGGCGCCGTAAAAATTGATCATTACGGCAGAATAGTTCCTAAATCTGCCCACGGCACTGCCAATATCGCCAAATACACCTCATCAGGCAGAGCAATCGTTGAGCATACTGTTAGGCTTTATGAGCAAATCACCGATCCCAGTCTTTTAGTGCGAAGGATTAGCCTGACGGCAAATAAGATATTGGAGGAAAAACAGGTTGGCAAGATGGTGCGATATGAACAGCTGCAGCTGTTTGAAGAGTTAAACGAAGGGGAGGAAGCAGCTGATTTTTGCGATAAAGAGCGCAAAATGCAGCAAACAACCATTGATATCAAAGCCAAGTTCGGCAGAAATGCCATTTTAAAGGGGCTTAGTCTGCAAGAGGGAGCCACAGCAATTTTGCGCAATCAGCAAATCGGCGGGCATAAAGCGTAGGTGATAATGGTGTATGAACAAATATTGACCATGCCTTATCCTAATAACGAAATAGAGGCAGATTTTCCCCGAGAGCCCAACCGTGCGGCACAGTTTGCTCCCTTTGCCGCGCTTAGCGGCTATGAAGAAGCCGTGCAGGAAAAAGCACGGCAGACGGAGCGCCGAATAGAGCTGTCTGAGGATGAAAAGGAGATTATTGCCCAAAAAATAGGCTTCCTGGAGGCAAATGCTGCCCGGAAGCCGAAGGTAATTATTACTTATTTTATCGCCGATAAAAAGAAGACCGGCGGTAAATACCACACCAAAGAGGGTGTAATACAAAAAATCGATGCCACTGCCGGCAAGCTGGTTTTGGCAGATAAAACTCAAATCATAATAGAAGATATCCTTAAAATAGAATGCGGGCTGTGGACGGAGTATGAATAAAAGATTCTTTAAAGCATAAAAAATGCCGCCTAAATAAGGAGGCATTTTTATTACCAAACTACTGGCGTAAATCTTTTGCCAAGGCAATAAGATTATTAAGCTGTTCATTGTTCAGAGATTTTGCTGCTTCCAAAAGCTCATTGATTTTAGCCGGATTAGTTGATTTGGTATCAAAGAAATCCTTAGGTTCTATTGACAAGTATTCACAAATATAAAAGAAGGTTGTCATTGAAGGGAGATTAACTCCGTTTTCAATGTTATTAATATAACCGGCGCTTTGACCGATTGCCAAGCTCATTTCCCGAGCTGAGACGCCTTTATACAAGCGCAAATCCGTCAATCTTTTGATGAAATCTTCTTTTTCGATAATCTCCACCACCTTTGCGTATATAATTGTACTATATATAACTGCTAAATATATCCGGTTATTTCATTAATTTTTGTTGACATATCCAGTATAATTAGATAAAATAAAGATAGTTATTCATTTAAATTAGCTATTGTTAAAAGTACGCCTGTGCAGGCGTACTTTTTTGCTATAAAAAACCTGTGCTTGCTCCTGCTTAAAAGACAGCCGGTGTCTCCTTGTTTGCATAAAATACATTTGAAAAATATGCTGTCAGTAAACTATTGCGCGAAAAAAACAAGGCATATTATGAGAAATTGCGAGGCAAATATAGAAAAAAGTAAAAAAATGTAAGTGAAATATTTACAAAAAATTTAATATATGGTATTATATGTAAAATGAACATATATTCCCTTAAAGGAGGTGAGTTCATGATCCTGATAGTTTGCTTAGATGAAAGAGGCGGCATGATGTTCAATAACCGCCGTCAGAGTCGGGATAAAGCGGTGATAGAGAGGATTGCAGAAATAGTGCAAAGCTCTAAGCTCTGGCTTAACAGCTATTCCCAAAGTTTATTTGACCAATCAGCTATAAGCTTAGAGGTAGATGATAATTTTCTGCAAAAAGCAGGGCAGGGCGAATATTGTTTCGCGGAAAATATTAGTCCCGTTGATTTGGCGGAGCAAATAGAGAAAATCTATATTTTCCGCTGGAATCGCCATTATCCTGCCGATTTCTGCTTTAATTTAAATTTGGCTGCATATAAGCTGATTGCTCAAAGTGAATTTGCGGGCAATTCTCACGAAAAAATAACTTTGGAGGTCTATGAAAAATGAAACGAACTAAAAGCTTGCTTTTAAGCCTGCTCTTATTGCTGCTGCTTCTTGTCAGCGGCTGCAGCGATTCGGCAACGGCGCAGAATGAAAATAACAGTGATAATATAAATCCGCCTACTATTACATCCGAGCTAACTTTGGACGATGACGGCAAAAACGCTAGCGAAAAATATCAGAATGTTGCAAATGCTCAGGAAGAACAAGGCAGTATAACGGATTCTGCTGAGCAAAAACAGCCCTCAGAATTAAGCCAAAACACCTTTAGCTTAGCCGATGTACCTGCCTATAACGGCAAAGCCTATGTAGCAATTAATAATAATGAGCCGTTCTTTAGCCAAGCTGATTATACTACCCAATCTTTCGAACGTTACAGCAGCCTTGATAGCTTGGGCAGATGCGGAGTGGCATTTGCCAATGTAGGGAAGGATATTATGCCCACCGAGGACAGAGGCGATATCAGCAGTGTCACACCCAGCGGCTGGAAAAATAAAAATTACGGTGATTTGATTGACGGCGGCTATCTTTACAATCGCTGCCATTTGCTTGGTTTTCAGCTGACCGGCGAGAATGCCAATGAGAAAAATCTCATCACCGGTACTCGTTATTTAAATATTGAAGGAATGTTACCTTTTGAAAATATGGTTGCCGACTATATCAAGGAAACGGACAATCACGTTTTATATCGAGTAACACCGATTTTTGAGGGAAGCAATTTATTGGCAAGCGGAGTTTTAATGGAAGGGCATTCGGTAGAAGATGAGGGTGAGGGCATAAGCTTCTGTGTCTATTGCTACAATGTGCAGCCAAACATAATCCTTGATTATGCTACCGGCGAAAGCTATGCCGAGGGGGCAAGCGAAGAGGCGAAAGATGAAACTTCCTCTAATACCAACCAACCGGTTGCTGCTGCACCAACACCAGAATCAACACCAACGCCGGAACCTGAGCCAACCACTCCGGCAGGCACTCCTGTTGAAACACCTACGCAAACTGCCGATTATATCTTAAACACCAACACTCACAAATTCCACTATCCCGATTGCTCCAGTGTCAAGAGCATGAAGGAGTCCAACAAAGAATATTTTACTGGCTCCCGGGAGGAAATTATTAATCGCGGCTATGATCCTTGCGGTCGGTGCAATCCTTAAAATTTAAACAGCCCTGCTATCGGCAGGGTTGTTTTTTATAGCAGATGAATTTATAAGGATGCAACTGCTCCTTGAAAGCTAATTATTTTTGTGCTACAATTAATTGGTAAGTAAAACAATTAAAAGAGGTAAGAGCGATGAATGTCATTAGCTTGTTCAGCGGCTGCGGGGGATTGGATTTAGGCTTTGAAAAAGCCGGCTTTAATATCCCGGTGGCTAATGAATTTGACCCTGCAATTTTTGCAACCTTTAAAATAAATCACCCTCGCACCCACTTAATCGAAGGCGATATCAGAAAAATTACCACAGAAGAACTTAAACCCTTTGTTTCAGGGGAGCTTGACGGCATTATCGGCGGTCCTCCGTGTCAGTCCTGGTCGGAAGCCGGCGCTTTGCGGGGAATACAGGATGCCAGAGGGCAGTTATTCTTTGATTATATAAGAATATTGAAGGATTTCAAGCCCAAGTTTTTCTTAGCCGAAAATGTCAGCGGCATGCTGGCTCACAGACACAATGAGGCAGTGCAAAATATCATCGGTCTGTTTGCTCAAGCGGGCTATGATGTTTCTTTGACGCTGGTCAACGCCAAAGATTACGGCGTTGCCGAAGAGCGCAAACGGGTGTTTTACATCGGTTTTAGAAAGGACTTGGCGGTAAACTTTGTTTTTCCCCGCGGCTCAACGGCTGACGATGCCAAAAAATTGACCTTGCGCGATGTGATCTGGGATTTACAGGCGCAGGCAGTGCCGGCAGGGGAGAAAAATCATCACAACCCCCAAGCTATTAATAATAACGAATATTTCACCGGATTGTTTTCGCCCATTTTTATGAGCCGCAATCGGGTAAAAAGCTGGGATGAGCAAGCTTTTACCGTCCAAGCTTCAGGCAGACAATGCCAGCTGCACCCGCAGGCGCCGAAAATGGAAAGGATTGCTCCCGATTTATTTCGTTTTGTCCCGGGTTATGAAGAGCTTTACCGGCGCATGAGCATCAGAGAAATTGCCCGTATTCAAGGATTTCCGGATGATTTTAAATTTATCTATAAGGACACCAACACTGCCTATAAAATGATAGGCAATGCTGTGCCGGTTAATCTGGCTTATGAAATCGCCGAGGCTATTAAGCTTTTTTTGGAAGGCAACGGCGAAAAGGTAGTTGGTATTGATAAAGAGAAACGAGGCGAAAGAAATGCAAATAAGCTATAACACTATCGGCAGAGCCTACGAATATGCTTGGCTGGAAGTTTTGGACAAAGAATTGTCTGCTCTGCGAAAAACAAGAATCGTCAGCAACTCAAGCTTAAGAGATAATAGAAGAGCCTGGGATAATCTTGAGGAAATGCGTAAAAATAAATTTATCGCCTCCGCTCAAGCAGCTGTTGAAACAATTTTGCGCTTAGAACCGCTGATGAGCGTAAAAGGTGACGATGAACTGCTGTTAGAATTTCAGAGCGATGATTTAGGCGTGCTGGGCGATGTGCGGGATATCGTTATCAAACGGCCAAGCCTTGGCTGGGAAGTGGGCTTAAGCATTAAGCATAATCATGAGGCTATTAAGCACAGCCGCTTAAGCTATGGCTTGGATTTTGCCAAAGAATGGTTCGGCAATCCTTGCAGCCGGGAGTATTGGCAGGAGGTCAAGCCGCTTTTTGATCGGCTGAAAGATGAAAAAAGCCGAGGGAGCAAATGGTCGGAATTGCCGGATAAAGAAAGCGGTGTTTATATTCCCCTGCTTAAGGCTTTTATGGCGGAGATTAAACGGGCGGCTCAAGCCGATGCTGCTATGCCGCAAAAAATGGTGGAATACCTTATCGGCACCAAGGATTATTATAAAATAATCAGCTATGACAAAAATCAAACCACGGTAATCCGCACCTTTAATATACACAATACTTTAGCCGCTCAAGCCTGCGAGGCTGTGCCTACGGTGCAGCTGCCGACGGAGATTGTAGATTTAAAATTTAGATCATGGGGCAATAATACGGTGGAAATGCATTTAAACAACGGCTGGAGTCTGAGCTTTAGAATCCATAACGCCAGCGCTAAGGTTGAACCCAGCTTGAAATTCGATATTCAATTTCTCAAAATGCCCGCTTCAATCCTCAGCTTTACCCATCGCTGGAAATAGTGCATAAAAAAGAAGCACTCAAGCGTCAGTTTGCGATAATTTTGATGTAAAAATATGATAATCAGATTGCTTGTTTGCTTTAAAAGTGCTATAATATCCTTAAACTAAATTTACATTAACAGAAACTGTAAGGTTAAAGGAGAAGCTTTAGGGGATAATTGTATTAGACTTACAGAGTTAAAAAAATCAGCAAGGTCTTTAAAGACCGATAGTTGATTTTCTGTAAGTCTATTGCTTTTTGTAGCAATAATGACCGATAAAGCATATAATATGGAAAAAGCTAATGGGGTGAGAAGATGCTCAAAGCTTATCCGGTTTATGTTGTTCGGGAAATTAGAGCCGGCGAAAGGCATGTTATCGAGCAACAGCTGAAAAATGAAAAGAAGCGCATTATTTGGCAGCAATTTTTTGACGGTTTTTTAAGCTACCGTCACTATGGAATTGCTTTAAGTGACGGTACGTTTGTCCATTTCCGCGGCAATGTGCAGTTTATCCAAATAGAAGCCAGCATCCGCCGTACCGGCATAGAGGAGTTTTCCTGCGGAGAGAAGATTTGCAAAGCAGTGGATATCACTTGCACTTATTCGCCGGAAGAAATTGCTGAACGAGCGTTAAGTCAATTAGGCAGTGATTTTGGCGGCTATAACTTTTTAAGCAATAATTGTGAACATTTTGCTTCCTGGTGCGCTAACGGCAAAAGAATATCCAAGCAGGTGCTGTTTCGTTAAAAAGAAAGAGGTTTTGGCATGAAGGTATTGTTCGTCGCCGATATTTGCGGTGAGGTAGGTTTGGAAATGGCAGAAAAGCAGATCAATCGTCTGCGCCGAGAGGAAAAAATTGATTTTGTTGTAGCCAACGGCGAAAACGCAGCGCCGAAAAACGGCATTAACGAAAAATCCCTGCGCCGCTTGCTTTTAGCAGGAGCCGACTGCATAACTTTAGGCAACCACAGCTTTGACTGCGCAGAAGTGCTGGATTTTATTGACCGCTCCGAGGAGCTGATCCGTCCCTATAACTATCCCCAAGGAACACCGGGCAAAGGCTGGTGTTTGCTGGAAAAAGGAGCAGAGCGCTTAGCGGTAGCCAGTTTGCTGGGCAATGTCTTTGTGAGCAATCTGCCTTCGCCCTTTGCAGCAGTAGATGATTTATTGGCAGAAATCAAAGCAAGCTGCGGGGTGAAAAATATCTTAATCGATATTCACGCCGAAGTTACCTCAGAAAAAATTGCCTTAGCCTACTATTTGGACGGCAAAGTAAGTGCTGTCATCGGCACTCATACTCATGTGCAAACTGCCGACGAAAAAATATTAGCCCAAGGCACCGGTTATTTGACCGACTGCGGAATGTGCGGTGCTTATGAATCGGTTTTGGGCGTAGACGCAGCTTTAGCCATAGAACGCTTCAGGACTCAAAGGCCGGTGCGCTTTGCCCAAGCTAAAGGCAAAGGGCAGTTTAACGGCTGCATACTGGAGATAACCAATGGCAAAACTATAAGCATAAAAAGGATAAATATTGTCGAAAAGTAACTAGAAATAATTTACAAAAATTGCAGGAGTTTCCTTAAAATGGTAGAATTAGTTATTAATCACTTTTTAAGGAGGCAAAATTTTTATGGAAGTATTGAAGGTTTCAGCAAAATCCAACCCAAATTCGGTGGCAGGAGCTTTAGCAGGAGTTATTCGGGAGCGGGGCTGTGCAGAAATGCAGGCTATCGGTGCCGGAGCTCTAAATCAAGCAGTGAAAGCGGTAGCTATTGCCCGAGGTTTTGTAGCACCCAGCGGGATTGATCTCATTTGTGTACCGGCTTTTACCGATATTACCATCGAGAGTGAAGAACGTACGGCGATTAAACTAATTGTAGAACCACGCTAGGATTTTGACCATGGCCTTTGCCATGGTTTTTTTATTTTAGGAGGAAAAGAAATGTTTATTTTTGATGCTCATTGTGACAGCTTGTCCTGTGAGGCGAGCAATAACAGCCCCTTAGCGCAGAGAAATCCATTACGCCAATGGGATTTTGCAGCAATTAAGGACAGCAACTGGCTGCAAGTGATGGCAGTTTTTATCGATAAAGCAAAGAGAAATGAGATTACTCTGGCTGATTTTCTTCTGCTTTATAAGCGCCTGCAGCAGGAATTAGCACAAAATCCCCAAATCAAATGGCTGAAAACAGCGGATGATTTGCGAAAATTTGACGAGTCCAGCCAAGGCATTATTCTGGGCTTAGAGGGAGCAGAGGCGCTGGAAGCAAAGGCAGAAAACATAAACTATCTTTACGACTTAGGCGTTCGGGTGCTGGGCTTGGCTTGGAACAATGACAATGCCTTTGCCGGCGGCACTTATGGCTCGCGAGAAGGTTTAACGGACTTAGGCAAAAGGGCGGTAAAAATGGTGAATGATCTGCCCCTTATTTTGGACGGCGCTCATCTGGCAGATAAATCCTTAGCCGATCTTTTGCGCCTGAGTCAAAAGCCGATCATCGTTTCTCATGCCAACAGCCGCCGTCTTTGCCCTCATCTGCGCAATCTGAGTGATGAAATATTGCGGGAAATAGCCAAAAACGGCGGTGTAGTCGGCGTTACTTATGTTAAGGATTTTTTAAAGCCGGATAAAAATGAAGCAAATATCGTGTCGGTGGCAGAGCATATTATGCACATGGTTGAGATAATGGGCATTGAGCATGTGGGCTTGGGCTCCGATTTCGACGGTATCGACGAGCCCTTGCCTGGTTTGGAGCGGGCAGAAAAAACTATTTCCCTGCGCCCCTATTTAAAGGCGCTGGGATTTACCGCAGAAGATATGGCGCTTATTATGGGTGAAAACTTTAAGCGGGTTATGCTTGAGGTTCTATAAATTTGTTATAGGTAATTAATTTTTCTGTGTTAGTGTTTTTCGCTAAATTTTCCGCAGGAACCAAACTGCTTGCATTTGATAAGTTTTCGCGATTTTTAACAGGCTGTGTAGCTGATTTTGCCTGAGGTTTTGGCTTGCCGTCTTGCTTGGTTTTTTGGCAATTTTCGCTGTGCTGAGGAGCTTTGAACGGAGAACAATTACTGCCAAAAGGAGACTTGCTAAAAGGTGACGGCAGTTTAAAAGTATTCATGCCGGGAGTTTTGGCAGAGAAAGTTTGCGGTGCCGGAAGCTTTAAATTGCTTTTGAATTTCTGAAAAAGCCTGATTTCCGGGGCAAAAGGATTGGTGAAAGCGGGAGCTTGCGGTTTTGGTTTAGGAGCTTGAGCCTGAGAATTGACCAGATTGATAAATTCCAAATTGCTGGGCATAATCAAGCCCAAAGAACGCTGAGCAAAGACATAATCAGGGCTGATTTGGGCAAAATTCTGTGCTTTGGAGCGCAAATTGAGCCAGCTGAAGCGCATTTTTTTGGTGCGGTTTAAGCTGTTTTCTAACATATCTAAATAATTGCTGTAATCGCCGGGAATTTTGCCGGGGTTTTGATTGGCAAAAGTTAAAAAATCAGCCAGAAGCTCATTTATTTGCTGATAATCCCAGATGCAAGCTAAAGCAGGTGTATGCAAACGGCGTTCGCCGCTAATGGTGGTGATGACAGGATTGCTGCGGGTTTGGGCTTGAAATTGGATAGGCGCAACGGAGATAACTTGAATGTTTTCTTGATCTCTTATAATTTGCAGCAATTTCTGCGCAGAAGACGGATCAGGATTAAGTAAAAAAGCGATTGTTTTCGGAGAGTCATCGTAAATATTGTACTCCAAGACATTGAGCCACAGCGCAAAACGCTTGATAAAGCTATTAAGCGACGAAGAATTATTTAAATACAAATCAGCAGTTAAGCTTATGGGTAAGCCTGTCAGAAAATCTAAATCTTCGCTGCTGTAGCGGCAAGTGCTGTAGCGATTTATTGCCTCCTTTAGATATGGACGATACTCTGCCGGCAGAAAATATTCTCCGCTTAGTAATTCCAGCAAATATTCCTTTTGACCGTTCGACAGTTTCATAGGACCGCACCTCTTTATTATTTGATTTCGGAAATAACCTTGATATTACTTATGAGGAAAGCATTTACTTGGTGCATAAATATTGGCAAAGAAAAAATTAAACTTCAGGCAGGATAAAAAATGACAAAAAGGGAAACTAAAATAGTATAAAATGCAGTGAAAAAGAAAAGAAGGGGAAAAAAATGAAGAAAAAAATTATTACGACACTTATTTTGCTTTGTTTTATGCTGCAAAGCTATTCTTTGGCTTGGGCAAGTACGCCCCAGAGTGTATCAACGCAGAATATTACCAGCGGTGCAACCCAGACAGTTTATAACTGGGCAACCGATAAAGGCAATGTCAAGATATCTGTCGTAACAGTGGATTTGAATGATCCGTATGCTTACTTAACTATCGTTCCCGGCGGCGGACGCTTTTGCGAACGCAGCACGGTTTCACAAATGACTGCCATGACTAATCCGGTAGCCTTAACTAACGGTGACTTTTTTAATATGTCAGCGGAAGGCGCACCTATCGGAGCTACAGTTATTGACAGTGAATTAGTTTCTTCGCCGTCTTATCTGACCGGCACTTATGCTTTAGGCATTACCAATGACCGCAAGGCTTATATTGAGCAGTTCAGCTTCAGCGGCTATGTTGCCAATAAATCAAGCGGAGTAAGCTTCCCCTTATCCGGGGTAAATAAGACTTATTACTGGCAGGAAAATGATAATTCCCACAGTCATTTAAATAAACTGCACCTTTATACTGATATGTGGGGCGGCACAACCCGCGGTCAGGATAGTTATTCCACCGATGTGGCTGAAGCCTTGATTCAGGATAATAAAGTTATCGGAGTTAAATCGGACGGAGCTTATCCCACTTCCGTGTCGGAAGGAGTGCAGATTCTGCACGGTGACGGAGAGGCTGCGGAGTTTATCCGCAATTTATTGATCGGTGATGAGCTGGAAATAAACTATCAGATGACGCCGGATAAAGACTGGCAAATGGTTATCGGCGGTCATGCGTTGCTGGTTGACAACGGACAAACTGTTCCTTATACTAAAGATTTGTCCTCCTTAGGCGGTGTCAGAGCCAGAACGGCGGTAGGTATTTCGGCTGATGGCAGCAAAGTCTACATTGCCGCGGTGGAAGGCAGAACCTATGAAAGCGCCGGGTTGTCTTTGGACAATCTCGCTTCCTTTATGCAGTATATCGGCGCTTATAAAGCAGTTAATTTAGACGGCGGCGGCTCTACAGCAATGACTGTGCGGGATTTGGGCTCCACTACCGCCACCAGAGTGATTAATCCGGAGGGCAACGGCAGTGAGCGCAAGGTAGTAGAAGGATTAGCCTTATTTTCTACCGCTCCCCAAGGGGCATTGGCAGGAATCAAAGTAGTAGGCTCACAAAAGCTTTTTATCGGTGAGAGCGCCCAATTCACCGCTCAAGGCTGGGATGAGTATTACAATCCTTATTCCTTAAGCGATACCGCTTTAACCTACGGCGACAGTGCCGGCTTAGGCACCTGGCAGGGCAATACTTTTACTGCCGCTAAAGCCGGAGAAACTAATATAACCATTACTGCCAACGGTATTCAAGGCGTACACTATCTTCAAGTCATAGGCGTGGAGGCTGTTGATCATCTGGAGCTTTCCTGCGATAATGACAATGTCATCAGCGGCGGCATGGTGCAGATAAGTGCGAAAGCTGTTTTAAAGGATGGCACAACTAAAACCCTTTCGCCCAGTCTTTTAACCTTCCAGGCAGAGGGCGGCACTATTGACGAAAAGGGCATTTTAACCGTAACAGCTTCCAGCGGCAATGTTTTAGTGAAAGCGGACTTTGAAGGTTTAAGCGCAGAAAAGACCATTAAAGTAACTGCCGCTACCCAGCAGTATCTTTTGGATAATTTAAATGGTATTTCCTCACACACCAGCCCTGATGAAGTAACGGGCAGTGTGGAGTTAGCCGCTGATCCGGCAGGCGGAAGCCAGCAAGTGCTGAAATTAAACTATAATTTCAGCAATACTAAAGAAACCGCCGCTTCTTATATAGTATTCGAGCAGGATGCTGTAAAGCTTTCTTCTAACACCAAAAAAATGATGGTCGATATTTATGGTTCCGGCAACAATGAATGGGTCAGAGTGGAGTTGCGAGATAAGGATGAAAATGTTTATCGCTACACTTTAGCCCAAAATGTCGACTGGCAAGGCTGGAAGAGCGTAGAATTGGATTTGAGCAACGAAACTATTGCTCAAGACGCGTATCTGTGGCGCATCTATACAGTTGAAAACGCCAACGAAGCTCGCCCTGTGGTTGAGGATCGCAGCTTGTATTTCCGCAATTTGCGCTTGAGTGCTTCCAGCGGTGATTTAGTTAATATCCGCCTGCAAATCGGCAGCAATGTACTCATCGCCAATGAGCTTTCCTCCACTATGGATACTGCTCCTTATGTGACAGCAAACGGCAGAACTATGGTGCCGGTACGCTTTATCACTGAGGCTTTAGGCGGTGAAGCTGTCTGGGATGGAGAAAATCAGCGGGTCAGCTTGATTTTGGATAATAATTTAATTCAGATGTATATCGGTGAAAGCACCATGGAGGTTAACGGCATAAGCAAATCCTTAGATGCTCCGGCAACTATTCAAAACAGCCGTACCATGATTCCGCTCCGAGCAGTCAGCGAAGCCTTTGGCTTAGTGGTAAATTACGATGGCACTGATCAGAGCATCACGATTTTTAATTAGTTTCCCCCAAGCTTTTAAGGCTTATCATCAGGATAGATGATAAGCCTTTTTTGATAGTTAAAAAAATTTCACTTAAATTTTATCATACCTGTCTTGACGAATATATTTTTTGCGGTATAATAATTAGCGGTTGCAAATTTTTTACATACTATTCTATTTTTAAGGAGGATAGAAATGTATCCCAAAAATATTGCCTTTAATCATATGAATATTTACTGGCACGATTACGCCGCTCAAGCTAAAGATATCCCCATTACCGCCTCTAACTTGATTGCCAAATCTTCAATCATCGGCAGAGTGGGGCTGATGCTGTTATCCTGCGGCACCGGAGCCTGGCGGGTGCGCAGCTCGATGAATACCTTGGCGGAAAACTTAGGTATCACTTGTACTGCCAATATCGGCTTGTTGTCAATCGATTATACCTGCTTTGACGGCAAAGAGTGCTTTTCCCAATCTTTGTGCTTAACCAATACCGGCGTAAATACTGCTAAATTAAATGCTCTGGAAAAATTTATCGCTGAATTTTCCACCAGAAATAAATATCTGTCCGCCGAAGAACTGCATTCGGCTTTAGATAAAATAGCTGATATCAAAGGACTGTATTCGCCGGCTTTTTTGGGTTTGGCAGCAGCCTTTGCCTGCAGTGCTTTTACTTTTTTATTAGGCGGCGGCTTGGTGGAAATGATTTGTGCCTTTTTGGGGGCAGGCTGCGGCAATTATCTGCGCAGCAAGCTTTTGGCACGGCATTTGACCTTGTTTTTGTGTATTGTCGTATCGGTGACTTTGGCTTGCTTGGTTTATGTTTGTGCTTTAAGGTGTGCGGAAAATTTATTTTCTATTTCGGCTCAGCATGAAGCCGGCTATATCTGTGCCATGTTATTCATCATTCCCGGCTTTCCCTTTATCACCAGCGGTATTGACATGGCAAAACTGGATATGCGCTCAGGATTGGAGCGGCTTTTTTATTCGATAGTCATTATCGGCGTGGCAACGATTACGGCGTGGGTAATGGCATCAGTGCTGGGCTTAAAGCCTATTGAATTTACGCCCCTTGCGCTTTCGCCGGGAGTATTGCTGATTTTGCGCTTCATCGCCAGCTTTATTGGAGTCTTTGGTTTTTCTATAATGTTCAACAGTCCCGTTTTTTTGGCGCTGGCGGCGGCAATGATTGGCGCCGGAGCCAACACCCTGCGCTTGGAGCTGATAGAATTTACCACCATCACTCCGGCAGCGGCAACCTTTATCGGTGCTTTGACCGCCGGTATATTGGCTTCAGTTTTAAAAAAGCATTTAGGCTATCCGCGCATTGCCATCACCGTGCCTTCGGTGGTTATCATGGTGCCGGGACTATATTTATACCGGGCTGTGTATAATCTGGGCACTATGTCCCTTATGACGGCCGCTGAATGGTTTGCTTCGGCGATGCTGATTATCGTTGCATTACAGCTGGGGTTGATCTTCGCCCGCATTATTACCGATAAGGCTTTCAGATACTGTACTTAATCAAATATTGTACTTAATCAAAAGCTATTGCTTAGGTAAAAAAATTCTTTTACTTAAGCGATAGCTTTTCTTTTTTTAAATTTCAGCCAAGCTGTTCTATTTTAAAAACAAGAGCATAGATATGGATATATGGACAAGGAGGAGAATGTATGGCAAAAATTAATATTTTAAACTCGCAGTCTCTAAAACCGCTGATGCCAATAAAGGAATGTCCGGCAAAAAAGGTTATCGATAATTTATTTATGCCCGAAAGAGCCAAGCAAATGACTGAAATTTTCGCTGAGGAATTGGAGCATTTAGAGGAAATTCGGGTGAGAAGGGGACAAGTTATCTTGGGCAGATGCCGGCTTAAGGAGCTAAAGGTGCCGCAAATAGTGCTAAAAGAGGAAATGGAGTATATCCTCCAGCGCCTCAATCAATCCTCCCTCTATGCCTGGGAGGAGGAATACCGCAAAGGTTATCTGACTTTAGCCGGCGGTCATCGGGTGGGATTGACCGGCAAGACAATGCTGCAGCGGGGAGAGATTCGCGCCCTTAAGGATATCAATAGCTTAAATATTCGTTTAGCGCGCAATGTCTACGGTGCAGCGGATAAAATCATGCCCTATATTGCAAATAAAAATACCGTCCGCAATACCTTGCTTTTAGGACCGCCCGCTAGCGGCAAAACAACGGTTTTACGAGAAATCATTCGCACCCTAAGCGACGAAAAGGGCTATCAAATATCGGTGGTAGACGAGCGCAGTGAGTTGGCAGGCATGTATGAAGGCGAAAGCAATTTAAACTTAGGCTCAAGGGTTGATATATTGGACGGCTGTCCTAAAGCTGCGGGCATGAATATGCTTATTCGCTCTATGGCGCCGGAAATTCTGGCAACCGATGAGCTGGGAAATAAAGAAGATATCCAAGCCTTAGAGGAAGCTTTGGCGGCAGGGGTGAGGGTGATTACTACCGTGCACGGACAAAGCTTAGAGGATTTGCGCAACCGACCGGTGCTGGCAAGTTTATTGGAAAAACACTTGTTTGAAACTATCATCATTTTAAGCAAAAGCCAGGGCGCCGGCAGCATTGAGGCGGTCTACCAATGGCAAAACGACGGCTATGAAAGGGTGAGAGCCAATGAAATTCCTAGGCGCGGTACTGATAGTTGGAGCGTTGGGAGCCGCCGGCTGGATTTATGCTGAGCGGTTCAACCAGAAGATTAAAGAGCTGGAATCCTGGCGGCAAGCTTTGCGCTGGTGTGAGATGGAGATAAATTATAATCTTCTGCCTTTGGCGGAGGTTTTAGAATTAGTAGCCGCAAGATTAAATAATAAAGTAGGAGAGATGTTTCATGCCTGCGCTAAAGGCATTAGCGATGAGCATTTGTCAGCGCAGGCAAGCTGGCAGAAGGCGTTGGAAGCATATCTAACCGTTAGTCCTATCGGCAGAGAAAACGGACTTTTGCTTTTGCGCTTTGGCAAAAGCTTGGGCAGCAGTGATTTATCCCAGCAAAATAACAATATTCATTTTGCCTGTGCCAATTTAGATCAGGCGTTAAAAAAAGCGGTGCAGGAAAAAGAGTCGCGGGCTAAAATTTATCGCTATTTAGGTATTTTTGCCGGTTTGGCAGTGGTTTTAATCTTGTATTGAAGGGGGAGAGGAAGGTGGATATCACCATCATTTTTAAAATCGCCGGCATAGGTATTTTGACGGGAGTCTTAAATAGCGTCTTAAAATCCTTAGGCAAGGATGACCTGGCATCAATGGCGGCTTTGGCAGGATTGACCATAGTGCTTTTTATGGTAGTGGAGATGCTGGCAGAGCTGTTTGAATATGTGGGAAGCGTCTTTGCTCTGTATTAGAGGTGAGATGAATGAACATTATGCAAATTGCCGCTTTGGGGTTAATTTGTGTCGTTTTGGCGATGTTAGTTAAGGAGTATCATGCACCGATCGGGCTTTTAATTATTTTAGCCTTTGGCATAGTAGTATTCAGCCAAATTTTTTCCCAGCTGGCGGTTATATTGGACACCTTTAGAGCAATAAGCGCCCAAGCCGGAGTGAATAATCTTTATTTGTCAACCATTTTCAAGGTCATAGGCATCGCCTACATCGGCGAATTTGCTGCCCAAACCTGCCGGGACGGCGGCAGCAATGCCATCGCCTCCAAAATAGAGCTGGCGGCTAAAATCATTATTTTAAGCTTGATGCTGCCTATTTTAAGCGCTATTTTGCAAAATATCCTCTCCTTAGCGTGACAGAGGTGAGAAAATGGCAAAGAAAATATGGTTAACAGTTTTTTTAATAGCATTGTTGTTCCTTTGTCCGTTAAAGGCTCAAGCACAGGAAGTTTCGCTGGATACCGAGCCGGTAGAAGCGCTATTGGCTCAGCTGGATGAGGAATATGCCGCATACTTTGGCTTGGAATATTTCAGCAATCTCTGGCAGGGCGAAGAAGAATTAACCGTGCAAAGCCTCGTGCAGGCAATGGCAAGCTATCTGCAATATCAGCTGAGAGCAAACATTTCTTTAATGGGCAAATTATTGTTTTTAGCAGTCCTATCTGCCCTTTTGGGCAATTTGGAGCAGGCATTTGGGCAAAAAATTGGCAAGCTTGCCCGCTTGGTAATCTTCTTTCTGGCAGTTTTAATGATTATGGAGCAGGCGCAGAGCCTGTGGCAGACCGCCGGGATGGCTAATGAGAAAATGATTGGTTTTATGGATGCCGTATTGCCGGTGCAATTAGTGCTTTTAGCGGCTGCCGGCGGGGTAGGAACGACAGCAGCGATGCAGCCTACTTTATTTTTGCTGGTTAATGTAGTGGGCAACGTAGCTGAAAAAATTATTTTGCCGGGCATATATTTTTGCCTGCTTTTAGCCATTGTCAACAGCATGAGTGATAAATACCGCTTGGATAAATTGGAAAGCTTGCTGAAAAAACTATTAATCTGGGGCTTTGGCGCTTTAAGCAGCATATTTTTGCTGGTTTTAAGCATCAGCGGTACGGTGGCAGCTGCCGGCGATGGTTTAGGCATCAGAGGTATTAAATATGCCGCCGGCACCTTTGTGCCGATAGTTGGAGATTTATTGGTCAATACCGCTGAAATGGTCGCCAGCGGCTCAGTTTTAATCAAAAATGTTTTCGGCATATTAGCTTTAATAATAATTTTGCTTTTGGCAGTATTGCCGGCGCTGAAAGTTTTAGTGATCGGCGTTTTGTATAAATTGACTTCTGCCTTGATTCAGCCTTTGGGCGAGGAAATGCTCTGTGAGCTTTTAAACGAGACCGGGCAATGCTTTGTGCTGCTTTTTGCCGCGGTGGCAATAATCGGGCTGATGTTTTTTCTCAGTTTGGCTATCTTAGTCATGGCAGCCAATATGACTTTGATGCTGCGTTAAAGGGGAGATGGTATGCGGGAATTAGTGATAAATGTTTTGGTGATTATCTTTCTGACCACCATTTTGGATTTGCTTTTGCCCGATGGCAAGATGCAGCCCTTTATTCGCTTGGTGATGGGACTTTTTGTGCTTATCACCATTTTACAGCCCGTTTTAAAAATAATTGATGACGATTCCTGGCTGGATGCTTGGATATTGACGGATAATTTAAGCACCAAGGAGGAGAGCATTATGGTGCAGGGCGAGAGCTTGTACGATAAATCCAGCGAAATGGTCTTAAATGAATACCGAGAGCAGATGGAAAAGCAAATCAGCGGGCTGGTTTATTTGCTTGACGGAGTAGATGCCTGCCGCACCGAAATAACAGTGAGCAGTGATGACAGATTGGGCAATGTAGGGCAAATCGAGCAGGTAACTATTTATCTGGAGGGAGAATTTGCTGATAAATGGCAGACAGAAGAAAAAATAAAGAAAATGCTTGCAAGCTATTATACCTTGGCAGAGGAAACGATAGAGGTTAGATAAGGAGGGCGAGAGAGATGAGGTCTATTCAAATCAGTGCCGGGCAAAAAAAATATATCGCCCTCATAGCAGGACTGACATTTTTGGGAATTATATTTTTGAGCTTAGGCACAGAAAAGCCGCCGGCGGCTAATTATACTCAAGTGCCAGCGCAGGCAAGCAGTGCCGATAATGCTGACCAAGAGCAAAAACTGGCGGAAATTTTATCGCAGGTGGAGGGAGCCGGCAAGGTTTCGGTGCAGATAAGCTATTCGTCCGAAGGGGCAACCAGCTATGCTACCAATGACAAGCTGCGCACCCAAGATAATCAAGGCGCTGTAAGCGAGGAGCAGGAAAAAACGATAGCCTTTTACAACAACCAAGGCAGTGAGGCGGCGTTGATTTTGGAAAAAAAGGAGCCGGTGATTGCCGGGGTTTTGATAGTGGCGCAGGGAGCGGACAATGCGCAGATCAAGCGGGATTTGACTACTGCGGCAGCAGTTTTGTTTGATTTGCCGGAATATAAAATAACGGTGCTGAAAATGAAAGGCGGGGATTAAATGATAGTGTTAATCAGAAAATGGATTGCTTGGCTGGCATTGGCGGTGGTGGTGGCAGGAGCAAGTATATGTTGGGCAGCCGATGAATGGCAGTGGGGCGAAAAAATAGAAGCGATGCAGGTTTTAAGCTGGAATGTGATAGATGACGAAGATGAAACAACCAAGAATGATTCAACAGAGGACTCAGCCGAAGATTTAGCAGAAGCATTGACAGCAGAAGCTGACAATGATAAGGAGAATGAAGAACCGGAAGCAAATAAAGCAGAAGAATCCTCTGGTGATTTGCCAAATCAAGACAGCGATGAGGAGCTTACAGAAAATGTCGTCGGCAGTATCAATATTGATCCCTCCAACAATGAAGTATTAAATGAGCAGCTGACCCAAACGGGCGTAGAAACAAAAACAGATACTTGGCAAAACGAAGCTGAAGAGCTCAAATGGCAAAGAGAAACCCAATTAGCCCAGGAGTACGATGAGCTGAAATATTTGGCAGAAACGGCGCAAACTGAGACCGTGCGCTCGCAAGCACAAGAACGAATGCTGGAGATAAAAAATGCGCAGTCGATAACCCAGCAAGCGGAAAGCATGCTGAAATTAAAAGGCTATGAAGCAGCAGTTTTTGTGGAAGGCGAACAAATAAGCGCCGTTGTCGACCAAAATATCATTCAAACCGACGGCATAGTTATCGCAGAAATTTTGGAGCGCGCCAGCGGTTTTGCTAAAGAAAATGTGTTAGTTATTCCACGCTAAAAAAACCTGCATGGGCAAATATGCCGATGCAGGCTGGAAAATCAATAATAGTAGCAGTCATTATAATAAAAGGAGTTGGAGCAGTAATCATTTTTACCGGGCAGCGGGCAAGGATAGCTGGGTGGACAAGGATTAAGCGGCGGGCAGGAATGACAGGAATGAATAGGCATACAGGGATTAGGCGGAGGACAAGGCGGGCAAATAGGTTTGGGGCAGGCATCCACACACAAAAGATAATTGTAGCAGTTTCTGGTGGCGATACTGCCGGTAATATAGAAAGTGTAGCTCTGGTCGGGCTTTAAGCAGACATTTTTAATGCTTAAAAGAGCTTTAGAGGAGCCGCAGCGGAAAACCTGCATGGTGTAGGTGCTGGCGGTAATAGGATAATAGCTGGTGATCTCCTGATATTTTATATTGCGGGCGATGGCTAATACACCGTCAGAGAAACGAAAATCCAAGCAGGGCTCATCGTAGGCTAAATTGATAAAGCGGATATAGGCTTTATTGTTGCCGCAGGGCACTTTCAAGCCGTCGGGAGTGACAAAAAGATTAATATTGTCACAGCCTGAAGCAATCAAGGTATTAAAGCTATTTTCCGGGAAATATGCATAGGAATTATACGTCGGGCATTGATTGTCAGAATGACAGATGATGATGCTGTGACTGCCGTAATCAATATCATAATACTGGCTGCAGCTGTTGGTTGAGCAATGTTTCCAAAGAGGGCGATTGCTGCACCAGCCGTCTAAACAACAATCTGCCGCTTGCAAAAATCGAATTTTACTGGACAAAGACAAAACCTCCTTAATGATAATAGGTTCTTTATTGGCAATATATGCATTACTTTCCAAGATGTGATACTTATTAATTAATAACTATTAAAAAATTTACTAAAAAATAAGGAAAAGCCCTTTTCTAAATTTCAAATATGTAGTATTATATATATAATTAAGGTAAAATAAGCGGAGGTGTCGAAATGGCAACCAATAACTTTAGTAAAAAGATTTGTCATGAATTATTATTGTTTGAAGATTATTTGCATTCCTGCAAAAATGCCCCGTTGCAAAAGGATAAAATCATCGTTGATAAATATAAAACGCTGGAAATTATTACTGAGCTGCGCTCTTATCATTGCGCAGATCGGGATAATAAGAAAAGTGACGGTACAGAAGCACCGCAAGTAGCTACTTTTGTCAAAGCTGATGATTTGAAAACTGAAAGCAAGGTCAAAAATAAAAAGGAATTTGACAATGCTGTGGCGGAACTCAATAAAGAGTTAGCTCAAAAAAGAGAGGAAGCCTTTGCTCAGCTGGCAGCAGAGATTGAGCAAAAACGCAAAGATGAAGAAGCAAAATTATTGGCTAAGGTTAAAAATGCCCAAAAAATTGCCGAACAAGCTATTGCCAAAAATAATTTAGCTCAAGCTCAGGCTAAAACCCCGGTGGAGCCGGTATTAAATATTCCTAAAAAAGAAGCAGCTCCTGCCGTCAGCGAAGAGGAAGCTAAACGCATTATCAGCGAAGCCCAAGTTAAAGCGGATTATATGATCAGCCAGGCAGAAACCAAAGCCTATATGAAGCAGGACGAGGTGGATAAGCTCTTGCATGCTAAAATTGCCGAGGCTGAGAAAAAGGCAGAGGAGATTATTAAAAATGCTCATGAGGAAGCAGACCGCATTATGCTTGACGTGCAGCAGAAATCTGCTGATTTAACAGCGGCAGGCTTAAAGAAAGCTGCTGATTTTGTGGAGCAGGCTGAACGCATTTATAAGCAGCAGTTAGAGGTTATTCATAACGACAGAGAGGATATTATTAATATCTTAAAGCAATTTGAAGCGAAAGAAGAATAAAAATGAATAAATGCGATGATTGTGTTTATTATGATTACGATGAAATAGAAGATTATTATTACTGCATGGTTAATTTAGACGAGGACGAAATGGCAGACTTTTTAAGCAGCAATACTTCCTCCTGCCCGTATTATCGCTACGGCTATGAGTATGAATTAGCTCATAAGCAGGGCTCATAAGCCAAGACAGAAGCAGATATTATGAAAATATAAAGATTAAAAAAGCACTGTGAAAAACAGTGCTTTTTTTGTGGAGGAAACTTATATATATAGTTTGCCATCGATGATGTGCAGTTCTTTTTCAGCTTGCGCGCCTACATGGGCATCATGGGTAATCATGATAATGGTGTGCCCTTGGCGGTGCAGTTCTTTAAATAAATTTAACACATCCTCACCGGTTTTGCTGTCTAAGGCACCGGTAGGCTCGTCGGCTAAAAGAATATCCGGCTCCCCAACCAATGCCCGGGCAATAGAAACTCTTTGCTGCTGACCGCCGGAAAGCTCATTGGGCTTATGGTCCAAACGGTTTTCCAGCCCCAGCATCTGCAAGGTGTCTTTGGCTGTAGTGATAGCCTGCGAGCGGGGAATGCCGCGGATTAAAAGGGGCAGGATGACGTTTTGCAAAACGTCATATTTATTGATCAGCTGATATTTTTGGAAAATAAAGCCGATGTGAAGATTGCGCAGCTTGGTCATTTGGCTGTCGGTAGCTTGATGAACTGCTTCTCCGGCCAAAAAATATTCGCCGCTGTCAGCGGTGTCCATACAGCCCAAAATATTCATCAAAGTGCTTTTACCGCTGCCGGAAGGTCCGCGGACGGCGATAAATTCGCCTTTGTTGACAGTAAGGTTGATATCAAAAAGCACCTGCAAACGCTCTTCGCCAAGAGGGTAAAATTTATTGATATTTTTTAATTCAAGCAGTGGCTGCTCACTCATTTTTTCACCTTCCTTTTAATCCTGATTCAACGCTTCAATCGGTTTTAAGCTGGCTGCCTGCCAAGCCGGATAAAAGCCAAAGACCGTGCCGGTAAAGACGGCAAAAGCTAAGGCTAAAACTACATTGAAAGCTGACTGAACAATAGTAGTGCCGAAGGACGAAATCAAGGGAATCAAGGCAAAGCTTAAAAGTATGCCGACGATGCCGCCGAAAATACTGATAAAGTTGGCTTCCAAAAGGAACTGCAACAAGATATCCCGCTTGGAACTGCCCAAAGCTTTTAAAAGACCGATTTCCTGTGTTCGCTCTTTAACGGTGACAAACAAGACATTCATAATGCCGATACCGCCGACGATAAAAACAATGCTGGCGATGGCAATCAGCATAAATGAAAGAGTGTCGGCAGATTTTTGACTGGCAGTGACCTGGGAGCCGGCATCAGTTACGGAAAAGCTGCCGTTGGGATAAATTTCGCTCAATAACTGCTCGATGTTGGCTATAGTAGTGGAAATTTCGTCCACATCCTGGGCGATAACGATTATATTGGGGCTGTAGCTGTTGCCCATGACATCTTTTTTAGCAGTATTAATAGGAATATAGATACTGCTGTCTAAATCAACATCACTGACGGTGGAGCCGGTTTGGTTTAAAACCCCGATAACGGTGTATTTTTTGCCGTTGATCAGGATAGTAGAGTCATAAGCGTCAAAAACATTTTCAAAAATATCTACAGCCGTTTGATAACCTAACACTGCAACTCTTTCTAAGTTGTCATTGCTTATATCATCAAAGAATGAACCAAACATCAATTCTAAGTTAGTTATATCGAAATAGTCAGTGGTAGCACCGACAACATTCATTTCAGCTTCTTCGTCCATAGTGCCGCCGTCAACTGTAGTGGAGGCAGTTGCCATTAAGGTCAATTCTTCTATATTAGGCACGAAATAAGATATTTCTTCTAAATCGGTTTCACTAAAGGTCGTGCGCTCAATTCTTTGCTGGCTCTGACCCATCATGCCGCCCATCGGAGGCATACTGCCCATGCCGGATGGCATGGAACCTCCGGATCCTCTGGAATTACCGCCGCCCGAGGGCATAGCAACAAAAACCATACCTCCCATGCCGCCGCCCATACCTCCGGAGGAAATGCCGCTGTTGTCGCTGATGGTGATGGTGCCGGCATTTAAATTTTTAAATTGCTCGGCAACATCTTGCTGACCGCCTTGACCTATGCCTATGACAATTACAATAGTTGCCGAGCCGACAATAATGCCTAAGGAAGTCAATAAAACCTTAAAGCGATTGCCGATTATATTGATCCAGACTAAGCGCAGTATTTCTGTAAAAGACATTTTCTCACCGCCTTATTATTGCATAACCATGACTTGAGGTGCATTATCGCCGGACTTTTCGCCTGAGGAAGAGGGCATGGGGGAGCTTTCGCTATTTTTGCTATTGGTTGAAGTATTGATCTGGCTTTCGATTAAAATAGTTTCGCCTTCACTCAAACCGGAGGTAACCTCAACATTGGAACCGTCGGTAAAGCCGGTAGTAATTTCTCTGATTTCCGTGCTGCCGTCTTCTTTCTGCACTTTAACGGTAGATTTACCGTTTTCATCGGTGCTGATAGCCCGGCTGGAGATATAAAGCACATCCTGCACGCGGTCGGTGACTAATTCGACACTGCAGCTCATGCCGTCATAGATATCTTCTAAGCCTTCGGCGGCTACATTGACTGTGACCTCATAGGTGGTAGTAGCAGCTCCGGCACGGAAAGCAGTAATGCTGATAGCATTGACCTTGCCTTCAAAAGTTACATCAGGCATTGAGTCGAAAGTTACTAAAGCTAATTGGTCTAAGGAAATATCGGCAATATCATCCTCGTCAAAGGTCAGGAAAATATTAATTTCATCGCTTTCAGCAATGGTGATATAGGCTTCCAATAAGCTTACTTCATCGCCCTCACTAAAGCTAATGTTGGTGATAAGTCCATCGGTAGGGGATAGAAGCTGATTGCCGTCCAAAGAAGAATTGAGCTTATTAACGGCGGCGGCTAAAGTATCAACTTGGTTTTGCGCCGTTAAGATGTTTAATTCCAGCTCATTTAAGGTCGAAGAATAGTTTAATTCAGCTGTTTCACCGGTAGTTTGATTTTTTTCCATTTCGTTCAAAGCTGTTTGAACATTCATATCATAATTCATTTCGTAGTTTTCTAAAGTCAATTTGTCATTGGCTAAGGTCAATTCCATATTTTGCAGCTTGCGCAGCAAATCGTCTTTACCGTCAGAGCCGAAAAGCTCATTGTAATCGGATTGGTACTCATCATAGATTTCTTTGGCTTCATCATAGGCATCTTCCGCCGCTTCTAAACGATCTTCGAAAGAAGTGTATTCGTTATAAATATCACGGTATTTATTGATATAATCAATGGCGGTGTTAAGCTGATCTGCTAAGGAAATATAGGTGTTTTGGGAGCTGGTGATGGCTTGGGAATAGGATTGGTATAGTTCATCGGAAGGATCCATGCTTTCATAGCGGGAGTTTAGATAGTCTAAGTTGGTGGAAGCTTCGGTAACTTCTTCAGCCCATTCATCAATGTTGTTTTTATAATTGGTGTAGGTGTTGTACTCAGTATCGTAATCTTCTTTATAATCATCAAAGGCTTCCTGCGTGCTCTCCAAGGTATCTTCAGCCTGTTCCATAATCAGCTCAAAGGATTGCAAAACAGCAGTACGTTCGTCATAAGTGTTGTAAAGGGTCTGATAGTTGGCTAAATCCTCTTCGTCTTCAGAAACCTTTTGGCGGTAGGAAGCCAAGGTATTGTCTATTTCGGTAACGGCATTATTATAAATCTGTTCAGCCAATTCACCGGTTGATTTATCACTATCCATGGTGGCTTCAGCTTCGATAGCGCCTAATTGCTGCTGAATTTCAGCCTGCTCCAATTTTAGAAGGGCTGAATTATATTCATTTTCCAAAGTATTGCGGGCAGTGTTTAAGGATGTTTCATCGATAGAAAAAAGCGGCTGACCTTTAGTTACTCTTTCGCCGGCTCTGACATAGATATCATCAATAATAACATCTAAATCTAAACGGCTGTCATCAATCTCCAAATCAATGTCTAATTGGGTAGAAACGGTATTGACTGAGGCACTGCCGGTTTCGGACAAGCCTTGGACAATATCGCCCCGAGTAACGGTTGCCTGACGAGACAGAGTATTGGTAGATGGTTCGTCAGATTTCTGGGCAGCAAAGGTTACTGCACTCACAATAATTGCTAAAAGCACCACGACTGCAATAATAATGCGTTTTTTAGGGGTGGCAAAAAATTTCATAAGTATTCTCCTTTTCTGAGCTTAGTATTGGTTTAAAGTCAGTATAAACTATGAATGTGTGCAAATTATGAAGAAAAGGTAAATATTGTATCAAGATAAAGTGATGGATTTGTGAAGAAAAAATCCCTTTGGAATTATTTGTCCAAAGGGAGTGCAAAATGCTATTTTTTGCCGTATTGTTCGATAATTTCTTCGTCAGGAGTGATGTAAATAGTTTTTTGATTATCATAAATTACCATGCCTGGCTTGGCGCCGTTGGGTTTGCGCACATATTTGCGCAAAGTATAGTCAATTGGCACCAAAGATGAGCTGCGTCCTTTGCTGAAATAAGCGGCAAAGTTGGCGGCTAAATCCAAAATATTTTTGGGAATATTTTCTCCAGCTTTAGGCGGGCGAATGATGACATGGGAGCCGGGCATGTCCTTGGCATGCAGCCAAGTATCGGTAATACGGGCAATTTTTAAGGTTAAGTAATCATTTTGCATATTGTTTTTGCCGATTAAAATTTCGTAACCGTCCTTTTCAATCTTGCTGATCTGGCGGGTGGGTTCGTTTTTGGAAAACTTATTTTTTTTGTGAAAATGCGCCTTCACATAACCGGCGCTTTCTAATTCGGAGCGGATATCGGCGAAATCCTCTAAGCTTTGAGCGTTGTCAATGGAAGAAGAGATGCTCTCCAAATAAGCCAATTCTTCTTGAGATAACAAAAGCTGTTCCTGGGCTTTTTGGGCGCCGATTTTGGCTTTATTGTAGCGTTTAAAATAGCTTTGGGCATTTTCCGAAGGAGAAAGATGCGCCTTTAAAGGAATCTCGATAGTAGGCTGATTTTCATCGTAATAATCAATAACTTGAGCTGTTTCACCTTGTTTGAGCCGGTAAAGATTGGCGGTGATTAGTTCGCCGTAGCGTTTGTAAACAGCGGCGTGCTCAGCCTCGTCAATAGTTTCCCTTTGCAGGGCGATTTTGCGCTCACAGCGCTCGGTTTCACGCTGCAAAATGTGCTTTAATTCGGTGCGCTTTTGTTTGATGATGTCAGCGCGTTCCTTAGTGCCGATAAAATCCTCCAAAAGCAAGCTCATGTTAGGATAACTTTTTTGCTCCTTATCAGCAAACTGCCTTAATTCAAAGGGAGCAAAGGCAAAGGGTTTGTGCTCGTCTTTAACTAAAGTAGGCTGCCAATGATGATTAAGAATAATATCTTTAAAGGCTAAGATTTCCTGCCAGATTTTCAGATATTCGTATTCGCCGAAAAACTGAGAGCTTGCCTCGCCGTCAATTTCTGCCCGATAGAGCAGTTCCCGCACCGACTGGGGACCAAAACCGGCTAAATGCTTGAGCAATACCTTTTCAAGGCGCATTTCACCGTCAGCTGCAAACCAATCTAAAAATTCTTCATAAGCTAAATCTTCAATTGCCGTTTTTTCCTGCGGCGGCGGAGCCACATAGCTTAGTCCTGGCATTATCTGCCGATAGCGGTTGTCTTCTACGCCTAAACGGCGGATTGCATCTAAAATGATGCCGTTTTGCGGATTGACTAAGATGATATTGCTGTGCTTGCCCATAAATTCGCCGATTAAAACTTTGGTTGAAAGCTCGCCCAACTCATCATAGCCTTGGGCGGTGATTTGAATAATGCGCTCATAAGCCACTTGCTTAACGGATAAAATTTTAGCATTCTCCAAATACTTGCGCAGGACCATGCAGAAAAGGGGCGGCTGCGGCAGGGTGGTTTTGCTTTGGCTGATTAAGCTTGAATGGGCGCTTTGCGGATGCGCCGAAAGAAAGAGCCGCTGGTTTTTGCCCCGGGCACGGATAGTTAAAAGGATAGATTGATTGTCGACTTGCTGGATTTTGTCGATGCGGCCATCGGCTAATGTATCATCAAGCTCCTCGGATAGTGCTCTCAGAGCTAAAGCGTCTAATGACATCTTGATTTCCTCCTTAAATTACGAAAACTTGCTTTGCAGTTTTTAGTATACCACAAAACTAATCTTAATGCTACCTTAAAAATAGGCATGAGTTGGATTTTGTGGACATAAATATAAAAGAAGCAAGAAAGAGGGGGAAAGGATATGGCAGCATGGCATGAGCAGTCAGCACAGGAAAGCTGTGAGCAATTAAAAACCAATCCGCTGAAAGGATTAAGACAAAGCGAAGCAAAAAAGCGTTTGGAAAAAAACGGAGCCAATATTTTAAACGAGGGCGAAAAAGTACATCCCCTAAAAATGTTTTTAGGGCAATTTTCTGATTTAATGATTATAGTGTTAATATTTGCGGCAATCATCTCCGCTTTTTTAGGCGAAATAGCCGATGCAGTAACGATCGGTATTATTATCTTAGCCAATGGCATATTAGGCTTTATTCAGGAATATAAGGCGCAGAAATCCATCGCCGCTTTAAAAAATTTGACCAATCCGGTGGCGGTAGTTAAGCGTAACAGCAGCTGGCAGAGCATAAATGGTGCAGAATTGGTTTTGGGCGATATCGTAAAAATTACTGCCGGCGATATCGTGCCTGCCGACTTAAGATTATTGGAGTGCAATGCTTTGGAAATCAGCGAAGCGGCATTAAGCGGCGAATCGGGAGTAGTTAATAAAGATGCCAATCAGATTTGTGAGGCAAAATGCCCCTTAGCTGAGCGAAGCAATATGGCATACATGGCAACCACAGTGCAAAACGGCAGCGGCATCGGCGTAGTGGCGGCAACCGGCATGCACAGCGAGATCGGCAAGATTGCCGGGTTATTGGAAAATACTGAAGATAGTCAAACACCGTTACAGAGAAGACTCGCGCATTTGGGCAAATGGCTGGTGCTCTTTTGCTTTTTAGTGGTAGCGGTGGTAGTAGCAGTGGGAATCTATAACGGTGAGGATATTTATCAAATGTTTCTTTTGGGTGTTTCCTTAGCCGTAGCGGCTATTCCCGAGGGTTTGCCGGCGGTAGTAACCATTGCTTTAGCTTTGGGCGTGCGGAGAATGCTGGCAAGGAGAGCCATTATCCGCAAGCTTCCGGCAGTAGAAACCTTGGGCTGTGCTACGGTTATCTGCACCGATAAAACGGGAACCTTGACCGAAAATAAAATGGTGCCGGTTCTGGTGCAGACACCGATAAATAATTATGAAATAAACTCCGACCAAAGCAAATGGTCTTTGGAGGGCAAATGGCTTTTGCGCTGTGCTGTCCTCTGCAACAATGCCGCAGAAACCTCTGCCGGCAAAGCCAACCAAACGGAGCAGGCTCTTTTGCGTATGGTGAGCGAGGAAGAATGTGCAAGATTAAAAGAAAAAAATGTTCGTTTAAGCGAAGATGCCTTTGACAGCAAAAAGAAGATGATGAGTGTTTGCTGTCAAAATGAGAAAGGCGAAAGCCGCTATTTAAAAGGAGCTCCCGAATACATCTTGGACGAATGTCAATTTTTAATGCTAAACGGCGAGATAAATCCGCTGAGCGACCAATGGCGGGAGCAGATTTTGGAGCAAAATAAGCATTTGGCGCTGAAAGGCTATCGAGTATTGGCTTTTGCTGCCTCCGGTGAAGAATTAAAGCTGCCGAAAAAATGGTTTGGCAAGAAAGAGGAAGGGTTAATCTTCTTAGGTCTGGTAGCACTGCAGGATCCTTTGCGCAAAGAAAGCGTAGAAGCGGTAGCTAAATGCCATCAAGCACAGATAAAAGTAGTGATGATTACCGGGGATCAGGCGCTGACAGCCAAAAGCATCGCCGCCGAAGCCGGCATTTACCGCAAAGGAGACCGCATCGTCTGCGGCGATGAATTAGCCGAAATGAGCGAGCGAAACTTGCGCAAAGCGGTGGAGGAAACAAGCGTCTATGCGCGGGTGACACCGGAAGATAAACTGCGCATTGTCAAAGCTTTGCAGCAAAACGGGCACATTGTCGCCATGAGCGGTGACGGCATTAACGATGCTCCGGCGATAAGTGCGGCAGATATCGGCATTGCCATGGGCATAAACGGCACCGAGGTCACCAGAGAAGCGGCGGATATGGTTTTAGGCGATGATAATTTTGCCACTATCGTTCAGGCGGTCGAGGAAGGCAGAGGTATTTACAGCAATATCCGCAAATTTATCCGCTATCTCTTAGCCTGCAATATCGGTGAGGTTTTAACTATGCTGACAGCGGCATTGTTATTTTTGCCGATGCCTTTACTGCCGATTCAAATCCTCTGGGTCAATCTGGTAACGGACGGTTTGCCGGCAATGGCATTGGGCGTGGACCAAAAGGAACGGGATTTGATGGACCGCCCGCCCCGCAATCCGAAAGAAAGTATTTTTGCTCAGGGCTTAGGGCGCAAGATTGCTTTTAGAGGGATTATGATTGCCTTTATCACCTTGTGCGTGTATATTTTAGCCTTCAGCTACTCCTTCGGCAGCATGGAATATGCCAGAAGTGCGGCATTCACCACTTTGGTAATCTCTCAGTTATGCCATGTCTTTGACTGCCGCTCGGAAAAATATTCGGTGTTTGAGATTGGTTTTGGCAATAAATATTTGCTCTTAGCAGTAGCCAGCTCCTTATTGATGCAGTTAGCAGTTTTATATGTGCCTTTTTTGCAGGAAATTTTCCAGACCAAACCTTTGGATATCTTAACTTGGGCGGTGATAATTTTAGCGGCATCTTCAATGAGCATAGCCTTTGGCTTTTACCGCTTGTTTTGCAGAATTTGGGAGCGCTGAAAAAAACTCTTGACAAGTGGATAAGGCGGTAGTATAATAAAGAAAATATTTGCCAAAGACTAAGAAAAGAAGGAGTAGCCTTTTAGCAGCTACCAAGAGAGGGAATGGCGGTGCAAATTCCTTAGGGCTAATTGGTGAAGCAGTCTTGGAGTCAGCGATTGAAACAGCAGTAGATTGGCTCGGGTTTCTCCCGTTACAGAGAAGCGATATGATAGTATCGGCAGAGTGCGGAGATATCTCCGAATTTAGGTGGTAACACGGTTAATAATCGTCCTAAGTGCTTCGGCATTTAGGGCGTTTTTTATTAATTCTCAAGGAGGAAATGGTAATGAACATGAAATTATTAAAGTTATTAAACAAAAACGCCCGTTATTCTTTGGAAGATTTGGCGGTAATGCTCGGCGAGAGCGAAGATGAGGTGGCAAAAGAAATAGATCAAATGGAAAAAGACGGCATCATCTGCGGTTATAAACCGGTTATTGACTGGGAAAAGGTCGACCATGCTTATATTTCCGCTTTGATTGAACTCAAGGTTATTCCCAAAGGCGGTTTAGGCTTTGAAGAAGTGGCTGAACGAGTTATGAAATATCCGGAGGTTGAGTCTGTTTATTTGATGAGCGGCGGTTATGATTTCTGCGTCATCGTTAAGGGCAAAACCTTCCAAGAGGTAGCAATGTTTGTTTCTAAGGAACTATCAACTATCGACTCAGTTACTTCCACAGCAACTCATTTTATGCTTCGTCGCTATAAAGAAATGGACGTAGATTTATATGGCGGTATGACCGATGACAGGGGGAACTTTCTCTTATGATTAATTACGATAAAATATTAAATAAAAAGGTGAAGGAAGTAAAACCCTCCGGCATCAGAAAATTTTTTGATATTGCAGAGCAAATGGAGGGCGTTATTTCCTTAGGTGTAGGCGAACCGGATTTTCCGACACCGTGGCAGATTCGCCAAGCCGGTATTCGCTCGCTGGAAAAAGGACAGACCAAATATACCTCCAACTGGGGCTTGGCTCAGCTCAGAGAGGAGCTTGCCCGCTATATGAAGCGCAAATATGATTTATCCTACGAGCCTCATAAAGAAATTTTGGTAACAGTAGGCGGCAGTGAAGCTATTGATATGTGTATCCGCGCAGTAGTAGAAGCCGGCGACGAGGTTATTATTCCCCAGCCCAGCTATGTCTGCTATGAACCGGCTGTTAACTTAGCCGGCGGCAAAGCAGTTATTGTAGAAACTAAAGCCGAAAACGAATTTAAGCTGACTAAGCAGGAATTGCTGGATAATTTAACTCCCAAAACTAAGGTTTTGATTCTGCCTTATCCCTGCAATCCTACCGGCGCTATTATGGAACGGGCTGATTTGGAAGCCTTGGCAGAGGTTCTGCGGGATAAGGATATCGTGGTTATTTCCGATGAAATTTATGCCGAATTAACCTTTGGTGATACTCGGCATGTATCAATCGCCTCTATTGACGGTATGTGGGAGAGAACTTTAGTCGTTAACGGCTTTTCCAAAACCTTTTCGATGACCGGCTGGCGGTTGGGCTATGCCTGCGGACCGGAAGTTTTGATGGAGCAGATCGTCAAGATTCACCAATACATGATCATGTGCGCTCCGACCACTTCCCAATACGCCGCTATCGAAGCTTTGCGCAGCTGTGATGATGCAGTAGAGGAGATGCGGGAGGAATACGATGTGCGCCGGCGGTTGTTGGTGCATGGCTTTAATAAATTAGGCTTAACCTGCCGTGATCCTAAGGGTGCATTTTATGCGTTTCCTTCTATCCAATCTACCGGCATGACCAGCGATGAATTCTGCGAGCGCCTATTGACAGCTAAAGGTGTGGCTTTGGTACCGGGCACAGCCTTTGGCGCAAGCGGCGAAGGCTTTGTCAGAGCTTCCTATTGTTATTCCCATGCTCATTTAAAAGAAGCTTTGAAACGCATCGGCGAATTTTTGGAAGAGTTGAAAGATGAGCAATAGCAAGTAATTTAATCAGCAATTGGACAACAGAAAAGCACCTCCTGTGACAGACTAAATAAACTGCCATAGGAGGTGCTTTTTGTATAAAAAAGTATGAGGGGGCTAAATTAAAGTTTATCGAAAAAGCTATATACATTAGGATTTTCTTTTTCGTTGGAATCAATTTCTATGCGGATATCCTGCATTTGATTGTCGATTAAAGCCAAATCATCAGCACATTTTTTGAGCTTTTTCGAGATTAACTCTTCTTCCGAAATATTTTTCTTATATTTCAGCTTGTGCTCCACACTGGCCCAGAAATCCATGGCAATGGTGCGGAATTGGACTTCAACATTCATCATTTTTTTGCCGGTGGTTAAAAATACCGGCGTAGCGATTATTAAATGCAAGCTGCGGTAGCCGTTGGGCTTGGGATTGGCAATGTAATCTTTGCGCATGATAACCTCAATATCATCTTGCTGAGTCAGAAGTTGTTCTAAAATATAAATATCGTCTTGAAAATCGCAGACAACTCTTAAGCCGGCGATATCAAACAGATTGTTTTCCAAGCTTTCTACCGAAATGGGGAGACCTTTGCGCTTAAGTTTATTGATAATGCTTAAAGGATCCTTTAAGCGCGAGGTGATGGATTCAATAGGATTGCGGTCAAATTTGAGCGAAAACTCCGAATCCAAAACTTTCAGCTTAGTTTCTACTTCCATAATCGCACAATTATATTGATTCATTAAAACAGCAAATTTCTGACTGGTTTCTAAAACGGCAGCAAGTGAGGCAGGGGCATTATTGGCAATATTATTAGCAATAAGTGAACTCATTTTGCAATATCCTCCTTTAACTGTGAAAAAACGCCTATATAAATTAATTCTGCGTCCTTAGGCAAAATTACTTTTTTATAGGCGCTAAAATTTTATTAAGATTTTTTTACAGCTAAACTCGGTCTGAATTAAAATCCAAAGAAGCCAAAAGCTTCATATTGTCCAATGCCATGCCGGCGCCGATGGCAACAGAAGAAAGAGGATCATCGGCAATATGCACCGGAATACCTATCTGCTCGGAAAGCAAAAGATCCAAGCCGTGCAAAAGTGCTCCTCCGCCGGTCATCATAATTCCCCGATCCATAATATCACCGGTTAATTCAGGCGGTGTTTGCTCCAAGCAAGCCTTGACCGCTGCGACAATGCTGTCAACATTGTCCTTAAAGGCCAGATAAATTTCTTTATCGCTGACCTCTACCTGACGAGGCAGACCGCTGATTAATTCTCTGCCGTTAATAACGATAGAATTAGGAGTTTCATTATAATCCGGCAAAACAGTACCGATTGCCATTTTAACTTCTTCGGCAGTACGCTCGCCGATTAAAAGGCTGTATTTATTTTTGATGAAGTTGACAATAGACTCGTCCATTTTATCGCCGCCTACCCGAATTGATTGGCTGGTGACAATACCGCCTAAGGATAATACTGCCACATCAGTAGTGCCGCCGCCGATATCCACAATCATACTGCCGGTAGGCTCTTCGATAGGCAGTCCGGCACCGATAGCCGCTGCCATCGGCTCAGTCATAATATAAACCTTTTTAGCTCCGGCCTGCATACAGGATTGGCGCACGGCTCTTTCCTCAACCGAGGTAGTGCCGGCAGGCACACAAACCAAAGCCAAGGGTTTGGAGGAGAAAAATCCGCTGCCTAAGGCTTTATTAAAGAAGTATTTCATCATCGCCATGGTAGTGTCAAAATCAGCAATATAGCCGTCTCTTAACGGGCGAATGGCAATAATATTGCCCGGAGTACGACCAATCATGCTCTTGGCTTCATTGCCGACAGCTAACACTTTGTTTTTTACATCTTTTTGTATAGCTACTACCGATGGTTCACGGATAACTATGCCTTTGCCTTTGACATATACTAAACTATTGGCAGTACCTAAATCAATCGCTATTTCTTTTGCCATGTAGCTCACCTCAAAAAATTCACATTCATAATAGACTAACTATAACACAAATTAAGAAAAATGTCATCCACTTTTTTATAAAAAAGTATGTGAAGAAAAAATTACTAATATATTTTAAGAGTATTTTAATAGCAGTTGACTTTAGTAAAATAATATTTTATAATTAAAATATAAAAGGAGGGAGAACGATGAAAAAAATATTATCGGCATTACTTGTAGTAGTTTTTGCTTTTGTTATAGCAGGCTGTGGGGAAAAAACCTTGGAAGAAAAATTGGCAGAGTTTCCTTATCCGCAAGAGATGGAGATAGATTATTCTATGCCGGTGCAGGATTGGGAATTGATTATGGAAAACGGAGTATTTTTCGGCATGGACTATGATTTGGTGAAAGAAATCTGCGCTGATGATGTCTATGAGTTTACAAGCGATGATGAAAATTATGCCAGCTTTTTAGCCGGCGGAGTTTTTTATGGTTTCGCCGCTGATGAAAATGGTGTTTTGCGCCTGCAAAGTATGAATATGCAGAATGCAGAGGAATATTACGGTGATTACGGTATTGTCCAGATGGGGCTCTTTCGGGATATTCACTTAGGCGATACTTTGGAAAGTGTATTTGAAAAAATCCCTGCCGAAGATACCACTTTGCGCAAATGGCAGTGGCAGGATATTTACGGACCTAATGAAGATGGAAGTTATTCAGCATTGGAATACGTCGCCAATAGCTATTACGCCCTTCGGATAGGAACACCGGGCGGCTATATGGCTAATTTCATCTTCTCCCGCGAAGGCAGGCAAATTCTCTGGGTGGAGATTTACGATAAAGCTATGTAAAAATTAGCTGTTATAAAAAAAATTAAAGCAGGTCAAGTATTTTTACTTGACAAAGCTTGTTTTGTATGTTATATTAACAAAGGTGTTTGCGAAAACTCTCACTTGAGGTGTAATTATGGCAGATATTTTAGCGAAACATCAATATTATATTTTGCTTTACGATCTTTACGGCGGACTTTTGACAGCCAAGCAGCAGAATATCTTTGATTTGTATTACCAAGATGATTATTCCATCGGCGAGATAGCTGAGGAATTAGAAATATCCAAACAAGCAGTTTTTGATGCGCTGAAACGCAGCGAAAAGATTTTAGCTGAGTACGAAAATAAGTTAGCTTTGGCGGCTAAAGAAATATCCCGCCGGGAAATTGCGCGCAAGATAAACGAGCGCTTGCAAAAATGTGCCGATGAAGAGCTAAAAGAAGAATTGTTAGACCTTTTAGTCCAATTAAACATGACAGAGGAGGAATAGGAGTGGCATTTGACAGCTTAGGTGATAAATTGCAGAATATCACCAAAAAGTTAAAAGGACAAGGCAAAATCAGCGAAAAAGATTTAAAAGCAGTCAGCAGAGAAGTAAAAGTAGCCCTCTTAGAGGCCGATGTAAACTATAAAGTAGTAAAACAATTTACCGAAAAAATCACCAATCGTGCTTTGGGCAGTGAGGTTATGGAAAGTTTAACCCCCGGACAGCAGATTATTAAAATAGTCCGTGAAGAATTAACCGAGCTTTTAGGCGGCGAGATTTCCAAATTAACCTTTTCTTCCAAACCGCCGACAGTTATTATGATGGTGGGTTTGCAGGGCAGCGGTAAAACCACTACCAGCGGAAAATTGGCTCGCTTGCTAAAGAAGCAAAACAAACGCCCGCTGTTGGCAGCCTGTGACGTTTATCGTCCGGCAGCTATCAATCAGCTGGAAGTGCTGGGTAAACAGCTGGAAATTCCGGTTTTCTCTTTAGGTGATAAGGAATCACCGATTGTTATCGCTGAGCAGGCAGTGGAGCACGCTAAAAAGCACGGCAATGACGTAGTTATTTTGGATACAGCAGGACGCTTGCATATAGATGAAGTCTTGATGGAAGAGTTGCGCCAGATTAAAGAGCGTTTGAATCCTCAAGAAATACTATTAGTAGTTGACTCCATGACCGGTCAAGATGCGGTCAATGTGGCACAGAGCTTCAACGATTTATTGGAAATCACCGGTGTGGTCTTAACCAAATTAGACGGTGATACCCGCGGCGGTGCGGCATTATCCGTTAAATCCATCACCGGCAAGCCGATTAAATTTGCCGGCATGGGTGAGAAATTAGATGCTCTTGAGCCATTCTATCCCGACCGCATGGCAGGCAGAATTCTCGGTATGGGCGATATATTGACCTTGATTGACAAAGCTCAGGAAAATGTCGATGCTAAGCAAGCCGAAGAAATGCAAAAGAAGATGCTCAAAGCCGAATTTACCTTTGATGATTATTTGGTGCAGATGGAGCAGATGCAAAATATGGGTTCCTTGGAGGGTATGCTGGAAATGATGCCCGGCATGAAGTCCAAGCTGAAGGATATTAAGATCGATCCTAAGGAAATGGATCACATCAAAGCCATTATCCGTTCGATGACTCCGCAGGAAAGACGCAATCCTAAGCTTATTAACGGCAGCCGCCGGAGAAGAATTGCTTTAGGCAGCGGTACCAAAGTGCAGGATGTCAATAGATTATTAAAGCAGTATGAGCAAGCCCAAAGCTTGATGAAGCAATTTGCTAAAATGCCGACTGATCCCAAAAAGATGAAAAAAGGCTTTAAACTGCCGTTCATGTAATAAAAAAATGAAATCCTATCAAGGAGGTGAATTGTCATGGCAACAAAAATCAGATTGAAAAGAATGGGTGCTAAAAAAGCTCCTTTTTATCGTATCGTAGTAGCAGATTCCCGTGCTCCCAGAGACGGTGCATTTATTGACGAAATCGGTACTTATAATCCTACCACCAATCCGGCAAGCATCAATATTGATGCTGAGAAAGCTAAAAAATGGTTAGGTACAGGTGCACAGCCTTCCGATACCGTTAGAAGCTTGTTTAAGCAAGCCGGCGTAAAATAAGGGAGGAAGTACAGTGGAAGTCTTAGTAGAAAATTTAGCTAAAGCTTTAGTCAGTCATCCTGAGGAAGTAAAAGTTAGTAAAGAAGAAAGAAATGGTGAAATCATTATTAATTTAAGTGTGGCTCAGGCTGATATGGGCAAAGTAATCGGCAAGCAAGGACGCATCGCTAAAGCTATTCGCACGCTGGTTAAGGCAGCAGCGATTAAAGCCGGCGAGAGAGTTACTGTAGAAATCGTATAGGCTCCTTTGGGCCTAAAAAAAGAGGCCATGTGCCTCTTTTTTTGCTATTGATGGTTTTCGACAGTAAATAAGAAAATATTTAAGGAGGGTTTATGATGGAGAGTATTCAAATCTTAGGCAAGGTTAATTTAAAGCAAGTGGTTGACGATGAGTATAAAATGAAAGCCAGCCAGGAGCTGCAGGCTGCTGTGGCAAAGGTTGATGAAGAGCTGGATAATTTTGATAAAAACATGAGCAAAACCATTACCGAGTTAACTTTAAAAGGTCATCCACAGGTGGAGCAGGTGCGCAGACAGTTTAACGCTGAAAGAGAAAAAATTGCTATTTATAAAGAACAGCTTACTGCTTCAATCAAAGCAATCATTGATTTGGAAAATGGCAGCCGCGTTGATATCGGCGAAGCAAATTTTGTTAAAGAGCTGAAGGTCGGCGACAATTTTAACGGCACTAATGTGGAAGTAGTAATCCAAGGGGATACTGTAATTGAAATCAACGGTGCACAGTAAGATGATCAGAATCGGGCTTATCAGCAATTGTCACGGTATAAACGGTGAATTAAAAATTATGCCCTTGACTGACGATATCAATCGCTTTAAAAAGCTGAAGAAATTCTATCTGGAAAATAAGGCAAATGATTATCAAGAGCTTACTTGTGCTTCAAGCCGCATTCATAAGGATTATGTGCTTTTAAAGGCGGAAGAAATTAACGACCGCACCCAGGCAGAGCGCATCAAAGGCAAATATATTTGCGTTAAGGAAGAAGATGCTATCAAGCTTCCCGAAGGGCGCTATTTTATCTTTCAGCTGGAGGGTCTGGACGTCTACGAAGATGAACGCTTTGTCGGAGTTTTAACAGAAGTATTGCAGCCTGGGGCTAATGATGTTTATGTCATCAAGCCGCCTCAAGGTGAGGAAATTTACCTGCCGGCAATTAAATCAGCGGTTTTAAGCGTTGATTTAGAAAATAAACGCATGCAGATAAAAATTCCGGAAGGCTTGCTGGATTAGGAGGGCAGATGATGGAAATAAAGGTTTTTACAATTTTTCCGGAAATGTTTGACGGTCCTTTGAGTGCAAGCCTTTTGGGTAAAGCTCGGGAAAAAGGTATATTGGAGATGGAAGTGATCAACTTTCGGGATTATTCCACTGATAAACACCGGGCTGTAGATGATACTCCATACGGCGGCGGAGCAGGCATGGTTTTGCAGCCGTTTCCGGTGGTAGCGGCATTAAGAGCCAATCTGGATTTAAATGAGGAAGATTTGGAAGTAATTTTAGTTACACCGCAAGGGGCTGTTTTTGACCAAAAAGCGGCTATCGAGCTTTCTAAGAAAAAAAAGCTGGCGTTCATCTGCGGGCATTATGAAGGCTTTGATGAACGCATCAGAAAATTTGCCACCAAGGAATATTCCATCGGCGATTACGTTTTAACCGGCGGCGAACTGCCGGCGATGGTGATGATTGATACTATTTGCCGCTTGGTGCCGGGAGTAATCAAGGAGCAGGCGTCCTTTGAGGATGATTCCTTTTACAATGGACTGCTGGAATATCCGCAGTACACCAGACCGAGGGACTTCGAAGGCATGGAAGTGCCGGAGGTTTTGTTAAACGGTCATCATGAGCAAATCCGCATCTGGCGCAAAAAAGAATCTTTGCGCCGCACTTGGCAGAGAAGACCGGATTTATTGGCTAAATATGAGCTTGATAAAGAAGAAGAAAAATTATTGGCAGAAGTAAAAGCAGAAGAGTTGAGGTAAGAAAAATGACACAGAAACGGGCTAACTGGAGCCGCAAGGAAAATATGGTTTTAATCGGCGCATTAGCCCTTTGGTGGATTTTTTATCTCTATCTGGCGGCGCAGATTCCCTATACCCATGATGATTGGGACTGGGGGATAGAAAACGGCTGGTATCAGCTTATCCATGCCAACTTAAACAGCCGCTACAGCGGCAACTTTTTAGAGGTGCTTTTGACCCGCTCGGAAATATTTAAAACCATATTCATGGGCAGCGCTTTTTGGGCATTGGCTGTGCTGACAATGCTTTTTGCTAAAAAGAAAAATCAAACTAAAAGTTCAATGCTCGTTTTGTTTTTCAGCGCCAATCTGGCATTGCTCTTAACCCGAGCAGTCATCTGGCAGCAGACTTATGGCTGGGTTGCCGGCTTTGCCAACTTTGTTGCCTCCGCAGTCTGGCTGGCGGGGTATTTTGTTATCTGCCGGGATTTATTTGAACCGTCAGAGGAAAACAAAAAACACAGCAAATTAATGCTCCTATTTGAAATGCTTTTGTGCGTGACTTTGCAGTTATTTTTAGAAAATATTGCTGTATTTATGGTCGGCGTCGGCATAGTGTTTTTTATAATCGCGTTTATTCGGGATAAAAAGTCCTCCGTGCGCTATTTTTGGCACTTGGTGAGCTTTATTTTGGGCGCGGCAATTATGTTTAGCAGCAGTATGTATGATACCTTGCTTTCTACCGGGCAGGCAGTAGACGGATATCGGGAGTTAACCTTTGATTTGAGCCAAGGCATAGGCGCAGTCGCGCTAAGCTTCGCCGAGAGATTTTTGCTTAATTTCCTGCCGGAAATCTACGGGCAAAACTGGGGCATGTGCTTGGCGATCGGTGCGATCATGCTGCTTCTTTGCTTAAAGGAAATTAAAGGTGTTAAGCGCTGTGGGGTGGCAAGTTTACATATTATTATAACCCTAAGCTTAGTGCTTATCTATACTACTTCCTTTTGGACAGTGTATTTTAATCCCCAGCAGTTAATCTGGCTGCCGATAGCTTTTGATTGCTTGTTTTTTCTAATAATTTTTGCGGAAATTATTCTTTGCTTTGCCAAAGAGGGGCTTTTTTGCCTTAAAGCTGCCGGTGTTTGGCTGGCGGCACCATTGGTAATAGTGCCGTTAGTGGCAGTTAATACAGCCGGCTATCGTTCATTTTTGACGCCCTATGTTTTTTTAGTGATGTTTTTGGTGCTGATGATGAGCCGGTTAAGCATAAACTGGCAGAAAATCGCCTTAATACCTTTATTGGCGGCAAATATTGCTTTGACAGTTTATTGGGGCAATATTTATTATGAGATAGGGCAGGTAAAAGCTCTGCGGGATAAAATAATCGCAGAAGCAGTTATGAATAACGCTGAGGAAATAACCCTGCCTAAATATCCCCATGAAGAGCTGCTCTGGGAGCCGGATCCGAAAAGCGATTACCGCAAGAAATATTTCAGGTTATTTTACGGCTTAAGAGAAGATATTGTATTTAACTTTGTCGATGAGGAGATGAAACCATGAATAAGCTCTTATCCATCATAGTGCCGGCATATAATGAAGAGGGTATGGTGAGCATCGCCGCCGGAGAAATCAGCCGCATTATCGGCCAAGCAAAGATACCTTTTGAAATTTTGTTTGTCGATGACGGCTCCAAGGACGGGACTTGGCAGGATATCAAAAAAGCGGCAGAAGAAAATGAGCATATTTACGGTATTCGTTTTTCCCGCAATTTCGGCAAGGAATCAGCGATGTTTGCCGGCTTAGGCTATGCCAAAGGGGACTGCTGTGTGCTGATTGACTGTGATTTGCAGCACCCGGTCGAAAAAATTATTGAAATGTACCATCTGTGGGAGCAGGGCTATGAGGTGGTTGAAGGTATTAAAACAAACCGGGGCAAGGAAAATCCCTTTCATGCTCTGGCAGCAAAGATGTTTTATGCTATGATCAGCAAAGCCAGCAAAATCGATATGTCCAATGCTTCGGACTTTAAGCTTTTGGACCGCAAAGTGGTGGATGTTTTACTAACCATGAAGGAGCGCAATGCCTTTTTCCGCGCTCTCTCCTCGTGGGTCGGCTTTAAAAGCACCACGGTAGAGTTTGAGGTGCGGGAGCGGGTGATGGGCACTTCCAAATGGTCTGCCAAGGCTTTGAGCAAATATGCCCTGACCAATATTTCTTCCTTTTCTACCGCTCCTATGCAGATAGTGACGATATTGGGTGTAATGATGCTTTTGGCATCATTAGTTTTAGGGGCGATCGCCCTTTATCAAAAGCTGACCGGTTTGGCTTTAGACGGCTTTACCACCGTAATTTTGATTCAGCTTTTTTCCGGCAGCATTATGATGATCAGCTTAGGCATTATCGGGTATTATATCGCCAGGATATATGATGAAATTAAGGAACGTCCCCGCTATATTGTGGCGGAAAGCTGTGGAGAAAAGCACGATGAAAAATAAAATATTGGACGAAACCTTTTTTAAATTCATCATTGTGGGGATTATCAATACTATCTTTGGTACGACGATTATGTTTGTCTGCTACAATGTCTTTCATTTGGGCTATTGGCTGTCCAGCGGAGCGAATTATTTTTTCGGCAGTATTTTAAGCTTTGTTTTAAATAAATATTTCACCTTTCAAAATAAGGAGAAGAGCTTAAGCCAAGTGGTGCGTTTTATTATCAATATTTTAATTTGCTACTTAGTTGCCTATGGTGTGGCTAAGCCTGTAACGCTTCTTATTTTGGCTAATTATCCTTTAAAAGTGCAGGAAAATATCGCTATGGTGGTAGGAATGTGCTTTTTTGTGGGGTTAAATTATCTGGGGCAAAGATTTTTTGCCTTTCGCAAATAGATTTGGAGAGAAAAAAATGAGTAGAGTATATGCGGCGCTTGTGCATTATCCGGTGTGCAACCGCAAGGGTGAAGAGATTACTACGGCAGTGACTAATTTGGATATTCATGATATTGCCCGCTCAGCGCTTACCTTTGGGCTGAGGGGCTATTATCTTATTCAGCCTGATGAGGAGCAGCAGGAGATTTGCCGGGAAATAATTCACTTTTGGCAGGAAGGCTACGGTTTAAAATATAATCCGGACCGGGCAAAAGCTTTGGAAAAAGTTAAATTAACTGCTGATCTGGCAGAGACAATCGAACAAATCACCTCCCAAGAGGGAGAAAAACCGCAAATAGTCGTTACCAGCGCCAATATGCAGGAAAATACCGTGAGTTTTGCCCGCTTAAGGGATAAAATAGCTGATGGCGGCGTATATTTAATTTTGTTCGGCACCGGCTGGGGTTTAACCAAAGAAATGCTGTCTAAGGCTGATATTTGCCTGGCACCGATAAAAGGAAACGGTGAGTATAATCATCTGTCGGTGCGCTCTGCGGCGGCGATAGTGTTTGACCGGCTTTTGGGAATGTAAATGCTTTAGGGGGTGAAAAATCTGCTTTGGGTCAATTTGTTTTTAAGCATTTTAAGCCAAATGGGTTTTTTATTGCTTTCACCGCTTTTCTGGGCGGTGGTTGCCTTGATTTGGTGGCAAAACAGCCGATTGGCAAAACAAAAAAGCGAATTTTTTCACCTGCCAAAGGAAAAGGTTTGGCGCAAAACCTTACAAAGTGTTGGCTTTGGTTTATTAGGCGGGATTATCGGCAGCATGCTGATGCTCATCTTAGGCTTGGATATCGCTTCGATCGGAATCGAATATTTATGGATTATCGCCCTTGTTTTGGCGTTAATCAATCCCCGCTTCATCTGCTTTGCTTATTCGGGCGGTATTCTGATAGCGGCTAATGCTTTATTTGGCGTGCCCGAGCTCAATACACCGCAGCTTTTGGCTTTGATAGGCGTTTTGCATTTTGTAGAAGGAACATTGGTCTATTTTGCCGGGCATCTGCAAGCCATGCCCATTTATGTCAAATGGAATGACGGCAGAATAATCGGCGGTTTTAATATGCAAAATTTCTGGCCGCTGCCTTTGATTGCTCTGATGATGCAGGAGGGTATTGGAGAGAATGCCTTTTTGGCGATGCCGGATTGGTGGCCGATTTTAAGCAATGGCGGTTTAGCCCAGGAAAATATAATGTATCTTTTGGTAGCTGTAATTGCGGCATTAGGCTACAGCGATATTGCCTTGGTGCATGAGGTGCGCCGGAAAACTAAAAAAAGTGCTAAATATTTGCTTATCTACGGCGCAGTAATTATTCTTTTGGCAGTGAGCATAAAGCAGGGACAGTGGTGGAATGCGCTTATTGCTTTAGCGGCTCCTTTAGGTCATGAGCTGATTATTCATCTGGGTCAGCGCATGGAAAAAAACGGTGAGCCTTTATATGTCCAGCCGGAAAGGGGAATTATGATTCTCGATGTCTTGGAAGGTTTGCCGGCGCAGAAAAAGGGCTTAAAGCCCCATGATATTATCCTCGCCGTAAACGATAAGGAAGTCAACAATTATCGGGAATTGTTATTTTTCAGCGAAGGCTATAATGATGTTTTGCTTAAACACGGCAATGAGTTCAGGCGTTTGAGGATTAATGCTCATGCGGACAAATGGGGTATCATTCCGGTGCCTAATACTACTGGTGGCAGATATCTTTATTTCGGCGGCAATTTTCATTTTTTAAAAGTATTGCAAAAAAAGCTGAAGAAGCTTTTTAAAAAATAAACAGCACACAAAAAGCCCATTTCCTTTTGGAAATGGGCTAATTTGTCAGCACAAAATTTAGGCTTGCAAAGTATTATACATTTTCATAATACGGGACTTTTTATTAGCTGCATTGTTTTTATGCAAGAGTCCTTTGCTGGCTGCTTGGTCGATGGTTTTAACAGCGACAGCCAAAGTTTCTTTAGCTTTCTCAGCATCTTGAGCATTGAAAGCAGCCTCAAAATTTTTGATAGAAGTTCTAACTTTAGCCATAGCGCTTCTATTTTTTAAGTTGTTAGCTTGACCTATTTTCGCACGTTTTGCTGCGGATTTAATGTTTGCCAAAGGTCTCACCTCCTTATGGTATTTAGCGAATAAATATTCGATGCAAAAATCAACATTTATCATTATATCATGTTCAAATGGAAAATGCAACAAAAAAATTACCTTAAAAGCGAATATTTTACGCATAAAATCTTTACCTTCAGGCATAAGTTTTTGGCTTGAGAATATATATAAATAGACCAAAGGGGGCAAGAGAAATGAAAAGAAAAACAATGGTTATTACTCCCAAAAGGGATAGCTTAAAGCTTTGCTTACTTGGTGCTTTTTTGGCAATGTTATTGTTTTTTGGCTGGCAAAGTGGCTTTTTTAGCAAAATATCGCCTGTTTTAGAGCGTTTGCAATATGATGAGCTGCTTTCAAAGGCAGTTTTCTGGCAGGAAGATGAGGAAGATGAGCAGGATTTGTGGGATGTGTTTTTAGGCTATAATCCTACCAAGCCCGATGAGCAGTTAGTAGCTAATATTTATTTGGACAGAGAAAATATTGATTTAACATCCAGAAGCCAAATGGTATATCAAGAGGTAGCTGAGGAATATTATTGGGACAGTACTGAAGCTTTGAGCAGCTGGGACGAGATGAAAAAAAAATTCGGACAAGTGCATTTATCCGATGAGGTGCAGGTGCTGATTTATCATACCCACAATGCGGAAACCTATAATCCTACCTACGGCGTCAGCAAGCAGGAAGGACAAAACGGCGGGGTAGTTACGGCATCTGATGTATTGACCGAAGCTTTGGAGCGCAAATACGGAATCCGCACTGTGCATAATAAAACTTTGCATGATTATCCCAACTGGTCTTACTCCTACAATAACTCATTAAAAACCATTAACAGTCTTTTGAATTCCTATCCGACAGCGAAGGTGGTATTTGATATTCATCGTGATGCCGGCTATACCAGCAAAGATCCGACAACAGTTATTATTAACGGCAAAGCCGCCTGCAAAATTCTTTTGGTAGTGGGGGCTAACCATGATAATTACCAGAGCAATCTTGCCTTTGCCCAAGCTTTGGAGGATGAAGCAGAGAAACTATATCCCGGATTGATGAAAGGAATTCACATCGCCCAATCCAGCCGCTATAATCAGCAGGTTCATGAACACTCAGTTATAGTGGAGGTAGGCAGTGATTTAAATACTCAGGAAGAGGCCAACTATGCGATGGAATTATTTGCCGATGTTTGTGCTGGTGTAATGGAGAATATGGGCTGATAATTATCAGTCCATATTTTTTATCGATAAACGATAAGAAATTATTGACAAATAATAAATAGACTGCTACAATAATGCTGACAAACTAATAAAGGCCGGTGATATATATGTGGGACAACTCTAAATCCTTGTTTTTGAGCAGATATTTATTGTATTTGGCTCTTTTTTTGTGGCAAGTGCCTATCTTAATTGCTTTATTCGGTGAAATACCTAAAGCAATATTTAATACCTATCTGCTCAATTATATTCCTGTAATTTTGATTTTGCGGGCAATGCTAAAGTTTCTTAATAATATCGACCGCGGCAATATTTTTTGTGCCGAAAATGTGGAATACTTGCGCCAAGTGTCCTGGTATTGCTTATTCAGCGGCATATTTACCCTGCTCGGCGCTTTATTTGAACCGATTTTAATTATCTGCGCCGGAGTGGTTGGCTTTTTTGGGCTTTTGATGCGGGTTATCAAAAATATGCTGACAGAAGCTAATCTGATCAAGCGGGAAAATGATTATACTATTTAGGAGGACAAGCCATGCCGATTGTAGTAGATTTGGATGTCATCATGGCTAAAAGAAAGATTTCTGCCGGAGAGCTGGCAAAAAAGGTTGGTATAACCCCGGCAAATCTTTCGATACTAAAAAATAATAAAGCTAAAGCGGTGAGGTTTTCCACCTTGGAAGCCTTGTGCGAGGCGCTGGATTGCCAGGTGGCGGATATCTTAACTTATGTAAAGGAGAACGAAGATGAAAATTAAACTAACAGCAATAATAATGGCGGCAATGCTTTTTTTAAGTGCCTGCGGCTCTAACGGTGACGAAGAAAAAGTGAAAATCGGTTTATTAAGGATTGACGACAGTATTCCTTTTTATGTAGCAGAGCAAGAAGGCTTGTTTAAAGAAATGGGAGTAGAAGCAGAGCTTATCTCCTTCAGCAGCTCTTCCGACCAGTCCTTGGCGATGGAAGCCGGTGAATTGGACATGGCGATGAATGATATGATCGTGCAGTGTTTGATGAAGAAAAACGGCACCGATACCAAAGCCGTTGCCTTGGCATACGGCGCAGTGCCGGAGGAAGGCAGATTTTTAGTTGTAGCCGCACCACAAAGCGGCATCTACACTCCTCAAGATTTAAGCGGCAAAAATGTCGGCATTTCGACCAATACGATGATGGATTTTCTCTTTGAAAAATTTGAGAATATTTATGGACTGCCTTCCAGCGAGATCAACAAAGTAAATATGCCCAATCTCTCTTTGCGCTTGGAGGCGGTATTGAGCGGCAGTGATTTGCAGGCGGCAATTTTGCCGGATCCCTTGGCGGCTTATGCTGTGGAAAAGGGCTGTTCGGTAGTGATTGACGATACGGCATTGGGCGTAAATCTTTCCCAATCCGTAGTTTTAGCTACTGATGAATTTATAAACGCTAATGAAGAGCAGCTAAGCAAAATTTTGGCAGCTTATAACCAAGCTAAGGAATTATTAAATGAAAATCCCGAAAAATACCGTTCGCTGTGTTTGGAAATTGCTAATGTTCCGGAAGAGTTAAGCGCCAGCTATCCTTACCCTCACTATACTCCTGATGTATTACCCGCTGAGGAATATGTCGGACAAGTAGTGGACTGGCTTGTTTCCCGGGAGCTGATAAATGAAGAATATACTTATGAGGATTTAGTCTGGGGAGATAGTGTTGAGTAATTGCTTTGTTTTAGAAGATGTAAGGGTCGAGTATGAGCTTGATAAGAAAAATACCTTTGCCGCCATCGAAAAATTAAATTTAACTATCGCTAAAGGTGAGCGGGTGGCGTTAATCGGGGCTTCCGGCTGCGGCAAAAGCTCCTTATTAAAAATTTTAAGCGGCTTAAAAGCGCCTCAAAGCGGCAAAATCTATTATAATGATGAACCGCTGAAGGGCGTGCAGAAAAGCATTGTTTTGATGAGGCAAAACACGTGTCTTTTGCCGTGGAAAAAGGTCGAAAAAAATATTGCCTTACCGCTGATTCTGCAAAAATGCCCTAAAAAAGAAGCCTTAGCCGAAGCCAAGGCGATGATGGAAAAAATGAATATTGCTAAAGAATGGGGCAAATATCCTTTGCAGCTTTCCGGCGGTCAGCAGCAAAGGGCAGCCTTGGCACGGGCATTATTGGTAGAGCCGCAGGTTTTGTTGCTGGACGAGCCTTTTTCCGCTTTAGATGCTTTTAATCGGGAAGCTATGCAGGATTTGCTTTGTGATGTTTGGCAAAAGCGGGCATTAACCTATGTGCTGGTTACCCACAGTATCGAAGAAGCAGTATATTTAGGCGAAAAAATCATTGTGATGACTAACGGCGGAAAGATTTATCAAACAGTGAAAAACGAGCTAAATTTCAATGAAAATTGCCGCACCGGTGATGAGTTTTATGCTGCCTGCCGCAGATTAAGAAAGACTTTAGAGGAGGCGCAAGCATGAAGCGAATAATTTTTAATGCCTGCTTAGCGACCGCACTTTTGCTTTTGCTCTGGCAAGTGAGCAGTATCTGCTTAAATAAAGCATTTTTGCCTTCTGTCGGTCAGACATTTGAGGTGATGGTCAGCGAATGGCAAAAGGGCAGTCTTTTAAATCAGACCATCATCAGCACCAAACGCATCTTGAGCGGCTTATTTTTGGCAATAGTTTTAAGTATACCTTTAGGTCTGGCAATGGGGCGAATTAAAATCCTGGACGAAATCATCTCGCCGTTGATTTATCTGCTGTATCCTTTGCCTAAGGTAGTGTTTCTGCCGATTATTGTCGTAATCATGGGCTTAGGCGATGCACCGAAAATATTTTTAATCGCTTTAGTGGTCTTTTTTCAGATTTTGGTCTCCAGCCGGGATGCGGCTAAAAATATTCCGGGCGAATATCTGGAAAATATGCGCTCCATGCATGCTAATTTAGGACAAAGGCTAAGGCATTTAATCCTTCCCTATTGCCTGAGCGATATTTTGACTGCCTTAAGGATAACCTTGGGCACCAGTATTGCCATTTTATTTTTTGCCGAAACCTTTGCTTCGGTGGACGGCTTAGGCTATTTTATCTTAAACGGGATGGAAAGCCGCAATTATCCTAAGATGTATGCCGGCATTTGTGCTATGGCAATATTGGGTTTAATGCTTTATGCGGTAATTGATGCCGCAGAGAGGTTTTTCTGCCGCTGGAAAAAATATTAATTTTGAGCAAAATAATCGCTGATGCCGAGATAAATGGCATGGGCGATTTTTTGTTGGTATAAATCATCCTTTAAAAGCTCGGCTTCATCCGGATTGGAGAGAAAGCCGCACTCGATAATAACAGCGGGCATGGTTAAATTTTCAAATAAGTAGGTGTCTTCACGAACAATGGCTTGACGGTCGGTGTTTTTTAATTGATCGGTCAAAGTTTTTTGCAGTGTTTGCGCTAAAGCCATGCTTTCTTCATCATCGGGGCGGTAAAATACTTGGGCGCCGTGCCATTGGGCAGAAGGAATGCTGTTGCAGTGGATAGAGATAAAATAATCCGCCTGTACATTAGTGGCGATAGCGGTGCGGGCAGCTAAATCATCCCTCTGCTGAGCCAAAAGGGATTGCTCGCTGGTTTCCGGGGAGGAAAGCTGGGTATCGCTGGTGCGGGTCATAATGGTTTCGCAGCCGCTTTGGGTCAAATATTTCTGCAAATATTGGGCGATGGCGAGATTAACATCCTTTTCTTCGGTACCGTCGCTGCTGATTTTGCCGGGGAAGATACCGCCATGACCAGCATCGATGACGATTGTTTTATCGGCAACAGCCCAGGAGATAACTTGACTGCTGGCAGAGGAAAGCACCGCAGACAATCCGACAATTATGATAGCTAAAATTACTAATATTGCTAACAAATGTCGCTTGGAAAGCATAATAAACATAATGATCAACTCCGTTTTTTTATTTAAATTATATGGCAATATTATAAAAATAGACCATAAAGACAGTTGATAGGAAATGCAAAAAATAAATTAACTAAAAATGACGGAAGGTGTTATAATAAATAAGGGAGGAATGATTATGGGAGACTATGAAAAAAATATTGCTCTGGAAACAAAAAAAGTTTTGGAGCAGGGATATTATTTTTTTGATAATAATAAAGTAGTTTTGCCTTTAACAGGAGAAATTTATTCTCGGGTAGAAATTATTTCGCCTCAAGTTTGCCAAGGGTGGCAGAAAAACGAAAAAGAGGTTTTTTCCGGCAGAATTCAAGGGGTGGGCAAGATCAAGGTGTTAAACCTTGACAGCTTCAGCGCTGTAAGAGAAGAAAAAATGCAGGGATGTCTTGTATTAAATTTTGCTGATTCCTTAGAATGGGGCGGCAATTTTTTGCAAGGCACGGTAGGGCAGGAGCAAAGCTTGTGCCGCAATTCCACCTTGTCTTTATCCTTAGGCTCTGCTAAAGCTCAGAAAATGTATGAGCATAATCGGGCTTTGCAAAATGAATTTGCTGTGGAATACATGCTTTTTACTCCTTATGTCGATATTATAAGAGACGGAGAGAATAATTTTCAAAAGCATCCCTGGCGGTGCAGTGTTTTAAGCGCTCCGGCAATTGATTTAAGAAGGGTGAGAAGCACGGATATTGCTCAAGTTGAGCCGGTAATGCTGGAGAGAATCAGAAATATTTTAAGAACAGCCATTGCCTTTGGCTATGATGAATTGGTTTTAGGGGCATGGGGCTGCGGCTGTTTTAAGCATCAGGCAAAAGATGTAGCAGGCTATTTTGCTAAAGTTTTATGTGCGGAAAACTGGCAAAAATATTTTAAAAAGGTTGTTTTTGCCGTTTTGGATAATTCAGCGGAAAAAGAAAAATTAAAAGCCTTTCAGGCGGTATTTGCCGAAAATGAGCAGCTCGATTTGATGGAATCCATCATTAAAAGCAGCCATTTAGATTATTTTAAGCGCTATCGGCAAAGACTAAACGAAATTGAGCATTTTGTGCAAGGTCACGAAAAGGATCATCCTTTGCGGGTGATTATGCTGGTAACTTTAATCGTTGATGAGCTGGATTTATCCGCTGAAGCATTGGAAACACTTTATAAGGCGGCAACCTTCCATGATGCCGGTCGAGTTAACGGCTTAAATGATCCGACTCATGGTGAATTGGGAGCCATATGGTATAATAAGCATTGCGAGCCGGATAAAGCGGTGGAGTTTTTGATTAAATATCATTCATTAGATGATGATATAGCAAAGAAAGATTTGGCTCAGCTGGATTTTGCAGACAAAGAGGAAATGTGGCTGTTGTACTGCATCTTAAAAGATGCCGACGGCTTGGATCGAGTGCGCTTTAAATATTACGGCAACGGGGCATTGGACGAAAAATATTTGCGCTTAAAGCGGTCAAAAAAATTGTTAAATGTTGCCTATAAGCTTTTGGAAAGTGACTTAAAATAAAGAAATCCAATAAAAGAGACAGCTTATTTAGGCTGTCTCTCTCTTTATATAGGCTTAAAAATGGGGAAAATATGCAAGCTTTAGTTTTTAAAACTTGAAGATGCTTATATAACCAGGATACGTTTTTTCAAAAAGGACACATTAATCACGTCGGGTTAAAAATGTTTTAAGGGATGTGAAAATGTGGCTGACAAAAAGAAAATGTTGGTAAAAAAATGGCTGACAGTTTTGCTGGCAATTGTATTAGCTGTAAGCTTGGCTAATTACTATATGAATCCAAGCCAGCAAAGCGTAGCAGTAGGTCAGCCTATTGATTTCAGCGAAAGCTGTCCTGCTTCTTTAGCAGAATACATGACCATCAATAGCGGTCAGGTGCAGAAACAACTGACAGAGACCATAAATGCTCAAGAATCGCCCGGTGAAATGAGTATTTCACTGAAGCTTTTCGGCTTGATTCCCTATAAGCAGGTCAATGTTTCAGTAGTAGAGGAAAAATATCTTTATCCCGGAGGTCAATCCATAGGGATACTTCTTCGCACAGAAGGAGTATTAGTAGTTGGCTCATCGCCGATAATCGCTGAAAACGGCAAGGAAGTCAACCCTGCCGAAGATGCAGGCATTGAGATGGGGGATATTATAGTTAAGGTTAATGAGCAAAGTGTGACCAGTGATGATGAGTTGGCAGAGCTCATCAATGAATTTGGCGCTAAAGGTGAAGAGATAGTCTTGACTATAAATCGCAGCCAAAATGAAAAGAAAATAAATATTAAGCCTATTTTTTGCCAAGAAAGCAAGAAATGGCGAATCGGACTTTTTGTGCGGGACAATGCCGGCGGAGTAGGAACATTGAGCTTTATCGATCCGCAAAGCGGAACATATGGTGCCTTGGGGCATATGGTATCTGAAAACAATACCGGTGAAATGCTGGATATATCAATGGGCAAATTGATTAAAGCAGATATAGAAGGCATAGAAAAAAGCGAAAGAGGAACACCCGGCGAGAAATTAGGCAGTTTTGTCAGCAATGATGCCTTGGGCAATATTGCTAAAAATACCGATTGCGGAATATTTGGAAAAATTAGCGATTGGCAGCTGGTCAATGAAAGTACCATAACTCAGCCAATGCCGGTCGGTCTTAGCTCCGATATCCAATACGGCGAAGCAGAAATTCTGACCGTTTTAGAAGGTGACAAGGTGGAAACATTCGAAGTGGAAATTACGAAAATTATGCCAAATGGTAAAACTGGCAAAGAGTTAGTGCTTGAGGTAACTGATGAGCGATTATTAGAAAAAACCGGCGGCATTGTGCAAGGCATGAGCGGTTCGCCTATCATTCAAAACGGTAAAATAATTGGTGCAGTTACCTATGTGTTTGTAAGTCCATGATACCTATATTATTAAAAAGTCACGGAAGCGAGAAGAAAGCAGAACCATTTTTTGTAATAATTAATTTGCTATGTAAAAGTTTTAAAATCTTAAATTAATTAATAAAAGTTTAAAATAATTTGGTATTAAAAAATACCCATAAAAGAACCATCAATTTTGATGGTTCTTTTTTTATGCACCAATTTAAGGAGGAAGCATTATGAGAGAAAGAATATTTACCTACCACTACGGCAATGAAGGGGAGCAGTATGCCTTCTACCGTATCCCTAAAGCGTTAATCACCGATCCATACTTTAAACATCTTTCTACCGATGCCAAACTCCTTTATGGGCTAATGCTGGATAGATTAAGTTTGTCAATGAAGAATAATTGGATTGATGAAAGAAACAGAGTGTATATCTACTTTACCTTAGAGGATATTTGTGAATTGTTAAACTGTAAAACAGACAAAGCAGTGAAGCTCTTGGCAGAATTAGACACCAATAAAGGTATCGGGCTTATAGAACGCATCAAGCAAGGTCAAGGCAAACCTACCAAAATCTATGT
>CALXSY010000011.1 GCA_944391285.1 uncultured Clostridia bacterium
TAACAGTTTGTAGGGGAGTTCTGATACTCCCCTATAAAAATGGCTATTTATCAACTGTTTGTTGTGACATAGCCTAATTAAAATAAAAAAAGCCGATTTTGGTCGCTAACCAAGTTCGGCTTTTTTAGTATTATTTTTTGGCATTTTTTTTGCTTTCCGGTGCTTCATCAAAGCATAAGGGCAATAATTTAGCGTTTAAAATTTGAATCAGTCCGGCAATAATAGCTCCTTGACTGATAAAATCTTTGATAGAATTTAAGTCATCTTTAGGCTCTAAAATTTTTACCTGTTCCAAAAAGTACATGGATGCACGGGCATATTTATCTACATAATGATCGTAAAATGCTGGTATTTCGTCGGCTGGGAGATTTAACGGCAGCATTTTTTGGATATCGGCAATACTCATATTTTGTTTTAATGTGCAAATCATTAAAATGTATGCCAGATGAATCTTAGTATATCTTTTTTTGTAGGGCGCAGGCATTAACTTTAAACGCACATAATTATTGATGGTGCTGGCAGTGATGACTTGCTCGTGGGGATCGTGGGGAAAAACGGTTAAGTATTGGCTGATCAGCGAAATAACCTGATCCATGTACAAATCAAAATTAGGCAGCTCATCCCATTTGGGCAAAAGATAGTTAGCTAAATTATTTTCCCAGGTTTGCAGGCACTCTTGGCAAGAAGAAATTTTGTCCATATTTTTTCACCTCATGAAGAATTGTTTCTAATATCATAGCATATAATAAGATAAAATGCAATATGCTAATCGAAATATTATAATAAAATTTTCAAAAACATATTGACGTAGTAATAAATATGATGTAATATAATATTAAATATTAGATAAGAGAGGGATAAACATGTCATCACAAGCTTTACCGCGCAAGCAAAATCTCGGCGAGGAAATCGCCAATGCCATTTCCCATGGCTTGGGAGCTTCATTGAGCATCTTGGGAATGGTTGTTTTAATCATCAGAGCCGTTGTTAATAATTCATCTGTCGCCTTGGGCTGTGCCATAGTGTATGCCAGCAGTTTGTTGATTCTTTACGGCGTTTCCTGCGCCTATCATGCCTGCCCTTGGGGAAGGGTTAAGCAGGTTCTGCGGACAATGGATCATTGCAGCATCTATCTTTTGATTTTAGGCAGCTATGTGCCTATTGCCCTGCTGGTGGTAGGAGGGAAGGTTGGCTGGATGCTGTGCATAATCAATGCCCTTTGCGCCGTAATCGGCATCACTCTTAATTGCTTCAGTGTCAACCGTTTTGAAAAATTTTCCCTTTGTTTGTATGTAATTATGGGCTGGCTGGTTATCTTTGCTCTTAAACCGCTTATCGCTACCATGCCTTTAGCGGGAATTGTGGGATTGGTTATCGGCGGACTTTTCTACACTGTGGGCATAATATTTTACAAAGCCAGCCGAGTAAAATATATGCACTTTGTCTGGCATTTGTTTGTTTTAGCCGGCAGTGCGGTGCATTTTTTGGTAATCCTATATTATTGCTATCCGATTTAAAGCTTGCCTTTAGGCAGGCTTTTTTAGTTTAGGGGTTTAATAAAAAACTATTGTCAAAATCACCGATCTTTGCTATACTGTATGTAGTTTAAAGTATGGGAGGCAAGTCTCATGAATTTTACGAAAATGGAAGGCTTGGGCAATGATTTTATCATGCTCAACGGCTTAAAAGAAAATATTCCGTCGGATTTGGCGGCTTTCAGCCAAAAGTATTGTGACCGGCATTTTGGTATCGGTGCCGACGGTGTAATTGTAATTTGGCAGTCGGATATTGCCGATATTAAAATGCAGATCATCAACAGCGACGGTTCGGAAGCAGAGATGTGCGGCAACGGGATTCGCTGCTTTGCTAAATATCTGTATGACCAAAAAATTATAGAAAAGAAAAAGATGACCGTGGAAACCTTAGCCGGCATCATCATTCCGGAGATTATAACCGACGAAAATGATCAGGTGCTTGCTGTCGAGGTTGATATGGGTGAGCCGATTTTAAAAGGTGAAATGATTCCTACCGTCTTTCAGACGGAACAGGTAGTTAATCAGCCTATCAAGATTGGCGGGCGGGAGTTTTATATAACCGCCGTCAGCATGGGCAATCCTCACTGCGTAGTTTTCACCGATGATTTAACGGATGAAAATTTGCAGAAATGGGGACCCATGATAGAGCGCTCCGAATATTTCCCCAAAAAAACCAATGTAGAGTTTGTCAAAGTATTAAACGAGCATGAAGCGCAAATGCGGGTTTGGGAAAGGGGTGCAGCAGTAACCTTAGCCTGCGGCACCGGAGCCTGTGCGACTTTAACAGCCGGCATATTGAATAAAAAATTTAATAAAGAAATTACCTTGCACTTGGACGGCGGCGATTTGTTGTTGAGATTTAATGATAACGGTCATGTTTTTATGCGCGGTCCGGCAAAAACGGTATTCGAAGGGTGGATTGAGGCATAATGGATCAGCAATCAGACAAGACAGCGGAAAAAAACAAAGTCACAGTAAATATCTACGGTTCTAATTATACCATGCGCACCGCTTATACCGATGAGCAGGTAGAAAAAATTGTTGATTACTTAAACCAAAAAATGCAGGAAGCAGGAGCAAACCAAAGCCGGCTTAATTATAAAGACGTGGCGGTTTTGGCGGCTTTAAACATTACTGATGAATTGCTAAGTGTTAAAGAAGATTATAAGCAGCTTTTGGAGATTATCAATGAAAATTAAAGCAATAGCTTTGATAATAACTTTGTGTTGGTAATTTGTCTAAAGAGGTAGTATAATAAGCTTATATTGAAAAAAAGAAAGAGGAGATAAAACTTATGCTTCAAGACCAAATAGTTTCTCAATTACGCAAATATGAAGTGCCTTATGAAAAATTCGTTATGGGTGCAAAATTTCAGCATTTGCTTTTGCATCAAGATTTAACGGCAGTAAGCTATGATGAAGAAAAAGGCATTGCCGATTTCTTGGAATACCTCATGCGCACCAATGATTGGGAGGGCATTTATGAGGGCGATTATATTATCGGTGCTAAAAAGGATAAGATGACGATCATGTTGAAATTGGGCGGACAAATCGAATGGGCTATGGCTCCTACTGCTCGCTTGCAGGAAGTAGACCGTGCTTATTTGGATTTTATCCAAAGCATCATGTCCGAATTATCCTCCCGAGGGCAGATTTTGATTTCCGTAGGTGCTCAGCCTAAAACTGCCGCTAAAGATATTCAAGTAGTGCCGATGGCATTAAATGAAGCTTTGCTGGCAAGCTTAAAAGATGATGAGGCAGCGACCGAGCTTCTTAAAACAGCGGCTAAGAGCGTTATCACCCTTTCCTATGCTCACAGCGATGATTTCGAGAAAAAATTAAACGTAGTGCAATTAATTTCTCCGGTTTTGGCGGCTATTTTTGACAATGTGCCGTTAAGAGCCGCAGCAGAAGTTACAGAGCCTTGTGCGAACCAAGGATTGATCAACAAAGCTAAATCCCAGCTTTTCAGAGAAGCCAGAGCAGTAGCCAAAGACAGCTTTAAATACCAAGATTATGCTAACTATGCTGCCAATATGCCGGTAGTAGCAGTAGCTGCCGGCGAAGGCTTAGTCGCTAAAGACGGTTTGGCTGTCAGTGCTTACGAGGGCAAAGAGGTTTCTGAGGATGAAGCAGAGGCTGTTTTAAATATGGTGCAGAGTGATATTAAAATCACTCCCGATGGTATCGAGATTTCCGTCGTAGATGCTTTGCCGTATCCTTTAAATATGGCTTATATGGCGCTTTTGAAAGGCATCTTCAGCCATAAGGAGCATATGGACGATATCGTTGATTCCTTTAAAGAGCTGACCGAGATCCAGCTGATGGAATTAAAAAGAGCTGTCTGCAACGAAGGCTTAGAGGCTAAGTTTGGCGAAGGCACACTCTTAGATTATGCTAAGGATTTGTATTTCATGGTTATGCCGACCATGGAGCCTTTGGAACAGCATTATATCCAGCCTTTGGATATGGTTTTATTTAAAGGAGCTATTCCCAAAAAGGTATTGGCGCGTCAATTAATGAAATAAACTAAAACTCGAATCCATTTCAAAGGGATTCGAGTTTTTTTAGGTGAAAAATCAATCTACATTTTTATCAAGCAGAAGGTAAAAGCAAAACAAGAGAGCAAATACTGCTAAAACAATTAAAGCATGCACTTGAAACAAGGTGTATTTGAGAAAAATGCTGAAAATCATCGCCAGAAATATGACCGCAAAAATCATAGCAAAAAGCTTTTTGTCCAAGGATTTGCTTTCCGAAAAGGCAGTTTTGCTGATAAAATTAAAAATATAGAATGCCGCCGGAATTATCAGCAAAAAGCCCAGCAGATCCCCCGCGGTAATGGGGATAAAGGGCAAGGTATTAACTACTAAAAAGGCATCAAGCAGGCTGAAAACAAACCAAATGCCTAATAAAACCATCACAGAGGGCAAAACATCACGCAAAAGGGAAAAGGCTTTTTCTCTGCCGCTTAGCTTGGGCAGCTCCTTTAAAACACTGTCGCAGAAGCTTTGGTAATCCTCACCGATAATTTCCGCGACGGACAAGCCTCTTTTGCTGCCGTCTAAAACCATAGTTATAATATCCTGCCGTACGCTCTCCTGATAATAAGGGCTGGTACCGGCATGGCGGATGTAGGCTGAAATATCGGTTAAAATCCTTTGTTCTTGGTCATTAAGCTGTTTTTCCAGCTCATTGTTAGCTTTTAATAATTCTTTAGTGCGCTTACTCATTGGTTTTCCCTCCCGATTTTTCCAGCAGTAAATTGATAGCGGCGGTCAACTGCTGATAGTTTTCGATAAAAGAGGCAAGCTCTTTTTTGCCGTCAGATGTTAAAAAATAATATTTTCTCTTAGGTCCCAGCTCTGACTGGCGGTAAGTGGCATTGATAAAGCCGTTTTTTTCCAAACGGAGCAGGAGAGGGTAAATAGTACCCTCGGTAATTTTACCGAAGCCGTATTTTTTCAGCTGTTCGGATATTTCGTAGCCGTAGGTTTCCTTTTGGCTGATAATGGCTAAAATACAGCCATCCAGCATACCTTTGAGCATTTGAGAAGAAGCCATTTAATCACCTCGGTATTATGCAATGCAAGATAGTAACTATATTGTAATACAAAGTAGTGCCTTTGTCAAGATTTTTTCCGAGAAAAATTTTTAAATTGCAATAAAATGCCGCAAAAATGTAAAGATTAAATGTTTTTTAGAACTTATGTTTGCATTGTATAGATATTTGTGCTATACTAAAAAGTAATTTACTATGAGGAGATGGAGTTATGGGAGTGTTTAAGTTAGTGTCCGATTATAAACCAACCGGAGACCAGCCGGAAGCTATTGCCAAACTGGTAGACGGCTTGGACTGCGGCATGCCTATGCAGACCATGCTGGGTGTTACCGGCAGCGGCAAAACCTTTACGATGGCAAATGTTATCGCCGAAAGCAATCGTCCGGCTTTGGTCATCGCCCATAATAAAACCTTGGCTGCCCAGTTATACAGCGAATTTAAGGCATTTTTTCCGGAAAATGCCGTAGAATATTTTGTGTCTTACTATGATTATTACCAGCCGGAAGCCTATGTGGCTTCCACTGATACTTATATTGAAAAAGATTCGCAAATCAACGACGAAATCGAAAAAATGCGCCACTCTGCTACCGCCTCCCTTTTAGAGCGCCGTGATGTTGTCGTGGTCGCCAGCGTTTCCTGCATCTATGGTTTAGGCTCGCCGGAGTTTTATCAAAATCAAATTCTTTCGTTAAGAGCAGGGCAGGAGTATGACCGCAATTTTATCCTCCATCGCTTAGTGGATATCCAATACGAGCGCAATGATTTGGATTTCAAGCGGGGCACCTTTCGGGTGCGGGGCGATACGATTGAGGTGTTTTTGCCTTCCTCGGGGGATAAGGCAATCCGCATCGAGTTATTCGGCGATGAGGTAGACCGCATCACCGAGATTGACGTCTTAACCGGCAAAACAGTAGGTATCCGCAATCATGTCAGCATTTATCCCAATACTCACTATGTCACCGATCCGGAATATATGGAGACGGCTTTGGCAAATATTGAAAAAGAGCTGGAAGAGCGGGTTAAATATTTTGAGAGCGAGCATAAATATTTGGAAGCCCAGCGTATTAAGCAAAGAACTGAGTATGATTTGGAAATGCTCAGAGAAATCGGCATTTGCAGCGGAGTAGAAAATTATTCAGCGCCTTTATCCGGCAGAGAAAGCGGTTCAACACCGGATACGCTTTTAGATTTTTTCCCCGACGATTTCATCTGCTTTATTGATGAATCCCATGTCAGTATTGGGCAAATAGGCGGCATGTATGCCGGTGACCGTTCCCGCAAGGAAAATTTGGTTAATTACGGTTTTCGCTTGCCGTCGGCTTTGGACAACCGTCCTTTGCGCTTTGATGAGTTTGAGCAGAAAATTCACCAAACTATTTTCGTTTCCGCTACTCCCGGCAAATATGAGCTTGAACATTCCAAGCAGGTAGTAGAGCAGATTATCCGCCCCACCGGTCTTTTGGATCCGCTGATTGATGTACGTCCGGTGCAGGGACAGGTTGATGATTTATTAGAAGAAATCCGAACCCGCGTAGAGAAAAATGAGAGAGTGCTGGTCACGACTCTAACGAAAAAAATGGCGGAGGATTTAACCGATTATTATAAAAGCTTAGGTGTCAAGGTGCGCTATCTGCACTCGGAGGTTAAAACTATCGAGCGCATGGAGATTTTACGAGATCTGCGCGTAGGTGAATTTGATGTTTTGGTAGGCATCAATCTGCTCCGTGAAGGTTTGGACTTGCCGGAGGTTTCTTTGGTAGCTATTTTAGATGCCGACAAAGAGGGCTTTTTGCGCTCGGAGCGTTCGTTAATCCAAACTATCGGCCGTGCTGCCCGCAACAGCGAAGGCATGGTTATTCTTTACGGCGATATAATTACCGATTCGATGAAAAAAGCCATCGATGAAACCAACCGCCGCCGAAGCATTCAGATGAATTATAATAAAGAGCATAATATCACGCCCAAAACGGTGCGCAAAGATATTCGCGAGGTTATCGAGGCGACTAAAGCGGTGGCAGAAGAAACGGTTGATTATCGCCAAAAACCGGAGTTTGCCAACGAAAAGAGCAAAGAGCGCTACATCAAACAACTGGAAAAAGAGATGCAAAAAGCCGCCAAGGAATTGGAATTCGAAAAAGCGGCATTGCTTAGAGACTGCATCATAGAACTGCGAGGAGAGAAATAAATGGCTAAAGATAAAATAGTGATAAAAGGCGCCAGAGTGCATAATTTAAAAAATATCGACCTGGAGCTGCCCAGAGATAAATTTATCGTCATGACCGGCTTAAGCGGTTCCGGCAAATCTTCTTTGGCATTTGATACCATTTATGCCGAGGGGCAGAGGAGATATGTAGAGTCCTTATCGTCCTATGCCCGCCAGTTTTTGGGGCAAATGGACAAGCCGGATGTGGATTTGATTGAAGGCTTATCCCCGGCGGTATCCATCGACCAAAAGACTACCAACCGCAACCCCCGTTCCACCGTGGGCACAGTAACAGAAATATATGATTACCTGCGCTTGTTGTATGCCCGCATCGGCATTGCGCATTGCCCGAAATGCGGCAAAGTAATCGCTAAGCAGACCATCGAGCAAATGGTCGATAAGGTGATGGAGCTGCCGGAAGGAACTAAGCTGCAAGTTTTGGCACCGATTGTCCGCGGACGCAAAGGTGAGTTTAAGCAGGTTTTGGACAATTTGCGCAAAAGCGGCTATGTGAGAATCAAGGTTGACGGCGAAATGCGGGAAGTAGCCGAGGAAATCGCCTTAGATAAAAATAAAAAGCATAATTTAGAGGTAGTCATCGACCGCATTATCGTCCGTGAAGGCGTTTACAGCCGCTTAGCCGAATCTTTGGAAGCAGCTTTGGGGCTCACAGACGGCATAGTCTGGGTGGAAATTATCGGCGGCGAAACCCTTGTGTTCAGCGAAAATTTCGCCTGCCCTGACTGCGGTATCAGCATCGGTGAAATCAGCCCCCGCATGTTCTCCTTTAACAATACCTACGGCGCTTGCCCCGAGTGCGACGGCTTGGGCAGCAAACGGGAAGTGGCGCTGGATTTGGTTATTCCCGATGAAAATTTAAGCATCAATCAAGGAGCTATTGCTCCTTGGGGCAAAGGCAGTATCAGCAACTATTATTTAAAACTGCTGCAAGCCTTGGCAGAGAAAAATAATATTGATTTGGACAAGCCATGGAAAGATTTAAGCGCTGAAGCGAAAAAACTGGTGCTTTACGGTGACAGCTCGCAAAAGGTACAGTTCAGCTATATTAATCTTTTCGGTGAGGAAAAGACCCACACCGGCTTTTGCGAAGGCGTTATCCCCAATCTCACCCGGCGCTATTCGCAAACTACTTCCGATTGGGCAAGGGAAGAAATCGAGAGCTATATGGTGGAAAATCCCTGCTCCGCCTGCAAAGGCAAACGCTTAAAGCCGGAGGTTTTGGCGGTCACCGTAGGCGGCATCAATATTGCCCAGTTTACTGAGATGAATGTGGCAGAAGAAAAGAATTTTATCGACAATTTAGTTTTAAACGAGCGGGAAAAACTGATTGCGTCGCAGATTTTGGTGGAAATCAAAGCCAGACTGAACTTTTTGGTAACCGTGGGTTTAGATTATCTAACTTTAGACCGCATGGCAGGTACACTATCCGGCGGTGAATCTCAGCGTATTCGCCTGGCTACGCAAATCGGCTCCGGTTTGGTCGGCGTGCTTTATGTTTTGGACGAACCCAGCATCGGTCTGCACCAAAGAGACAATCAGCGGCTTATCAGCGCTTTAGAGGCATTAAGGGATTTAGGCAATACCTTGGTGGTAGTAGAGCATGATGAGGATACCATGAGAGCGGCTGATTATCTGGTGGATATCGGACCGGAAGCCGGCAGATTGGGCGGTGAGGTGGTAGCCTGCGGCAGCTTGGAAGATATTATGAATGAGCCTCGCTCTATCACCGGTCAATATTTATCCGGAGCGAAAAAAATTGAAATTCCCGCCAAGCGCCGTACTCCCCGTGAGGAATATTTAGTGATTAAAGGCGCTGAGGAGAATAATCTCAAAAATATCGACGTAAAAATTCCTTTAGGTGTTTTCGTCTGCGTTACCGGCGTATCCGGCAGCGGCAAAAGCACCTTGGTCAATGAAATATTGTACAAAGCCTTGATGCATAAGCTTTATAAAAACAATAAAATGCGTCCCGGCAAGCATAAGGATATCTTGGGCTTAGAAAACATTGACAAGGTTATCAATATCGATCAATCGCCCATCGGGCGCACTCCCCGCTCCAATCCGGCGACTTACACCGGAGTATTTGACTTGATTAGGGAGGTTTTTGCCCAGACGCAGGAAGCAAAGGTCAGAGGATATAAAAGCGGCAGATTCAGCTTTAATGTCAAAGGCGGACGCTGTGAAGCCTGCAGCGGTGACGGTATCATCAAGATTGAAATGCATTTTCTGCCGGATGTTTATGTGCCCTGCGAAGTCTGCAAAGGCAAACGCTACAACCGGGAAACCTTGGAGGTGCATTATAAAGGCAAAAATATTTCCGATGTCTTGGGAATGACTGTTAACCAAGGCTGTGAATTTTTTGAAGCTATACCTAAAATTTACCGCAAGCTGAAAACTTTGCAGGATGTAGGCTTAGGCTATATCAAGCTCGGTCAGCCGGCAACAACGCTTTCCGGCGGTGAAGCCCAAAGAGTCAAGCTTGCCACCGAATTATCCCGCCGCAGCACCGGCAAAACCTTATATATTTTGGACGAACCGACAACAGGACTGCATATAGCAGATATTCATAAACTTTTAGATGTGCTCAATCGTTTGGTAGAAGGCGGCGATACGGTCTTAGTTATCGAGCACAATTTAGACGTGATTAAATCAGCCGATTACTTAATCGATTTAGGACCGGAAGGCGGCAAGGGCGGCGGTGAAATAATTGCCCAAGGGACTCCGGAGGAAGTAGCCGCTAATCCCCGAAGCTATACCGGCGAGTTTTTAAAGAAAATATTGGGCTAAGGTACACATGTATACAATTTATAAGAATTAACGATAGACTTTTTCTTGCTAATTGATTAAAAATAGAATATAATGGATACATTATATTCTAATAAAGGAAGTGAGCTTTATGCAATTGGTCTTGGTTGTCAATAGTGGTAGTTCATCGATGAAGTTTCAGCTGATCGATATTCCTAACGAAAAAAAGTTAGTGCGCGGGTTAGTGGAAAAAATAGGCATGGAGAATTCTTCCTATAGAATTATTGCCGGTAATCAAATAGAAGAAAAGCAAATTGAGGTCAAGGATCACCGGCAGGCGGTGGAAATTGCGCTGGATTATTTGACTCATCGCTCACCGGTGCACCTTAATTCCTTGAGCGATATCGATGGTGTAGGACATCGGGTTGTGCAGGGCGGCAGTACCTTTGATAAAGCTGCTTTTGTCACTCCTGAGGTTAAGGAGAAAATCAGGGAATACGGCATTATGGCGCCTTTGCACAATTATGCCAACTTAGCAGGCATTGAAGCCTGTGAAGCTTTGATGCCGGGTATTCCGCAGGTAGTAGTTTTTGATACGACCTTTCATCAAACGATGGCGCCGGAGGTTTACCATTACGGCATACCTTATAAATATTACGAAAAATATCGGGTCAGACGTTATGGGGCTCATGGTACCTCGCATAAATATGTGTCGGAAAAGGCTATCGAGTTTTTAGGTGTTCAGGCTAAGGGAACAAAAATGATAGTCTGCCATTTGGGCAACGGAAGCAGTATTACTGCTATTAAAGACGGCAAAGTTGTCGATACCTCCATGGGCTTCACTCCTCTTGAGGGTTTAATGATGGGCACCCGAAGCGGGGATATTGACCCGGCAGCGGTAATGTTTTTGATGGAGCAGGAGCATCTGACGCCAAAAGAAATGGATGAAATTTTAAATAAAAAATCCGGACTATTGGGTGTCAGCGGCATCAGCAATGATATGCGTGAGCTGGAAGATGCCATGACCTGCGGCAATAAGCGCGCTGAATTAGCACACAAAATGTTTATTTACCGCATAAAGAAAACCATCGGCAGCTATGTTGCCGCCTTAAACGGCTTGGATGTTTTGGTTTTTACTGCCGGCATCGGCGAAAACAATGATTATGTGCGGGAAATGATTTGCCAGGATATGGACTTTTTCGGCATTAAATTAGACGCCAAAATAAATCATGGCATGGATCATTTAGCGGAAATCGGAGAAAAAGGCGCTCCGGTACGCATTTTGGTAGTGCCTACCGATGAAGAAATGGAGATTGCCAAGGAAACCGAAGAACTGGTTTTATCAAGAAGCAAATAGCCAAAAAAAGCAAAGCTTCAGTGAAAGCTTTGCTTTTTTGAGCCTATAAAATATTTTAATTGCAAATTATTAGCAAAAGCTGAAATATCATTTGAATTTACCTAAGAAAAAAAGGTATAATAAAGTATTAAATATTGAAAATAGAATTAAGGGGGGCAATTTATGAAAAAATTTAAAAAGATTTTAGTAGCCAACCGAGGCGAAATCGCCATCCGCGTTTTTCGCGCCTGCAAAGAAATGGGAATAAAAAGCGTAGGTATTTATTCCGAGGAAGATAAAAATGCACTTTTCCGCACTTTAGCCGATGAATCATACCAGGTCGGTCAGGATAAAATGCCGGTAGAGGCTTATTTGGATATGAATGAGATCATCGCTTTGGCTGTCAGCAAAGGTGTAGATGCTATTCACCCCGGATACGGATTTTTGTCGGAAAATCCCGAGTTTGCTTCTCGCTGTGAAGCAGCGGGTATTACTTTTATCGGACCAAATTCTCAGATGATGTTAGCTTTGGGCGATAAAATCCAATCCAAAAAAGTAGCTACTTCAGTAGGTGTACCAACTATTCCCGGAGTGGAACGGGCGGTAGAAAACGACGAAGATGCTTTAGCTTTAGCCCGCCAGTGCGGCTATCCGATTATTCTCAAAGCCTCTGCCGGCGGCGGTGGTCGCGGTATGAGAGTTGTGCGGGACGAAGCCAATCTTTTAAATGAATATCACAGCGCTAAAAGCGAAGCTAAAAAAGCCTTTGGCATCGATGATGTTTTTATCGAAAAATTAATCGAAGAGCCTAAGCATATCGAGGTGCAAATTTTAGGCGATACTTACGGCAATTTAGTGCATTTGCATGAAAGAGACTGCTCTATTCAGCGACGCCATCAAAAGGTGGTAGAATTTGCCCCGTCCTTGGCGTTAACCGCTGAGCAAAGAGAGGCTATTTGTGCTGATGCCTTAAAAATTGCCAAAGCTGTTAATTACCGCAGCGCCGGTACGGTCGAATTTTTAGTAGACAAGCATGGCAATCACTATTTCATTGAAATGAATCCCCGTATCCAGGTAGAGCATACTGTCACGGAAATGATTACCGGAGTGGATATCGTTCAAGCGCAAATTTATATTGCCGAAGGCTATGCTTTGGATTCGGAAGAAATCAATATTAAATCTCAAGTGGATATTGTACCTCATGGCTATGCTATCCAATGCCGCATTACCACTGAGGATCCGGACAATAATTTTGCTCCCGACCACGGTATTATCAATATTTACCGCTCTTCCTCCGGCAATGGTATCCGTTTGGACGGCGGCAATGCTTACACCGGAGCCAACATTACCCCTTATTACGACAGCTTGCTGGTTAAGGTTATTTCCTATGGCCGCAGTTTTAATGATGCGATTAATAAAGCTATCCGTGCTTTAAGGGAAATGCGCATCAAAGGAGTTAAAACTAACATCGGCTTTTTGTTAAACGTCTTAAATCATGAGCAGTTCCGCCAAGGCAAATGCACAACCAGCTTTATTGCTACTACTCCCGAATTATTTAATATCCCCAAGAGCCAGAATAAGGAGTATAAAGTATTGAAATTCTTAGGCGACAAAGCCGTCAATGAAACTCACGGCAAAAAACCCAGCTTTGGTCGTCCCAGTGTGCCGAAATTAATCGCTCCCGATAAGCTTACCGGTACTCGTGATATCCTTTTGGAAAAAGGACCGAAAGCTTTAGCTGATTGGGTATTGGCACAAGATAAGCTGTTAATCACTGATACGACTATGCGTGATGCTCATCAATCCTTGATGGCAACCAGAATGCGTACTATCGATATGGAGCGCATCGCTCCGGCATATGCGGTTTTGGGCAAGGATTTGTTCTCCTTGGAAATGTGGGGCGGAGCAACTTTTGACACCAGCTATCGCTATTTGAAAGAATCTCCCTGGGAGAGATTAGCAGTTTTAAGAGAAAAAATCCCCAATATCTTATTCCAGATGCTTTTCCGCGGCGCTAATGCGGTAGGATATAAAAATTATCCTGACAATGTAATTCGTGCCTTTGTGCGTGAGTCAGCTCAAGCCGGCATTGATATTTTCCGCATTTTTGATTCACTTAACTGGATCAAAGGCATGGAAATAGCTATTGATGAAGCGTTGAAAACTAACTCGGTAGTCGAAGGCTGTATTTGCTATACCGGTGATATCATGGATAAGAGCCGCACCAAATACACTTTGGATTACTATGTCAAAATGGCAAAAGAATTGGAAAAATGCGGCTGTCATATGTTAGGCATCAAAGATATGTCTGCTTTGTTAAAGCCGCAGGCGGCATATACTTTGATTACTGCTTTAAAGAGCGAGCTTTCGATTCCGATTCATCTGCACACCCACGATACTTCCGGCAATGGCATTGCTACTGTTTTAATTGCTGCCCAAGCAGGAGTGGATGTAGTTGACGCAGCCTTTAATTCCATGGCAGGCTTGACCAGTCAGCCGGCATTAAACTCAATTGTTGCCGCTACGGTTAATACTAAGCGCGATACTTATCTTGATTCAGATAATTTGCAGCTTATTTCTAATTATTGGGACGATATCCGTCCGATTTACGGCAAGATGGAAACGGGCTTAAAATTCGGCACGGCGGAAATTTATAAATACGAAATCCCCGGCGGTCAATATTCCAATCTGAAGCCGCAGGTCGAAAGCTTTGGCTTAGGACATAAGTTTGAAGAAGTTAAGCATATGTTTAAAACCGTCAATGAAATGTTAGGCGATATCGTTAAAGTAACACCTTCTTCCAAAGCTGTAGGCGATATGGCTATCTTTATGGTGCAAAATGATTTAACCCCGGAAAACATCTATGAAAAAGGCAAGGATATCGACTTCCCCGATTCCATTGTATCTTACTTTGAAGGCATGATGGGTCAGCCGGAAGGCGGTTTCCCGGAAAAATTGCAAAAATTAGTCTTAAAGGACCGCAAGCCTATTACCTGCCGTCCCGGCGAGCTTTTGCCTGATGAAGATTTTGCGGGCATCAAAAAGCATTTGCAGGAGGAATTCGGATTAGAGGGCAATATGCAGGAGGTTTTAAGCTACGCTTTGTATCCTAAAGTTTACGAAACCTATCTGAAAGAAAAACAGGAAAGTTTCGATTATCATTACTTGAGCAGTGAAGTATTCTTCCACGGCTTAGCCGAAGGAGAAGAAAATGAAGTAACTTTGGCTGAAGGCAAAATGCTGAGCGTCAAACTCATTGAAATCAAATGGGCAGATACTGACGGCAACAGACAGGTAGTCTTTGAAGTCAACGGCAACCGCCGTACGATCACCATTAACGATAAATCGGTGCAAACCGTGCAAGCTGCTAAAGGCAAGCTGATGGCTGATGAGGATAATCCTTATGAAATCGGCGCCAATATTCCCGGCATGCTGGTTAAGCTTTTGGTGAAAAAAGGTGATACCATCACCGAAAATCAGCCGATAGCCGTTTTGGAAGCGATGAAGATGGAGACCAATGTTCTTTCTCCCGTTGCCGGTACGGTTAAGGATATTTTGGTAAGTGAGAATCAGCAGGTTGAAGCCGGCGAATTAATCGCGGTAATCGAACCATAATTACAATATTTAACGGAGCATTACTGATGAAAGTTTGTACATTCACCGGTCATCGTCCTCACAAATTCCCTTGGAAATTTGACGAAGGAGATCCGCGCTGTCAAAAATTGAAACAAGAGTTGGCAAAGAGTATTTTGTCAGCGATAGCCTCAGGCTATGATTATTTTATTGCCGGCGGCTCTTTGGGAGTTGATATGTGGGCAGCGGAAACGGTGCTGAAATATAGGGACATTTACGGCTTAAGCCTGGAGATTGCCTTGCCTTTTGCCGGATTTAACGAATCCTCGGATGATATATATACTAAAAGACAGCAAGAGATCTTAGCCCGTGCTGATAAGGTAACTGTCGTTTCCACGGTGAGCGATTTAAAAAATGCTTACCGCAAGCGCAACCAATACATGGTCGAGCACAGCAGCCGCTTAATTGCCGTCTTTAATCCGAAGCAAATCTACAGCGGTACGGCTCAGACTGTGCGTATGGCACAAAAGGCTAAGCTGGAGATCGTTCAGCTCGATATTGCCTTGCCGGATATTTTATAAAAAGGAGCTATTGTGATGGCGCAGAAGGTTAAAATATTAGAAACAGAAATTGATTGTCTGACGCAAAAAGAGGTGGTGGAGGAAATCGCATCTTTGATTTCTGCCCAAGAGCCTCACTATATCGTCACTGCCAATGCTGAAATAGTTTATATGGCGTGGCAGGACGAAAAAATGCAAACGACCGTCAATAACGCCAGCATCGTCACCGCTGATGGTTCCGGCGTGCTGTGGGCGGCTGAGGAATTAGGCATGCCACTAAAAGAGCGGGTAACAGGTATTGACTTGGTTTATGCTATCTGTGAGGAGGCAGCCAAAAAAGATTGGACCATCTATCTTTTGGGTGCAGCAGAGGGAGTGGCAGCCGAGGCGGCTAAACGCTTGATAGAGCGTTATCATTGCAATATTATCGGAACGCACAATGGCTTTTTAAAAGACCCGGCGGTCAACCAAGCCGTTTTAGAGGAATTAACCGCGAAAAAACCGCAGATAGTTTTGGTGGCTATGGGCGCTCCCAGACAGGAATACTGGATTGTAGAGCATATGCACAAGCTTCCGCCGGCGGTTTATATGGGCATCGGCGGCAGTTTGGATGTCATCAGCGGCAATCTGAAACGAGCTCCCTTATGGATGCAGAAAATGTCCTTGGAATGGCTTTACCGAGTAATCAAGCAGCCTTCCCGCTTCAAACGGGTCTTGGCACTGCCAAAATTTACCCGGGCTGTTAAAAAGCAAAAGAAAATGAAAAGTTAAACTAAACCGCTTGCCGTTTGGGCAGGCGGTTTTTGGGTCTGGGAAATAAATGTTTGGAGATATTTTGCGCAAAATGTGAAAAAGCCCTTTATTTTAGGCGTAAATTTTGGTATGATAAAAGTTGATATGAAAAGAAGGTGAAAGACTTGATTATTCTCCAGGGAAAAAATTTAACAAAGTATTATGTAACCGACCTTATTTTTAAGAATGTCGATTTTTATATCCAGGAAAATGAAAAAGTGGCTTTAGTAGGACCCAACGGCGCCGGCAAATCCACTTTGTTTCGCTGTATCGTAGGCGAGGAAAACTTTGACGACGGGCAAATAATGCAAAGCCAGAAGCATACTTTAGGCTATTTAGAGCAGATGCCGGACTTCGGCGAAAAGGTTACGCTTTTGGATGCAGTTTTAGAAATGTTTGCCGATATATTCGCCATGCGCGATAAGCTCAGGGAATTGGAAGAAGCCATGGGCGAGGCTGAGGAAGAAAGCTTGGAAAAACTGCTGGAGGATTACGCCAACCTCACCCACCAGTATGAAGATTTAGGCGGCTTCAGCGCCGAGAGCAAAGCCAAAGGTATTATTAAAGGCTTAGGTTTTGCTGATGAGGATTTTAACCGCACGGTGTATAATTTTTCCGGCGGGGAGAAAACCCGGGTTTCCTTGGCACGGCTTTTAGCACGGGAGCCGGATATTCTGCTTTTAGACGAGCCGACCAACCATTTGGACTTAGAAGCGCTGGAATGGCTGGAAAATTTCCTGCGCAATTATAAAGGGGCGGTCTTTATCATCTCCCATGACCGCTACTTTTTGGATCAGGTTGTCAGCAAAGTTTTGGAGCTGAATCACCACAGCTTAAAAAGCTACAACGGCAATTACAGCCGCTATTTAATCTTAAAGGCAGAGCAGGAATTAGCGCAGATGCGCGCTTACGAAAAGCAGCAGGAGGAAATCGCCCGCACTGAGGAGTATATTCGCCGTTATAAAGCCGGCATTAAATCCAAACAGGCTCGAGGCAGAGAAAAGCAATTATCCCGCCTGGAGCGCTTGGAAAATGTGAGCCTTAATAAAACTATCAATATCAACCTTAATTACGCTGCCCAAAGCGGTGATATCGTACTGCGGGTAAAGGATTTGTCCATGCATTACGGTGAGCGCCAGCTTTTTAAGGAGCTCAATTTTACCATCTATCAGGGGGAAAAAATCGGTTTGATCGGCTCTAACGGCGTCGGCAAAAGTACCATTTTAAAGATTATTCTGGGGCAAATCACTCCCACGAGCGGTACAGTCGAAGTGGGGGCAAGGGTTAAAATTTCTTACTTTGACCAGGAGCACAGGGGGTTAAATCTGGAAAACAGCGTTTTGGATGAGATATTTTATAATTACGATGTCAACTTAAACCAAGCCCGGGATTGGCTGGCACGGGTTTTATTTATCGGCGAGGACGTCTATAAAACAATCGGCGATTTATCCGGCGGTGAACGGGCGAGAATTGCCCTTTTAAAAATCATCATGGATGAGCCCAACTTTTTAATCATGGACGAGCCGACCAACCATTTGGATATCGATTCCAAAAATATCGTGGAAAATCTGCTCAATGATTTTCCGGGCACGGTTTTGGTAGTCTCCCATGACCGCTATTTATTAGATACTGTTTGCGAGCGGATTTTTGAATTAGAAAACGGCACCATCACCGATTATTTGGGCAATTACTCCTATTGCCGGGAGAAAAAGGCAGAGCAGGAGCGTATCAAACGGGAAAAAGAGGAAGAAGCCCTTTTAGCCCAAAAGAAAAAAGCGCCGGAAAAAACCGCGCCTAAAATCAATAAAGCAAAAACAAAAGCAGAAATCAGCCAAACGGAAGAATTGATTGCCCAAAAGGAAGAGCGCTTGCAGGAGCTTTCGCAGGCATTGAGCGAAGCCAGCAGCTATCAGGATGAGGAATTGGGCAAAGCCTTGGTCAATGAGTATCAGGCATTGGAAAAAGAGATTCCTGAGCTTTATCAAAAGTGGGAAGATTTAAGCATGCTTTTGGAAAACACTTAAGGAGAATATTATGTCTAAAATAGAACTTTTAGCGCCGGCAGGCAGCAGAGAAGCCTTGCAGGCGGCAGTAGAAAACGGAGCCGATGCAGTTTATTTCGGCGGGCAGGTCTTTAATGCCCGGCAGAATGCCGCTAATTTTACCATCGCAGAAATAAACGAGAGCTTAGCTTATCTGCACAGCAAAAACCGGCAAGGCTTTATTACCTTAAATACTTTAATTGCTAATCATGAAATCGTTGATTTATTGGAATATGTCTATGATATTGCCCAAGCGGGAGTGGACGGCGTAATTGTGCAGGATTTGGGTGTAGTGCAGCTTCTCAGAGAAACTCTGCCAGAATTACCTATTCACGCCAGCACTCAAATGGCGGTGCATAATTTGCAGGGAGTAAAATATTTGCAGGATTTAGGCTTGAAACGGGTTGTGTTAGCCCGGGAAATGTCCTTGGCAGAGATTAAAGAAATCACCAATAAATGTGATGTAGAAATAGAAACTTTTGTGCATGGGGCTTTGTGCATCAGTTATTCGGGCAGATGCTTGATGAGCAGCTTTTTAGGCGGTCGCAGCGGCAATCGGGGCACCTGTGCCCAGCCCTGCCGCCTGCCTTACAGCTTAATGATGAATAACCAAGAAGTAGAAGCAGAGGGCAAGCATTTGCTTTCGCCGCGGGATTTAAATATGGTTGAGCATATTCCGCAATTAATCCAAAGCGGCATTAATTCGTTAAAAATAGAAGGACGCATGAAACGCCCAGAGTATGTGGCAACAGTGGTGCGCTGTTATCGTCATGCCATTGACAGCTTTTATCAAGGGCAGTTTAAGGTGACGAAAAAAGACCGTGACGATTTACTGCAAATTTTTAACCGTCAGTTTACCACCGGCTATTATTTCGATAAGCCGGCTAAGAATTTGATGAGCTACGAAAAACCGGACAATCGGGGAGTTTTCTTGGGTGAAGCTTTAGAGGGGAAAAATAAATCGGTAAAGGTCAAGCTCTCAGCGCCTATCGCCGAAGAAGACGGATATTTATTTATCACCCCCAAAGGCAAGGAGATAGCCGGATTGGTGCATAATTTAAAGCTGAGCAAAGAAAATAAATCTTGGCTGGTCTCGTTTGCCGTGCCGGAAAATATTCCGCCCAAAAGCAAGTTTTACCGCACTTCTTCCAAAGAATTGCTGAAAGAGGCTAAGGCAAGCTATCAAATAACCGCCAAAGCGCAAGATAGTGAACCGGCAGATTTCTATTTCACCGCCAAATTAGCTCAGCCGTTAAAATTAATAGCCGTCACAGCCGACGGCCGCTACAGCGAAAAAGAAAGCGAGTACACCGCACAAAAAGCTATCAATCGTGCCGCTACTGCGGAAACGGTGCGTCAGCAGCTGGATAGATTAGGCGGCAGCGGCTATGAGTTGGGACAGACAGAGATAATTATTGATGAAGACCTTATGCTGCCGGCCAGCGAAATCAATAAACTGCGCCGGGAAGTATTGGAAGAAATATCTGCTCAGAGGGTTTCTGCAGAGGAAGAAACAGCGGAGGAAAGCTTCTTTGCCGATGATTACACCAAAGAGGATTTCTTGGAGGAAGCGGAGGATTTCCTGCAAACTATTCCGCCCCAGGTTTTAGGCTATACCGATACCAAATTAACCGTAGAAGTAAGCGACTTTGAGGCTTTAAAAGCGGCAGTGCAGGCAGGTGCTGATTGTCTTATCGCCAAATGGCATAGCTGGCGCCAGTTAAAATACTTTACTGCTGCGGAGATAAAAGAGGCAATCGCTTTGTGCCATGAGAAGAAAAAGGAAATTTGGCTGTCCTTTAATCCCATCTGGGTAAATGACGAGGAAGAAATATTGCGCCAAAAAATGCATCTCGCCCGGGACTGCGACGCTGACGGAGTTTATGCGGCGGATTTGGGAGCGTTAAATTTAGCTAAAGAAGCGGGCATCGAAAATATCGCTGTCGACTACGCTTTTAATACTTACAATGATTTAGCCATTAACTTTTTCTTAAAGGAAAACGTTACCCGCATTGCACTCTCAGCGGAGATGAATTTGGAGGAAATCTCTAACCTGACTTATCTGGGCAATATACCTATAGAAATTTTGATTCACGGCAATTTTCCTTTGATGGTGAGCAACTACTGTGCTATCGGCGCCGTTAAAGATAAGGCAAGCAAGGTGCCTTGCTCTTATGCCTGCTTAAAGGGAGATTTTGCGCTTAAAGACCGCATGAATTGCCAATTTCCCCTTTTGACGGACGATCATTGCCGGATGTATATCTATAACAGCAAAACTTTAAATATTTATAAACGCCTTGATGAAATAATTGCCTTATCACCGGATTATTTGCGGATTATGGCGTGCGGTGAAAATATGGAGTGGATTAAGGAGACAGTAAGCGCCTATCGCTTGGCAATAGATAGTTTGGCAAGAAATGCTAAACTGCCTCCCAGCACCTCTTCTTTAATCAACGATACGCAAAACAGCACCTATGGTCATTTTTATCGGGGTGTATAAAGGAGTAAAGAATGAACGAAACAACCTATGCTAAGCTTGAATATGCGAAAATTATCGATTTCTTAGCTGATGAATGCAGCTCAAATTTAGCAAAAGAAAAGGCTTTGGAGCTAAAGCCTATTACCGATGAGGAGCAAATAAGCTATTGGCAGGCGGAAACTACCGAGGGCGTGGATATGCGCCGTTTGGAGGCAAGTATTCCCTTAGGGGGAATTTTGGATATCCGCCAGGCTTTGCGTAAGATAGAGATTGGCGGTATGCCGGAAGCCTTTGAATTTTTGCAGATTATGGACGTTTTAAGGGCGTCTCGCCGTTTAAGGGTCTTTTTGGCAGAGCGCAAGAAAAATTATGAAACTCCCCGTCTCAGCTTTTGGGGCGGACAGTTAATCGCCTTTGAGGCGCTGGAGAAAACTATTGATAATATAATTGCGCCGGAAGCAACGGTGAGAGACAGCGCTTCACCTGCGCTTTTAAATCTGCGCAGAAAAATTGCCACTCTGCGCAGCCGCATTAAAGAAAAGCTGGACAATCTTTTGCGCAGCGAAAATGCTCATAAATATTTGCAGGACAGCTTAATCACTATCCGCGGTGACCGCTATGTGGTGCCGGTGAAGCAGGAATACCGCTCGCAGGTACCGGGCATAGTCCACGACCAGTCTGCCAGCGGAGCCACCTTATTTGTCGAGCCGATGGCAGTGGTGGAGATTAATAACGATTTGCGCAAGGCTCAATTGGCAGAGAGAGACGAAGTAGTGCGCATTTTAGAGGAATTAAGCCAAAAGCTGGCGCCATATGTTGAGGATATCCGCCGTAATTTAGAGGTTTTGGCGCATATTGATTTCATTTTTGCCAAGGCACGCTTGAGCGAAAAGATGGATGCTTTGTCACCCAAAATGCTCAAGAAACCGGCGTTTAATATTATCAAAGGACGCCATCCTTTGATTGATAAAAATAAAGTAGTGCCCTTAACCCTTTCTTTGGGAGAAGATTATAATGTTTTGGTTATCACCGGTCCTAATACGGGCGGTAAGACCGTTACTTTAAAAACTGCCGGCTTGTTTGTGCTTATGCACCAGTCAGGTCTGCATGTGCCTTGTGAGGCAGGCAGTGCCATGGGTATCTTTAAAGGTGTTTATGCCGATATCGGCGATGAGCAGAGCATCGAGCAATCCTTGAGTACCTTCTCATCGCACATCACCAATATTATCAATATTTTAGACGCCTGCAACAATAAATCATTAGTGCTTTTGGATGAATTAGGTGCCGGCACCGATCCGACTGAAGGTGCGGCATTGGCAGTGGCGATTTTGGAGTATCTCAAATCTTTGGATGCTAAAATCATCGCCACCACCCACTACGGCGATTTAAAAACCTACGCTTTTAACGAAAAAGGTGTCGAAAATGCCAGCGTAGAATTTGATATTGAAACCCTGCGCCCCACATACCGCTTGATGGTGGGCGTGCCCGGCAAAAGCAATGCTTTAAATATCGCTTCCCGCTTAGGCTTAAAGCAGGCAGTCATCAATAAAGCCAAAAGCTTCATTTCCCAGGAGGAGCACGATGTCACCGATTTAATTCAATCTTTGGAAACCAGCAATATTTTAGCTCAGCAAAAGGAGCAGGAGGCAGAGAAAAATCTGCGCTTGGTAGAAGAGGAATTGGCAAAACTGCGCCATGAACGAGCCAAATTGGCGGAGAATAACGACCGCATAAAAAAACGTGCTCAGGAAGAGGCAGCGCAGATTTTGCGCAAAGCCCGGGAAGAAAGCGATGAGATATTGAAAGAACTGCGGGAAATCAAAGCTCAAGCCGTGCTTGATGCTCAAGCAGAGCAAAAGGGGCAGAATCTGCGCAAAAAATTGCAGGACGATGCCGAAAAACTCCAGTCTAAGGCAAACCAAGCGCCGAAGATTATCGAAAACAAGGTTACTTCGGTTACTATCGGACAGGAGGTTTATGTACCTCGCTTTAATATGAATGCGCAAGTTGTATCCTTGCCTAACAAAAAAGGCGAATTATTAGTAGAAAGCGGCATCATGAAGATGACCGTTAACCTTAAAGAACTGCAATTAGTAGAAAAAGCTGAGAAAAAGAAAGAAAAAGGCGCCGTGCGCTTGGTTAACAATAAAACTGCCGATATCAAAAATGAGATTGATTTGCGGGGGATGACTGTTGAGGAGGCATATGATGCGGTGGATAAATATTTAGACGATGCTTATTTAAGCTCTCTGGCACAGGTCAATATTATCCACGGCAAAGGCACCGGCGTTTTGCGCACTGCCATCACCGATATGCTGCGCAAGCACCCTCATGTGCAGAGTTTCCGCTTTGGTAATTACAACGAAGGCGGCAACGGCATTACCGTAGTGGAATTAAAGAAATAATTACGATTTAAAAGGAGAAAAGTATGCTGGGAAACACACCGATGATGATTCAATACAAAAAAGTTAAAGACCAATACCAAGATTGCATTTTGTTTTATCGGCTCGGCGACTTTTATGAGATGTTTGATACTGATGCCGAAAAAGCCAGCCGGGTTTTGGGCATAGCCTTAACCAGCCGTGACGGCGGTATGGGCATCAAAGTGCCCATGTGCGGCGTGCCTTTTCATGCGGCGGATAATTATGTTGCCAAATTAATTAATGCCGGCTTAAAGGTAGCTATCTGCGAGCAGATGGAAGATCCCAAAGCTGCCAAAGGGATAGTGAAAAGGGACGTTATCCGCATTATCACGCCCGGTACGGTTTTGGAGAGCAATATTTTAAAGGAGCGGGATAATAATTATCTTTTAGCAATAGTTAAAACCGAAGAGAAATACGGCATTGCCGCTTTGGATGCTTCTACCGGCGAATTTTTAGCCACAGAAATTGCCGACGAAAAAGAAACCGTCAATGAAATCTTACGCTTTGAGCCGGCAGAGTGCATCTGCGCCATATCAGATATCTATTTGACCGAATTTTTAAAGGGGATTAATACAGCCAAGCCTTTGGTGGTTAATAATCATTTGGATTATGCCTTTGCTTATGATTATGCCCAAAATCGCTTAAAGGAGCATTTCGGCTTAAATTCATTAATCAGCTTAGGCTGTGAGGATAAGCCGGCGCTGGTGATGGCAGCGGGAGCAATTTTGGATTATGTGACTTTGATGCAGAAAAACAAGCCGGAAAATGTCACTGCGCTGCGCATCTATTCTTTAGATGATAAGATGCACTTGGATTATGCGACCAAGCGCAATCTGGAATTGTTAAAATCCCTGCACTCCAACGACAAGCACGATGCTTTATTGGGCGTTTTGGATTACACCAAAACAGCGTTAGGAGCGAGAATGCTCAAAAGCTGGCTGGAGCGGCCGTTGATTAAAGAGGAGGAGATAAAACGCCGCCTTGATGCTACTGAGGAATTATACGACGATAACGGCATGCGCAATCGCTTGAAAGAGCATTTGGAACCGATTTATGATTTGGAGCGCATTACCAGCCGTATTTCTTACGGCACCGCCAATGCCAAGGATCTTTTGGCTTTGCGCAACTCGCTAGCTCTTTTTCCCAAAATAGCCGATGATATAAGCCTTTTAAAGACCGAGCTGTTTCAGAGCCTGGCTTTGGAATTTGATCTTTTAGAAGATGTTTATACTAAGCTTGAGATAAGCATTAATGAAGAAGCTCCCTTTTCCCTGCGTGAGGGCAATTTGATTCGTGACGGCTATAACAGCGAGGTTGATGAGTTAAGGGATATTGTGCACAACGGCAAAAAGTGGATAATCGATTTGGAAACCCGGGAGAAAGAAAAAACCGGCTTAAAATTAAAGGTCAGCTATAACAAGGTTTTCGGCTATTATATCGATGTCCCCAGAGCCAAAGCCGAGGAAGTGCCTGATTATTATCTGCGCAAGCAAACCTTGGCTAACAGCGAGCGGTTTATTACTCCCGAATTAAAAGAGTTGGAGGGCAAAGTTTTGGGCGCTGACGAAAAGCTCAAAGAACTGGAGTATCAATTATTTGTCCAAGTGCGGGAAGAAGTAAAGCATAATCTGACGCGTATTTTAAAAAGCGCCCAAATCATCGGTCAGATGGACTGCCTATTTTCTTTGGCTCAAAGTGCAGTTTACAATAATTTTGTGAAGCCTACTATTAACCGCGAAGGAGTCTATCGTTTGAAAGACTGCCGTCATCCTATCGTGGAGAAAAAACTCGTCAACGGGTATTTTATCCCCAATGATGTTTATTTTGACCAAAAAGAGCAAAGATTTTTAATTATCACCGGACCCAATATGGCGGGCAAAAGCACCTATTGCCGCAGTGTGGCGATGGCAAGCATTATGCTGCAAATAGGCTCCTTTGTCGCTGCCGGTGAAGCAGATATGCCAATTGTGGATCGGGTGTTCGCTCGTATCGGTGCCAGCGATGATTTGAGCACCGGACAGAGTACCTTTATGGTGGAGATGAATGAGGTTGCTAATATCGTTAACAACGCCACCAAAGACAGCTTAATCATTTTAGATGAAGTCGGCAGAGGCACCAGCACCTATGATGGTTTGTCCTTAGCCTGGGCATTGAGCGAATATATCAACAACAAAATCTGTGCTAAGACTATGTTTGCCACTCATTATCATGAGCTAACGGTCTTAGAAAAGCAGGAGGGAATTAAAAATTTCTCCGTAGCGGTAAAGGAAGACGGAGAAAACATTGTTTTTCTGCGCAAAATTGTTCCCGGAGGAGCAGACCGCAGCTATGGTATTCATGTAGCAAAATTAGCCGGTATTCCCAATGAAATTTTGCTTGCGGCAGAGAATATTTTAAAGGATTTGGAAAGAGAGGAAAAAAGCAAAGAATCTTTGCCTAAAGAAGACAGCGGCGAAAAAGAGCAGAGCGATAAACAGTTAGCTCAAAATACTCTTTTTGCACCTACTGCCGAACCTTCCAAAGTCTTAAAAAAACTTCTGAAAGCTGATTTGATGAATATGACCCCTCTTGATGCCTTAAATCTTCTTTATGATTTACAAACACAAGCCAAAAAAGAAATATTTTAAGGGCTGAGGCTAATAAGATATAGTAATTGTTAGATTAGTAACCTTGGCATAAAGAATAACAATATGACATTTCTTCTAAGGTATAGTATGATATACTGAGATTATTAAAGCGAGAGAAGGCGTTTATATGGAAAAAGAGATAGCAAATAATATGAGAAACGTCAATGAAATGGGTGTAGAAAGCATTACTAAGCTTATTTTCAAGTTTTCTGTTCCGGCAATAGTAGGAACATTGTGCTCAGCGGCGCAAAATATTATCAACAGAATATTTGTCGGTCAAGAAGTAGGGACAGATGCTATTTCGGGCTTAACGATATGTTTTCCGATTTTTATTATTTTTATGGCTATTTCAATGTTAATCGGTGTCGGCGGCACCACTTTGGCTGCCTTACGCTTAGGCGAGAAGGAATATGACGAAGCACAGGTGCTGTTGGGGCAGGCGTTTATTTTAATTACCGGCTCCTTAATAGTTGTAGCGGCACTGATGTATATGTTTATTGAACCATTGTTAGCTTTTTGCGGAGCTACAGACCCTATAGTTTACGGCTATGCTAAAGAGTATTTGCAAGTAACGACGATAGCCATGGTTATTTCTAATATTGGCTTGAGTCTAAATAACTTCATCCGCGTAGAAGGAAACCCTAAAGTGGCAATGATCACCCAGCTAATTTCCTGTGCAGTGGTTGTAGTAAGCAACTATATTTTTGTTGTAATATTCCAGTGGGGAGTTTCTGGTGCCGCATCAGGCAATATAGTAGGCAGCGCAGTTAGCTTTGTGTGGGTGCTTTCGTATTTTAGACCAAACGGCAAAGCAGTATTGAAACTTAAAGTAAAAAATTTCAAACTACAGTTTAATTTAATTAAAAATATCATGATCTTAGGTATACCGGCATTTTTGATGCAAATAAGCAGCAGTGCCCAAAACTTGATTTTAAACAGAGTTTTGGAAGCTCATGGCGGTACGATGGCTTTGGCAGCTGTAGGTATTGTAATGTCCCTATCAACAATAATTATTTTGCCGATGATCGGCCTCAACCAAGGCGTTCAGCCGATTATGGGTTACAATTATGGTGCCTGCAATTTTAAAAGGGTAAAAAAGGCATTAGGCATAGCTACTTTAATGGCTGTTATTTACGGCAGTATTTGCTTTGTGATTATCCAGCTGTTCCCGGATAAAATTGTTTCGATATTCGGCAGTGATAAGGATATAGCCATTTTAGAGTTGGCTGCTCATGCATTTAAAATTTATTTCTTAGTATTGCCGATTGTTGGTGCATCTATCGTTTGCAGCAGTTATTTTCAAGCTTCCGGCAAACCGATACAGGCTACAATAATCAATCTTTGCCGTCAGGTTTTGGTTTATATCCCGATTCTTTTGGTATTGCCGAGATTTTTTGATTTGGACGGCGCTTGGTATGCTCAGCCGGTCGCTGATGTAGCATCTTTTATGATTTGTATGACGTTAACCTTCTTTGCTATGCGAGAGTTAAATAAAAGAATCAAATTTCAGGAACTGCGGGAAGATAATTGAGGTGAAATAATATGGGAGTAATCAAACTGTTAGATGCGCAAACGGCAGATAAAATTGCTGCCGGTGAGGTTATCGAAAGACCGCTGTCAGTAGTCAAAGAATTGCTGGAAAACAGCATCGATGCCGGCGCAACTTTTATCGAAATTGAGATAAAAGACGGCGGCGTAGGTTTGATTGCTGTCAGAGACAACGGCTGTGGTATGGCTAAAGATGACTTGGAGTTAGCATTTACCCGCCATGCTACCAGCAAGCTTAATCAAATAAGCGACTTAAATAAATTATCTTCTTTAGGCTTTCGCGGCGAAGCTTTAGCCAGCATTGCGGCGGTCAGCCAAGTGGAAATGACCAGCGCCTTAAAGGGCAGCAGCATTGGGCATAAAATCAGCTTAACTATCGGCAGTATGCCGGTTATTACAGAAGTAGCCGCTTCAAGCGGAACCAATATTGAAGTAAAAAACCTTTTTTACAATATCCCGGCTCGCCGCAAATTTTTAAAAAGCGCTTCCTACGAAAGCGGATTGATCGGTGAGCTCATCAGCAAATATGCCTTGGGACATCTTAATATTCGCTTCCGTTTGATAAATAATCGGCAGGTGGTTTTGGATACGGCTAAAATGAACACCGCCGAAGAGCGCCTGAGCTATTTTTACGGCTCGGAAGTGCAAAAGCACGTTATCACTGTACCTAAGGTGGAATTTGCACCGCAGAAATTTTTGCAGATGTATTTACTGCGGGAGACCGTTTCCCGCAATAACCGCTCCCAGGAGATATTTTTTGTTAACGGTCGATTGATTAAATCTACAGCTTTAAGCTTAAGCCTGGAGCAAGGTTATCATACTCTGCTGGCTAAAGGCAGATTTCCTATCGGCGTAGTTATACTGGATTTGCCGGGGGAGCAGATTGATGTTAATATTCACCCCAGCAAGCTGGAAATCAAGATTAACGATTTTGAAAAGGTTAAGCAGGCAATAGTGGAATATACCAGCGATGCTTTGTGGCAGGCGAGCATCAGCAAAAATGCCTTTCTTTTGGACGATTACCGTCCTGCCGATGATTCTAAAAGCGGCTATGTTGCCTCTTTTAAGGACAAGCAGGATTCGGAAAAAAACATTGAGGACAAGCCTTCATTAGCTAAAGGAGAATATGCTTCTTTAACGGAGATCAAGCAAAAAATCCTAAATAAAGAGGAATTTCCGCCCAAAGAGGCATCGGAGGATAAGGCATTTGCCCAGATTAATAATGAAAAGCCGGCAGAAAAACCGCTTGATTTGCCTAAAACCTTGTTTAAACCGCAAGAGGTGCAGGCAAAAGCCAAAAGTGAGCAGGTGGCAACTTTTAAAAAGGAACCGCCGAAAGCTGTGCAGGTCAAGGACGTGGAGGGATTAACCCTTTTAGCTCAGCTGAATAATTCCTTTATTTTGGCTCAGAATAAAGAAGGGTTGTATATCATTGATCAGCACACCCTGCACGAAAGAATTTTGTATGAAAAATTTATGCAAGCTGCTGACGAAAAGCAGATTGTCAGCGAGAGTCTGCTGATTCCGGTGACCTTTAATCTGACACCTAAGCAGGAGAGCATCTTTATTCAATGTATTATTTATTTGCGGGATTTAGGCTTTGTAATTGAAGAGTTCGGCGACCGCAGCTATTTATTGCGGGCAGTGCCGCAGGGCTTGGCAGGAAACGAGGATTTGGCGCAGCTGATTATTGATTTAATCGAGGATTTGGGCGCAGAAAAAAATATCACCATTTCCCGTTTAAAAGAGGCTGTCATCAATCAGGCAGCCTGCAAAGCGGCAGTAAAGGCACGGCAGCCTTTGGACGAAAAAGAGATGCTTGAATTATTATCCCAGCTTAATTTGGTTGCCAATGCGCACACCTGCCCCCACGGCAGACCGATATTTTATAAAATTTCTATGAAAGAACTTTACAATATCTTTAAACGAGGAGCATATCCTTATGATTGACAGCAGTATACCAATGGCAATAACTACCGGTAAATATGGTCATTTTGCCAAAGAAGCACAAGATTTGGCAGATTATTATAATCTGCCTTTTATTGAGCGCAATAATAAGGGCATAGATAAGCTTTTGCAACTGCACGATTTAAAAGCTCTTTTGGTTTTAACAGAGGACGGTCTGGCAGCATACAGCTTAGGGCAAAAGGAAAAGCTGCGCTTTCATCCCGGCATGGCAGTGCCGAGAATGCGCCTGGCAAAGGCAGGTCAGCAGGAGCCGTTATTAAAAGCGATTGAGCCTCAGGAGGGCATGAGGGTCTTGGACTGCACGCTGGGACTGGCTTCCGATGCCCTCACGGTTGCCTTGGCAATCGGCGAAGAGGGCAGGGTGTTTGGTTTAGAGGCTTCTCCGGCAATTTACATTATTACCGATTACGGCTTAAGGCATTACCTGACTGCCAATAAAGCGATAGCGCAAGCTTTAAAGCGCATAACGGTGCAAAACGAAAATTACAACCAATTTCTGCCCGCTTGCCGGGAAAAATTTGATGTGGTTTATTTTGACCCGATGTTTGACCATGGCTTGTATAAATCCCAAAGAATTAACGCTTTAAGACCTTTTGCCGATTACAGCCCGCTGATGCCGGAAATGGTGCGGCAGGCATTAAATCTGGCGCCTAAAGCGGTGGTCAAATACCGGCAGGAGGCAAAGCTGAATTTAGAGTTTGATGAGATTATCAAAGGCAATTATTCGCCCATAGCCTTTGGTGTTTGCTACAGGAGGTGAAGGCATGAAAAAACCGTTAGTAGTCTTGGCAGGACCGACGGCAGTCGGCAAGACAGCTCTCAGTATTAATCTGGCGCATGCACTCAACGCTGAAATCATCTCCGGTGATTCCATGCAGGTTTATCGGGGCATGGATATCGGCACCGGCAAGATTAAAGCAGAGGAAATGGACGGGATTCCTCATCATCTTTTGGATATTAAAGACCCCAAGGAGGGTTTCAGCGCAGCGGAATTTCAAAGGCTGGCTCGGGAAAAAATTGCTGAGATCACCGACCGCGGCAAGCTGGCAATGGTTGTAGGCGGTACGGGCTTATATTTAAGCTCCTTAATCTATGAGTATGATTTTGCCCAAACCAGGCATGACGAAGAATACCGGGATTATCTGAGCAAAATCGCGCAGACCGAGGGAAACGAACGTCTTTTGGCGATGCTGAATGAGGTGGATCGAGAAACGGCGGCTAAATTAAACTTGGCGGATACTAAGAGGATTATTCGGGCGCTGGAGATTTATCATTTAAGCGGACAGCCCTTATCGGAGCAAAAGCAGCAGGGCAGAGAGCGGGAATGTGCCTATAATTTAGCATTTATCGTGCTGGATATGGAGCGGCAGAAGCTGTATGAAAAGATTGAACAGCGCATCGATGCTATGCTTGAAGCCGGCTGGTTACAGGAAGTAGAGGAGCTTTTGGCGCAGGGCTTAGATATTGATGATGTAGCCATGCATGGTTTAGGCTATCGGCAGCTGGCGATGTATTTAAAGGGCGAGATATCCTACGAGCGGGCAGTAGAATTAACCAAACGGGATACCAGACATTTTGCCAAGCGTCAGCTGACTTGGTTTCGCCATGAAAGCAATGTTTGCTGGCTTAATAAGGACGGCAAGACAGAAGAGCAAATATTAAAGGAGGCTTTGGCGATTATCACAAGTAAAATAAATTGTTTAAAAGTGCTTTAAAAGTAGATATTTATAAAAATTAACTAAGATTGCTTGAAAAAATTGGTCAAATGTAGTATGATATAATAATATTCGTGAAAATTTTAGTAAAGTTTATTTTAGGAGATGTAATGATGAACTCTTATGCCTACCAAGAAAAAATGAAGCGTATAAAAGTCTATCAGAGCTGGCTTCAAGAAAAACAAAAGAAGGATGCAGTTACACAACAAAAACAGGTAGAGCTTTTATGCCGCTTGTGTGATCTGCAAGTTGCTTGCGGCTGTGACGAAACATTTTTGGGCTGTGAAATAAGCCAAGCTGCTTATCAAAAAATGATCTTTCTTTGGAGCAATTGTAAAGAAATGAAAGAATACTTTGCTGAAGAAAGTAAAGATATACAAAATCTCTTGGCTGAATATGCTATGTTTGTTGATGACATTCAAAACGGCTGGAAAGCCAGAACAACTGCTAAAAATAAAACTGCCAAAGAATCAATATTCTTGAGCGAGGAAAATAAGCAAATTTTGCAGCAAAAGCTGGAGAAGGGATTTGCTCAGGCTTTTTATATCGCGGATATAGCCGTAGATGACAGCGAATACGAATTTTTATTAAATTATACAAAAGACGTCTTAAAAGGGCTGAAAACTTCAAAAGAGAGTTTTCGCAATGATTTGCTGATTGTAACCTTTATGGTGCAGGTAGCCATCAGACATTATAAAGGCAAATATTGGGGAGCTTTTTTTGAGCAGGTAAAGATGAAAATGGAGCCTAGCCTCAAGAGCTTTTTAGAGAAAACTTTAATCTACACCCTTCAAAAAAACAATAAATATATTGTCAATAAAAACGAACGGCTTAATACGATTTTTTTCCATACTTTTTTATGCAATCATTATGCTAACGCTTGGTTTGAGTTATTATTGCAATATTATTTAAAGGATTTAAACACGGCAATCAGTAATCATAATAAAAACAGATACCATTATTTTCTCCAAGGTTTGTTAAAACTGCCGCAAGACGGCGAGGACTTGCCGACTTCAGAGAGAAATACTGATGATGCTTATCTTTTAAGAGCTGCTTCCATTACCGCTATGACTGCCAATGAAGATTTAAGCTTTGTCAAAGCTACCCAAGCTTTGCAGCTGATTCATAATGCTATTAAATTCGACGAATTTGCGCCAATGGGCAAAGAGCGTATCCAAAATCTGTTTATCCAATGGAGCAAGGATTCCTACGCCTTTAAAGAGGCTTATGAAAGTAAAAATAAACTACCGTTTGAAATATGTCTCAGAGCTGATTTGGAGGAGAATAAATTTTATCTTTATCTGCCCTCGAGATGCGTAGCCACTGAGGAGAATAATAAGAGTCTCTGCTGGCAAATCCGCACCAACAGAAGACTGGAAAAGATTACTCCCGAGAGTGAAAGGGTTTTGTCCGGTGTTAAGGCTGACTGGAAGGAAATGGCAATTGGCAGCGATGAAATTTTCGGCAGAATCAAAGCGGAGCTTTTCTGGGGAGAAGAAAAAATTGATGAGCTTTTATTTAAAGGAGAGAAGCTCAGATTATTTGCCGAGGACGGTTATTATTGTGCCAATATGCATAGCGGCGTGATGTATGCCTATACCAATAAAGAAACCAGCGTGCAGTCATTTGCTTTGGAGAAACGCTTGGATTTGCCCGGGTTAGTGCGCTATCAGCTGTACTGCGCTAAGGACGAAGTTTTGGTTATCAATAACTATGAAGTGCGCATTTCCGGTCACGGCTACGAAGAGGGCTTGAACACGCGCGGGAAAATTGAGAATATGACCGCCGTCGGAGAAAACAACCGCCCGTTAGCGGTTTACGGCGATCTGCCTATTTTGGCAATCACGGTGCAAGCTAACAAAATCAATGCTTCCTCCATTATCATCAATTCCAGCCGCTACAACTTGCGTTCCTGCCGGTTGGTTGAGTTTGAAAAGCCGGAGTCCAAAGGCGTGAAAATCGTTTTGGTTGATCTGCGCAATATGCCTTCGTTCAAAGACGGCAAGATCAATCGCCTAAGCGTTGATATCATTGCCAGCAACAGCTTAAAAAGCTACAGCTTCGTTTATTGCCAGGGCTTGGAGTTAAAATTTACTCCGGAGAAATGTATTTTGGCAAAGGAAGCTATGGTTGAATTTGATTATACTTCTTCTTTCAGAAGCAAAGATAAATATGTGCAGAAAATGGAGCACAACAGCTTTGCCTTCGCCATTAATGATTATGACAAAGCTTTAAACTTTACTTTGGAAAAAGAGAAGCTGGATTTTGTCGTACAAATGCCGATGGTGCTGGTAAGCAAGGATCAGGAAAATTGGTTTAACAAGCTCAAGGAAAATTTCCTGGCAAAGGACTTGCCGGAAAAAATTTATTTTAAAAATATTGACGCCGAAGAGATTACCCTGGAGCTGGCGGAGAGATTTTCCTGGCAGATTAACAGTGAAAACGGCATTTTCTGTGTAGATTTACTGCCTGTGATGGCGGCGCTTAATTATTTAAGCGACAGCGCTGAGTTAAATTTGCTGATCGGCGAAAAAAGATATCATTTGTGTAAGATTCAGCTGCATGATTATGTCTATCAAATGCGCTTAGCTTGTGACTATGCAACCGGTGAGCTCATTTTAAAATGTCATATCAAAGGCGACGGTCAATATTTTGCCGATATTTTGACTGCCAATAGTTTCATTTGCCGCAGGCAGGAGTTGATTCAAGGAAGCCTGACCGTTAAAGCCGAGAATCTTTTGGACGAATTTACGGTGTTTATTTACCAAAAGACGGCTGAAGAAGAATACCAGCTTATTTACAGCCAAAAATCCCGTCCCTACAGCCTGAATGATTTAAGCGACTGTCAGGTGTTGATAGAGGGCTTTGCGGCTAAGCTAAACAGCGAGGAATACAGCCAATTTGTCCAAAAATACGTGCTTTATAATCTCAGCGAAACCGACGAAAATATTTACACTGCTTCCTTGGGCAAAAAAATCGGCGGGATGTATTATCCCTGGCTGGAAAAGGTTGAAGCAGAGTTTTATTTTGATACTGCATTCAGCAAATGCTATCTGACCTTTTATAATGAAGAAGATGAGTGCCTGAATGATTTTCTCTTTGACAGCAAAACCAATTGTCTGGCTGTCGAGGAAGCTGCTGATTTGGCTAACGAAGAAAAATACAGCCGCTACAAGATGATGTTTGATGACAACTGCGTTTATCAGGCGCAAGTGCTGGCGGCACCGGATGCTTTAAAAAATGCTCAGGAGCTTAAAGAGTATCCGCTGGAGAAATTGGGTTTAAAAAATTATGAGTTAAAAATCTTCGAAGAGCTTGGATATAAAAATTTGGCTGAGGTTGATTTGCGCATTTTAGAGGAGCATTTAACCGGCAAGCTGCTAAAAGAAGAATTGCTCGCAAAAATTACTGATTTAAAGGAACTTTTAGGAGTTTAAAGGAAGTGTGCCTTTTTTAGGCACACTTTTTTTGCCGGCAAAAATAATGGGGAAAATTATGTTTTTAAATTATTATAAAATTTTATAAAAATAAAGTCGAAAAAAAGCGCTGATTGGGCAAAAGCCCTTGTAATCTTAGTTAAAATTGTGTATCATAATATTTATATATAAATCGGCGGAGGTAAAATATGGACGCATTAAAAGAACGCATTATGACCGATGGCGTGATTATCGGCGACAGCGTCATTAAGGTCGATAGTTTTTTAAATCATCAAATGGATATCGCTTTTTTAAAAAAGGTAGCCGCAGAGTTTGCCGAGCGTTTTAAAGGAGAAAAGGTCGATAAGATCTTGACTATTGAGGCTTCGGGCATTGGCATAGCGGCATTGACTTCCCTTTATTTCAATGATGTGCCGGTAGTGTTTGCCAAAAAACATTCGGCAAGCAATCTAAGCGACGATGTTTATGAAACGAGGGTGTATTCCTTTACCAAGCAAAAGGAAAATATCATTCGCGTGGACAAGCGCTATATCTCGGCAGGGGAAAACGTGCTGATTATTGATGATTTTCTGGCGTGCGGCAGTGCCGCTATGGGCTTGGGAGAAATAGTCAAAATGGCCGGAGCAAAAGTGGTCGGCATAGGTGCTGTCATTGAAAAAGGCTTCCAAGGCGGGCACGAAAAGCTGGTGGAAAAGGGGTATAGAGTAGAATCACTGGCAATAATCAAGGAAATCAAAGACGGCAAACTGGTCTTTGCCTAAGATTTATAGCTAAGGGTTATAACTCGATAGATAGGGAACCTTATCATCATAAGAGAAAAATTTGTTTGGTTTTTAATTGACTAAAGCGGTCAAAATATGCTAAAATAAAGAGTAATATATTTGAAAAATTAAAAGACTCGGAGGTTTTTTCTATGCTGATTATTTTTAGGCAAAAGAATTGGGAAATAACTGAAGGGTCTTTTTGCGTACTTTTTTAAAGGAGAGATTGAAATGGCAAAAGTAGCAATTGTAATGGGCAGTGATTCAGATTTAAAAGTAATGGCGGAAAGTGCTAAAATTTTAAAAAGCTTTGGCGTAGAGTACGAAATGATTGTAGCTTCCGCTCATCGTACCCCCTATAAAGCCTTGGAATATGCCCAAACGGCTGAAGAAAAAGGCATAGAAGTTATTATAGCAGGCGCCGGTGCGGCTGCTCATTTGGCAGGAGTATTGGCAGCGGTTACGGTTTTGCCGGTAATCGGAGTGCCGATTAATGCTACCGCTTTGGCAGGAGTTGATGCGCTGTATGCCATGGTGCAGATGCCTTCCGGTATACCGGTAGCCACAGTGGCTATTAACGGTGCTAAAAACGCCGGTATCTTAGCAGCGCAGATTTTGGCAGTCAAAGATGGCGAGCTGCGCCAAAAACTGCATGCTTACAAAGAAAAAATGGCAAAAGAAGTAGAGGAAAAATCATTGCGTGTACAAAACGCCGTAATTGAATAAATTTAACCCAGAAAAATAAGGATGGTAGAAACAATGGATAATTTTAACTGTTCCGGCGGCTTCTTTGATGAGGATCGTTTGGACAAGCTTAATGAAGAATGCGGTGTTTTTGGCATTTACAGCCCCAGCGGAGTAGCCAGTGAGTTGACCTATTATGGTTTGTTTTCTCTCCAGCACCGCGGACAGGAGGGCTGCGGAATTGCCGCCAGCGACGGCAAGGTGATTAATTATCATAAAAACACGGGTCTGGTTACAGAAGCAATTAAGGCAGATGATTTGGCTCATTTGCCGGGCAAAATTGCCATCGGTCATGTGCGTTATTCCACCACCGGTGCCAACTCGGCATTGAATACACAGCCTGTAATCGGCTATTATTTCAAAGGACAATTAGCAGTAGCCCATAACGGCAACTTAACCAATACCACCGAGCTGCGCAATCGCTTAACGGCTAACGGCTCGGTTTTCCAAACAACAATTGATACGGAAGTAATTTTAAATCTTTTAGCTTTATACAGCCATGATGATTTATTGCAGGCGGTAAGAAAAACTATGCTGGATTTAAGAGGATCGTATGCTTTAGTAGTTATCAGCGAAGATAAATTAATCGGTATTCGTGATCCTCACGGCAATCGTCCGCTGTGCATAGGACAAACCAAGGACGGCGGTTATGTTATTGCTTCAGAAACCTGTGCTTTGGATACTGTTGGGGCTAAGTTTTTGCGGGACGTAGATCCCGGGGAAATTATTATCATTGATGAAAATGGTATGCAGTCTTACGAAGGTTTTAAAGCTCCCAAAAAAGCTTTGTGTGTTTTTGAATATGTGTATTTTGCCCGCCCGGACAGCAATATTGACGGCTTAAATGTCAGCAAGGCACGGAGATTGATCGGCAGAGAATTGGCAAACGAGGTTAAGCTGGATGTAGATATGGTTATTCCAGTTCCGGACAGCGGCACGGTAGCGGCAATCGGTTATGCCGAGGCAGCGGGACTACCCTTTAATCAAGGTATTATGAAAAACCGTTATGCCGGCAGAACCTTTATTCAGCCGACCCAAGCCATGCGGGAATTGATGGTGCATTTGAAATTAAGCCCAATACGCCAAGAAATCGAAGGCAAAAAAATAGCAGTAGTGGACGATTCTATCGTGCGTGGGACAACCAGCCGGAGATTAATTCAGCGCTTAAGAGAGCAAGGAGCCAAAGAGGTGCATTTCTTGGTTTGCTCGCCGCCGGTTAAATGGCCCTGTTTCTACGGTATTGATACTGCCGACAGAGATAAATTGATTGCGGCTAATATGACCCATGATGAAATCTGCGAATATTTGGGCGCTGACAGCCTTCATTACATCTCCATGGAAGGCATGATGAGAGCAGTTGAAAACAACGGCTGCACCTATTGCACCGCTTGTTTCAGCGGCGATTATCAAATGGGTGTGCCCGATGAAGACAGCATCGGCAAAGATGCCTTGGAACGCAGCACAAGAAATAATTAACTTAGGAGGCTTACTATGGAAAACATGACTTATTCCCAAGCGGGTGTAGATATTACCAAAGGCAACGAAGCCGTTGATTTGATTAAACCTATCGTGAAAACTACTTTCAGACCGGAGGTAGTGACCGATTTAGGCGGATTCGGCGGATTATTTGCCTTGAATAAGGACAAATATGAGGAGCCTATTTTAATTTCCGGTACAGACGGGGTTGGTACTAAGCTGAAATTAGCTTTTGACATGGGCGTGCATAATACTATCGGCATTGATGCAGTAGCAATGTGTGTTAATGACGTTTTGGTTAACGGCGCTGAGCCTTTGTTCTTCTTGGATTATTTGGCAGTAGGCAAATTGGAGCCTCAACAAGTGGCTGATGTAGTATCCGGCGTAGCCGAAGGCTGCCGTCAGGCCGGCTGTGCCTTAATCGGTGGAGAAACTGCCGAAATGCCCGGCTTTTATACTCCCGGCGAATACGATGTTGCCGGCTTTACCGTTGGTATAGTTGATAAAAAGAAAATGATCGACGGCAGCAAAATTGCTTCCGGCGATGTAGTTTTAGGTCTGCCCTCCAGCGGCTTGCACAGCAACGGTTATTCCTTAGCCCGCAAGGTTATGTTTGAAAAGGTAGGCTATAAACCAAGTGATGAAGTAGCTTTATTGGGCACTACCGTAGGTGAGGCAATGCTGAAACCGACCCGCATTTATGTTAAAACTGTTTTGGGTATCTTGGAGCAGGCTGAAGTTAAAGGCATGGCGCACATCACCGGCGGCGGCTTTATCGAAAATATTCCCAGAGTGCTGCCGGATAATGTTGATGTAGTTATCGAGGAAGGCACTTGGTCTATTCCGCCGATTTTCTCTCTTATTGAAAACGCCGGCAATGTGGAAAAATCCGAAATGTTCCGCACCTTTAATATGGGCATCGGCTTTGTAATGATTTGCGATCAGGCAAATGCCATGAAAGTTTTTGATTACTGCAAAGAAATCGGTGAGGAAGTTTACATGATCGGTATGGTTAGCGAGGGTAATAAGTCAGTCATCATTAAATAGGAGGCCGAAATGATTAAAATAGCAGTCTTAGCCAGCGGTCGCGGAAGCAACATGGCAGCCATTATGGAAGCCATAGAGCGTGGAGATATTGATGGTGAAATCAAGATAGTTTTGAGTGATAAGGAAAATGCCGGAGCATTAGAGAAAGCTACTGCCAAGGGAATCGAAAATCATTGGGTTAATCCCAAAAGCTTTGCTGACCGCGATAGCTACGAGCAGGAGCTTTTGCGGCTTATCGGCGAATGTGATTTGATTTGTTTAGCCGGCTATATGAAAATTTTAGGCGAAGGTTTTATTGCCAATGCTCCCTGCCCGATAATGAATATTCATCCGGCACTTTTGCCGGCATTTCCCGGACTTCACGGGCAAAGGCAAGCGGTGGAGTATGGGGTAAAAATTGCCGGCTGTACGGTGCATTTTGTGGATACTGGTCTGGACAGCGGACCGATTATTTTGCAGGCGGCAGTAAATGTATTAGATGACGACACGGAGGAAACTTTGGCAGCGCGCATTTTATTGGAGGAGCATAAAATCTATCCTCAAGCGGTTAAAGAGTTTGCCCGTGGTGAGTTAATAGTTGATGGACGCATAGTTAAAAGGAGGAGTTTCCAATGAAAAGAGCATTAATCAGTGTTTCCAACAAAGCCGGTATTGAAAAATTCGCTAGGGAATTAGTGGATTTAGGTTTTGAAATCGTTTCTACCGGCGGCACATCTAAGGCATTGAAAGAAAGCGGAATACCGGTTATCGGTATCAGCGAAGTTACCGGCTTTCCGGAAATTTTGGAAGGCAGAGTAAAGACTTTGCATCCCAATATTCATTCCGGTATCTTGGCTAAAGGTACACCGGAGCATATGGCTGTATTGGCTGAGCACGGCATTAAAGCGATTGATTTGGTAGTAGTAAACTTGTATCCTTTCCAGGAAACTATCGCTAAAAAAGATGTTACTTTAGACGAAGCTATCGAGAAAATCGACATCGGCGGTCCCAGCATGGTCAGAGCGGCTGCTAAAAATCATGCCAGAGTAGCAGTAGTGGTTAATCCTAAACATTATGATGAAATTATTGCCGAATTAAAAGATAAAGGCGAAATTTCCTTAGAAACCCGCCAAAAATTAGCGCTGGAAGCCTTCCAGCATACTGCTCAGTATGATGCGGCTATCAGCCAATATTTAACTAAAGCTTGGAATGCGGAAATTTTTGCCGACGAAACAGCCTTTGGCGGAGCCAAAATTCAAAGCCTGCGCTACGGCGAGAACCCGCACCAAAAGGCAGCTTTTTATAAGATGGGCAAACCGCAAAGCGGAACCTTGGCAAATGCTAAACAATTAAACGGCAAAGAATTATCTTACAATAACATCGTTGATGTTGACGCTGCTTGGCAGCTGGTCTGCGAATTTACCGAGAAACCGGCAGCGGTTATCATCAAACACACCAACCCTTGCGGTGCAGCATTGGGCGAAAGCCTGCAGGAGGCTTATGAAAGAGCCTTGGCAGCGGATCCGGTTTCGGCCTTCGGCGGTATTATCGCAGTAAACAGAGTAGTTGACAAAGGCACTGCCTCCAAAATTATTGAAACTTTCATGGAAGCAGTAATCGCTCCGGCTTTTGATGACGAAGCAGTAGAAGTATTGAAAACTAAGAAGAATTTGCGTCTCTTGGCTGTCGGTGAGCCTGAGGGCGAGGCGGAAATTTGGATCGAAAAAATCAGCGGCGGTTTCTTATTGCAGGAGAGAGACAGCCATCATCTGAATTTAGACGAAGTAAAATTGGTAACCAAAAAAGCTCCGACCGAGGACGAATTGCAGGAATTGGCATTTGCTTGGAATATCGTTAAACACGTTAAATCCAACGCTATCGTCGTAACTAAGGATAAACAAACCTTGGGCGTCGGCGCAGGACAAATGAACCGGGTCGGTTCAGTAAAAATTGCTTTGGAAGAAGCAGGAGAAAAATCGGCAGGTGCTGTTTTGGCATCGGATGCATTCTTCCCCTTCAGCGACAGTATTGAAACTGCTCACAAAGCCGGCATTACCGCCATTATCCAGCCCGGCGGTTCGGTCAGAGATGAAGAGGTAATCGAGGCTTGCGATAAATACGGTATTGCTATGATCTTTACCGGCATCAGACATTTTAGACATTAATCAATTTTTGGGGGTATAATAGATGAAGGTATTGGTAGTAGGAAGCGGCGGACGGGAGCATGCTTTAGTGTGGAAATTGGCTCAAAGTCCCTTGGTGGAAAAAGTATATTGTGCTCCCGGAAATGATGGCATGAAAGAAGCACAGTTGGTCAATATTAAAGCGGATGATTTGAACGCATTAGCGGAATTTGCTCAAAAAGAAGCCATTGATTTGACAGTTGTCGGACCGGAAGTGCCGCTGACGATGGGAATTGTCGATTTGTTTCAGGAGAAGGGCTTAAAAATCTTCGGTCCCAGCAAAGCGGCTGCCGAAATCGAAGGCAGCAAAGCTTTTGCCAAAGATTTGATGGCGAAATACAATATTCCTACCGCAGCTTACGGAGTATTTACCGAAAGCGATAAGGCAATTCAGTTTGCCAAAAAAATCGGTGTGCCCTGCGTGGTTAAAGCCGACGGCTTAGCGGCAGGCAAGGGCGTACTTATTTGCGAAAAAATGGAGGACGCTGAAAATGCCATTAAGGATATCTTAGTTGATAATAAATTCGGCTCTGCCGGCAGCAGAGTCGTGGTAGAGGAGTTTTTGGAAGGTCAGGAAGTCAGCGTTTTGGCTTTTGCGGACGGCGAGCACATCGTACCGATGGTTTCGGCGCAGGATCACAAGCGCATCTTTGACAATGACAAAGGCTTAAATACCGGCGGCATGGGCGCTTATTCACCGGCGCCTATCTATACAGACGATGTACGGGCTGTTGTCGAAAAAGAAGTTTTAGCGAAAACTTTAGAGGCAATGAAAAAAGAAGGTCGTGACTTCAGCGGTGTTTTATATGCCGGCTTAATGCTGACTAAAGACGGTCCGAAAGTTTTAGAGTTTAATGCTCGTTTCGGCGATCCGGAAACTCAGGCAGTTTTACCGCGCTTGGAGAGCGATTTGGCAGAGATTATGCTGGCTGTCTGCGATAAAAAGTTGGATCAAATGGAAATCAAATGGTCTGATAATCCGTGTGTCTGCGTAGTTTTAGCCAGCGGCGGTTATCCGGAAACTTCGGAAAAAGGCAAAGTCATCACCGGTTTAGAAAAAGCGGCTGACAATGCTCTGGTTTTTCACGCCGCTACCAAATTGGTTGACGGCGCCTACCAGACCAACGGCGGTCGGGTTTTAGGCATCAGTACTCAAGATGAAACGATTGTCAGAGCAATCACCAAAGCATATAAAGCTGTATCGGAGATATCCTTTGAAAATATGCAGTATCGTACCGATATAGGAAAAAAAGCGATACTCTAAAGGAAGGGACAAAATGGAGCAAATATATCGATTTTTTGCGGAAAAAAGAGAGGGATTTGATGTAGAGGCACAAAATTTGGGCACTACTTTAAAAACCTATTTACATTTAGATAAATTGAAGCAAGTGCGGATTATCAACCGCTATGATATTGCCGGCTTAAAGGCAGAGTACTGCGAAAAAGCAGCAAATTTGATAATTTCCGAGCCTCAGTGCGATTATTTATACCAAGAGGAGATTCCGGCAATCGACGGCGAATACCAAATTTTTGCGGTAGAATCCCTGCCCGGTCAGTATGACCAAAGAGCAGACAGCGCCGGTCAATGTTTGCAGGTTATCGCTCAAGGGGACAAACCCCTGGTTAAAGCGGCTAAGGTTTATGTTTTGCTGGGTGAGATCAGCGCTGAGGAATTGGCAAAAGTCAAGGAATATTTAATCAATCCGGTAGAGTGTCGGGAAGCGGCATTGGAAAAACCGCAAACCTTGGAAGAAGAGATAACTCCGCCGGAAAAAACCTTTGCTATTGCCGGATTTATAGATGGTGACGATGCTTTTTTAGAGGGCATATTGAAGGAATACGGCTTGGCAATGGATTTAGCTGATTTAAAATTCATGCAGAATTATTTTGCCGGTGAAGAAAAACGCAATCCTACCATTACCGAGCTGAAAATGATTGACACCTATTGGTCCGATCACTGCCGTCATACTACCTTTATGACCCAGATTAAGGATATCGTGATCAATGATGCCTTAATCAAAGAGGCTTACGAAGAATATTTAAGCGCCCGTGAGGAAGTATACGGTGAGCGGGCAAAAACCAGACCGATTACCATGATGGATATGGCAACAATCGGTGCTAAAACCTTGAAAAAGCGGGGCGAGCTTACCAATTTAGACGAAAGCGAAGAGATCAACGCCTGCAGTGTCAAAGTTACCGCTAAGACCAATGAGGGCGAGCAGGATTGGCTGTTTATGTTTAAAAACGAAACACACAACCATCCTACGGAAATTGAACCCTTTGGCGGAGCGGCAACCTGCTTGGGCGGTGCTATCCGTGATCCTCTTTCCGGGCGTTCCTATGTTTATCAGGCGATGAGAGTAACCGGTGCCGCTGATCCGCGCACGCCTTTGGAAGATACTATTGCCGGTAAATTACCCCAGCGCCGCATTACTACCTTGGCGGCAAAAGGCTATTCTTCCTACGGTAACCAAATAGGTTTGGCAACCGGTTTGGTCGATGAGATTTATCATCCGGGCTATGCGGCAAAACGCATGGAAATCGGGGCTGTCTTAGGGGCGGCGCCGGCAGAAAATGTGGTTCGCCTCAGACCCGAAGCGGGAGATTTGGTGGTACTTTTAGGCGGTCGCACCGGTCGTGACGGCTGCGGCGGTGCTACCGGTTCTTCCAAAAGCCATACTACCGAATCCTTGGCTTCCTGCGGAGCAGAAGTGCAAAAGGGTAATGCGGTCGAAGAGAGAAAAATTCAGCGTTTGTTCCGCAACAAAGAAATCAGCACCTTGATTAAACGCTGCAACGACTTCGGTGCCGGCGGTGTTTCCGTGGCTATCGGCGAGCTGGCAGACGGCTTGAAGATTAATTTGGACAAAGTGCCGAAAAAATACGAAGGTTTAAACGCTACCGAGTTAGCTATCAGCGAATCTCAGGAGCGCATGGCAGTAGTTATTGCCAAAGAGGACTGGGAAAAATTCTCGCAGGCTGCGGCTTTGGAAAATTTAGAAGCGACAATAGTAGCAGAAGTAACCGCAGAAGCTCGTTTGGTGATGACTTACGAAGGCGAAGTAATCGTCGATTTAAGCCGGGAATTTTTAAATTCTGCCGGTGCTGTCAAAGAAACAGCAGTTGAGATAAGCGATTATGACTATCAGCAGGAAATTTTCAGCAGAGATTTAGGCTTTAAGGCAAGACTATGGACTATTGCGCAGGATTTAAATATTTGCTCCAAACGGGGTTTAATCGAAAACTTTGACTCCTCTATCGGGGCAGGCACAGTTTTGATGCCCTTAGGCGGCAAATATCAGGCAACGCCTATTCAAACTATGAGTGCCAAATTGCCTTACTTAGGCGATGAATGCTCCACCGCCTCTTTATTATCCTACGGCTTTGACCCTTACCTCAGCAAAGAAAACCAATACTTGGGTGCCATGTGCGCCGTAGTTGAATCAGTGGCTAAATTGGTAGCCGGCGGCGGATCCTTGGATCAAGCTTGGCTGACCTTCCAGGAATATTTCCCCAATTTAAGAGGCGACAAAAAGCGTTGGGCAATGCCGGTAGCTGCTTTATTGGGTGCATTTAAAGCACAGGTAGAATTAAAAGTAGGGGCTATCGGCGGCAAAGACTCCATGAGCGGCTCATTTATGGATTTAGACGTACCGCCGACTTTGGTTTCCTTTGCGGCAGGTGTTACCGATGCAGCCAAGGTTATCTCGCCGGAGTTCAAAGAGGCAGGGCATAAGGTTTATGTTTTAGCGGCTCCTTATGATAAATTCGGTCGTCCGATTTTGGCTAAAGTGCGGGAAAACTTGGAGCGTTTCTCTGCTTTTGCGGCTGAAGGCAAAATTTACGCCGCTTGGGCACTCACCAAAGGCGGAATTGCCGAAGGTGTGCTCAAAATGGCATTGGGCAACCGCATTGGCTTTAAATATGCCGAAGCAATCAACGAAAAAACTATCTTCGCTAAAAATTACGGCGGCATTATTTATGAAGCCGAGGAACCGATTTTGGGCAGTGTGCTGATCGGTGAAACTATCGCTGAAGAAGCATTGATCTGCGGTGAAAACAATATTGCTTTGGCAGAGATTGAGGAAGTTTGGGCTTCGCCTTTGGAAAGCACCTTCCCAAGCAAAACCGCTGACAAAGGCAATGTGGAAAAGTATAATTATGTTCACCTTGCGCCCTTTAAAGCCGGTACAAAGACAGCTCAGCCAAAAGCGGTTATCCCTGTCTTCCCCGGTACAAACTGTGAATACGATACTGCTCGCCAAGTGCGCATGGCAGGCGGCAAGGCTGAAGTGGTTGTGATTGCTAATCTGACAGCGCCGATGCTGGAGGATTCTATCAAACGCTTGCATGAAGCCTTAAAGGATGCGCAAATGCTTATTTTGCCCGGCGGCTTCTCCTTTGGCGATGAGCCGGAAGGCAGCGGCAAATTTATTTCCGCTTTCCTGCGGCATGAATTGCTTAAAGAGGATATTCACAATCTGTTATACAAAAATGACGGTTTGGCTTTAGGTATTTGCAACGGCTTCCAAGCCTTGATTAAACTGGGCTTAGTGCCTTTTGGCGAAATTATTGCTACCGATGCCAATTGCCCGACCTTGACCTTTAATAATATTGCCCGCCACCAATCCCGCTATGTTTATACCCGCATAGCATCCAATAAATCCCCGTGGCTGAGCAAATGCCAGGTCGGCGACATTCACGCTGTCCCAATTTCTCACGGTGAAGGCAGATTTGTCTGTAATGATGAATTATTAGCCAAACTGGCGCAAAACGGGCAGATAGCTACCCAGTATGTTGACTTTAACGGACAGCCGTCCTTGGATATCGACTTTAACCCCAATGGTTCGGTGATGGCGATCGAGGGTATTTTAAGCCCCGACGGTCGTGTCTTGGGCAAAATGGGACATAGTGAGCGTATCGGCAAAAATGTAGCTAAAAATATTTACGGAAAAAAAGATCAGCAGATCTTTAGAAGCGGTGTTGAATATTTCTTATAAAAAAAAGAGGATTGCTTAGCAATCCTCTTTTTTACTGAAAAATTGCGCTGAAAGCAAAAATAAAAATATCCTTGACAAAGGAGCGAAAAATGGGTATATTGTCTAATAGTGAATAAATATTGAGGAGTAATGGGACAATGACAAATTACAGCAGTTTTGATATCATAGGACCGGTAATGGTCGGTCCGTCCAGCTCACATACAGCCGGAGCCTGCCGCTTGGGCAGATTGGCAAAAGCTTTGTCGGCAACACCGAAAAAAGTGGACATTATCCTCCATGGATCTTTTGCTAAAACCTATAAAGGTCACGGCACCGATTTAGCGCTTTTGGCTGGTTTGCTAGGCATGGATACTGACGATGAACGGATTCGCTTTGCAGAAAAATATGCCCATGAGGCGGGGCTGGAATACACTATTTCGACCGCTGATTTGGGCGAAAAATATCATGCCAATACGGCAAAATTCCGCATCGAAAACGAAGACGGCGATGTATTTACTATGATTGGTTCTTCTTTGGGCGGAGGACGGGTGATGATTACCGAGATTAACGGCTTTCCGGTGGAAGTGTCAGGAGATTTGCCGGCCATCAGCAATATTCATCTCAATCGTCCGGGAGCGATTTACACTATTTCCGGAGTATTGGCAAAGCATAATATCAATGTTTACTCCATGAAGGTTTACCGCAGCGAAAAGAAATCAACGACCGCTTTTATGATTTTGGAAACAGACGAAATCGTGCCGCCGGAAGTGATGGCAGAGATTGAAGAACTGCCGGTTATTGTAGATGTCAAATTTATACCGCCGATTGTATAAGGAGAATAGCCATGGGATTTAATTCGATTAAGGAAATATTAGATATAGCTAAGGAAAAAAAACTGACCATCGGGGAAATTATGCTCATGCAGGAAGCAGAGGGCGAGGGAGTCGTTAAAGATGGCGTTTTTGAGCAAATGCTGGAAAACTGGCAGATCATGAAAAATTCCGTTGAGAATGGTTTGGTCAATGCACCAACCTCCAAAAGCGGATTGGTCGGCGGCGACGGGCAGAAGCTTTATCAGTACAGCAAAAGCGAAACTTTAGCCGGACATAAGATCAACAGAGCAGTAAGCTATGCTTTGGCTACTGCCGAGGTCAATGCCTCGATGGGGCGAATTGTTGCTTGTCCTACTGCCGGTTCCTGCGGTATCGTGCCGGCGGTTTTAAAAAGCGTGCAGGAAACCTATAATTTTTCCGACCATAAAATTACTTTAGGGCTGTTTACGGCCGCGGCTATAGGCAGCGTGGTAGCGTTTAAAGCGTCGGTGTCCGGGGCAGTCGGCGGCTGTCAAGCCGAATGCGGCACCGCAGCAGCAATGGCAGCGGCAGCAGCCGTGGAATTAGCCGGCGGTTCGCCGGAGCAAGCGGCTGATGCGGCAGCGATGGTTTTTAAAAACATTTTAGGCTTGGTCTGCGATCCGGTAGCCGGATTGGTAGAGGTGCCGTGTGTTAAGCGCAATGCTATGGGCGCATCCTTGGCATTAATTTGCGCTGATATGGCTTTGGCTGGCATCAAAAGCAAGATTCCCTTAGATGAAGTAATTACGGCGATGGATAAAGTTTCTAAACTCATGCCCGTTTCCTTAAAGGAAACGGCATTAGGCGGGCTTGCCGCTACTCCGACCGGTATAGAAATCGCCGAAAAGCTGTATAATTAATTGGGGCGAAGGCTATGCGCATTATTATTTCGCCGGCTAAAAAAATGAATATTGATGATGACGGCTTTTTGGAAATTACTGTTCCGCCTTTTTTAGCAGAGGCTGATTGTTTGCGGAGCGAATTAAAAAAGCTAAGCCCGGCAGAGCTAAAAAAGCTTTGGCAGTGCAATGAAAAAATTGCCCAGGAAAATATTCAGCGCTTAGAAAATATGGATTTGCAAAGCAATCTTACGCCATCTGTCTTAGCCTACGAGGGAATCCAATATAAATATATGTCTCCGGCAGTAATGGAAAGGGACACTTTGGCTTATTTGCAGGAGCATTTGCGGATTTTAAGCGGATTTTACGGCATTTTGCGCCCTACTGACGGAGTAGTGCCGTATCGTTTGGAAATGCAGGCAAAACTGGCGGTAGGGGATAAGAAAAATTTGTATGAATTTTGGCAGAGAAAATTGGCAGATTATTTATTTAACGAGACAAGCTTTATTTTAAATTTGGCAAGTAAGGAATACAGCAAGGTTATTGAGCCCTATTTATCAAAAGAGGTGCAGTTTTTAACCGTTTCTTTTGCTGAGCTTCTTGATGGCAAAGTTATCGAAAAAGGAACCTTATGCAAAATGGCACGGGGAGAAATGGTGCGGTGGCTGGCGGAAAATAACATTACCGCCGCCGCAGAAATTAAAAATTTTGACCGCTTGGATTATGGGTTTAATGAAACATATTCAACAGAAAATAACTATGTATTTTTAAAAGGAGGGAGCAAATGTTAGAGATAGGAGCAAAAGCTCCGGATTTTTCTCTTTTGGACAAAGACGGAAATTCGGTGGCGTTAAGTGATTTTTTAGGCAAGAAGGTTGTGCTTTATTTTTATCCCAAGGATAACACTCCGGGCTGTACCAGACAAGCTTGCGCTTTTGGCGCTAATTATGAGGAGTTTAAGCGTTTGGGTGTTGTTGTAATCGGTGTAAGCAAGGACTCGGTGGCTTCTCATCAAAAGTTTGCCGCTAAGTATGAATTGCCGTTTATTCTTTTGTCTGATCCGGAGCGGCAAGCGATTGAAAGCTATGGCGTTTGGCAGGAAAAGAAGATGTACGGCAAAGTAAGCATGGGTGTTGTGCGCAGCACTTATATTATTGACGAAAATGGCATGGTAGAGAAGGTTATGCCTAAAGTAAAACCCGATACCAATGCTGAGGAAATATTGGCATATTTAAAAGGCGAATAAAAAAGACACATTTTAAATGTGTCTTTTTCTCGTTTCAGGGCTTCTTTTTAAAGAAGGAGCTGATAAAAAGTCCTGCCATTATAATAAGGTAAAGGAGATAGCATGTGCGCCATTGTTCAGCGCCGAATTTGAAATCACCGATGTAGATTACTCTGCCTAAGGCGGGATTGGAGAGAGCAGAGAAAACTAAGATGATTGCTATAAGGAGCATGATAAGGATTATGAGCCGTAAAATAATTTTTTTATTCATCTTACCCGCTCCTTTTTTGAAAAATAAAAACCGGTGCCAAGCACCGGTTTAAATCATTTAGTCAATAAATTTTCTTTAAAAACGAGAGCATTGCTGATGTCACAAAGAGGCTCAGCAACATAGCTTTCATCGACAAATAATCCCGATGACGCGCCGCCGTTTAAGGAAACTGCTTGTACTGCACCGGCTTTAATCATGATATTAGCCAGGGTTGTTAAATCACAGCGCACACCGGCTACCAAAATCAAATCTTCGTCTTTATTCCAGCCGATAGCAGTGCGGTTAACGGCAGTATTATCAGCTTGGGAAAGCTGAGAAGCGACTAAAGCGCTGGCAGAGTCTTTAACCAAAATCTTTTCGGCTTTTACTGCCGCCTGAATATTTTTCAGCTCATAGCCTTTCAGCGTGAGCGAATATTTAACTGCGGTATTAACTTTCAACGCTGCTGCCAAGGCATCATTTTTGCCGATAACATTGATGACATAGCCGCCTTGAGGAATTTCGCTGTTAATATTGGTTTGAATTTTCTTTACCACACCATTTTGAACAATATAATTAGTGCCGTAGTTAAAGCCTACATTGCTGCCGCGGCTTTGGTCAAAGATGGTGATAGTAGAAGCACTTTGGCTCGGTGTATGATTGACTGCATTGATAGTATAATCCTTGCCGCCGACGCTTAAAGTGCCGGTAATGCTTAAAGAAGCAATTTCCGCAGTGCCGTCAGCTGTAAAAACAAGCGCATCGCAGGAAGCAGAGTCAGTATGCAAAATGCGCCCCCGGGAAACCAAAACTCCGTAAGGATCTTTGGGTTTATTATTGTCCAAATTTTGAAAATCACTGCCGCTGATACCGACCAAAGCACCGCTGCGGGTGGTCATAGATTTTAAATCTTCACCGGAGCCGACAGCGGTTTTGGCTAAGACTATGTCCACTGACCAATCGCTGTTATTGGACAAAAGGCAATACTCAATTTTGCTGGTAGTATTTCCTGTAGTGATTTCCAAGGTTTTAATCTGCACACTGTCGCTTGTTTGACCAGCTGAGGTAGTGGCAGAGTTAGTCAAAAATGTCGGAAACAGGTTATTTTGCTCAATAGTTACGCTGGCAAAAGAAGCTGTAGCCGGCAATGATAAAAATACAGTCAAAGTAAAAATACTCGTTAATTTTTTTCTTAAATTTTTCATATTATCCAGTCCTTAAGTCTAAATGTAAATAGTAACAAAATAGTTACACCTATAGTATATAGCAAGATTGGAAATTTTGCAAGCTTTTTTTTACTCAAATGCCAAAAATTTTTTATTTTAGTGCAACTTTTTTTCAAAAAAAAACATCTTTGGTTTTTAATGGGCTGGAAAATCATAAAACTGATATTTTGTTAAAGGGCAGGCATATTTGCAAGATAGCGTTTGGTTAAATAATTAGTTATAGCGGAGCGGGAAACAATACCTACCACTTTATTGTCGCTGACAACGGGGACTTTTTTGATACCGGTTTTGCCAAGCAGCTTGATAGTGTCTTCGAAAGAATCATTTTCAGAGATAGTAATTGGTTTATTGGTACCGATTTCCAGCACAGTTAAATCCATGATGGAATTTAGTTTTTCTTCAAATTCGGCACTAGGATTCCAGAAATAATTCATAAACAATATGGAGGAGTCAGTTACCGCAAAATTGAATTCGTCATTTTTTAGGTATCTTATGATATCTCCGTCACTGATAAAGCCAACAGCTGCACCGTTTGCCGAAACGATAGGAGCACCACTGATATTTTTCTGGGCAAAAAAGGCAATAGCGTCTCTAATGGTTGCTGTTTCTCCTAAGGTGTAAACATCTTTTTGCATATAGTTGCTGACCAAATCAGCGCTTTTTTCAATAGCATAAGAAGCGGCATAGCTGTTTTTGAGTTTAAGATAATAGCTATCTACATAAGCCATATAAATTATGGCGCCGATTATATAGGCTATGGCAGTTAAAGCAAAGCCGTTGGTAAGACCGATGGATTCTTGCATAAAGCCCATCAAAAGAGAGCCAATGCCTATGCCGATATCGTAAGAAAGCAAATATGTTGCGTTAGCAACACCTCGTTTAAGCGGTGGAGTTGTGCCGGTAACAAAGGATTGGAAAAGGGGCTGCAAGATGCCGTAGCCTAAGCCGAAAAAGAAGCCGGCAATAAGTAAATGAAGACCTGTTGACAAAAATATGTAGCTAAGCATAGTAGCAATTAAACAAATCAAGCTTACATATACTAAAAGCTTATGTTTGCCGGCATCAATCATTTTCTGCGTGGAAAGTTTGGATAAAAGCATACCGCAAACCAGAAAAATATAAAAATACGGCAACACAGACATTAATCCTTTTTCCTGAGCCAAGATAGAGGAATAAGCAATTACCGCTCCATAGGGAATCATTAGAAACATCATGTTAAACATAAAAGGGAAAGCTGGTTTATAAAAAGAGTCTTTAAAAACAAACTTTTTTCTTTCTACTTTAGGATATTTAATTTGTGCAGCTAATACACAAATCAAGGCAATTACAGTAATAGCAAAAACTGTTAAGAATGAAGTTGTGCTGCTTAGGCGATTTTGTACTTGAATACCAACAAAAGGTCCAAGTGCCATACCAATAGAGATAGTAAAAGCAAAACGGCTGATTCCTTCGGTAATTTTAGTAGGCGGTAAAACATCGCTGGCTAATGTCATGGTAGCAGAGCCGCATACTGAATAAACTGCACCCATATACAGACGGATTATAACCAATGCGCCAAAGATGGGGAAGGCGATGAATCCTAAAAAGGATAAACAAAACAGAAATAAGAAGAGCAGGTACACATGATAACGATTAAAATTATCCAGCAAGTAACCTGCAAAGGGACGAAATAGAATAGTGGCAACAGACATTGCTGTAAGCACGATACCTATTTTTGAGCCGGTGATGCCTATTTCCTGACAGTAAACGGGGATAATAGGAATCGAGGCATAAAAGGCTGCTAAAACCAGCAGGTTGGTGATGAAGAGCAGAACAAATTTTTTGTTCCAGATCTTCTGAGGTTTTTCCATAAAAACTACACTCCTTTTAATTTTAAGATATAAAAAAAAATAGTGGCAAAGACCACCATATTTAATAAAATAACACAAAAGTAATTTTGTGTCAAGAGATAGTTGCAAAAGCCACCATATTATATTATAATAATTACTATCAAAACGCAAAGGAGGGCATTTAGATGCCGAATATTATGGAAAGTCCCTTTAAAGCCATTTCGATTTTGTACAGAAAATCTCATATCTGGCTCAATAATAGTTGCGCTTCATATGATCTGACGGCTGCTCAAGCAGCAATCATCTTGATTGTCTGCGATTTTAAAATGCTGACCCAAGACGAAATTACAAAACGGCTGGGAATCGATAAAAGCGTAATCGCTAAAACAGTTGCCAAGATGGAAAAGCAAGGATTTTTAATCCGTACTACCAATAAAAAAGATAAAAGAACTTATGATATCAGTCCGACAGCAAAAGCATTGGAAGTTTATCCCTTCGTTAAAGAGCAGATAGATATTTCTTTTGAGCGTATGACGCAAAAAATGACTGATGCGGAAAAGGAAGAATTTAAGCGGCTCTTGCAGTTGGCTGCTGAGGTAACTATTTCTCAAGAAGATTTTTAAACTTTCAAGTAAAAATTTAAGAAAAATTTCTTGATAATACAAGATAATGCTGGAGTTTTAGCGCAATAAATGGTATAATATTAAAAGCAAAATTTTCTAAGGGGGAAACAGAGTGAATAATAAAGACAAAAAATATCTGCGTTCTATCGGCATGAATATTGAGGCGATTGTCCAGGTGGGCAAAAACGGCGTTAATGAAAATACCGTTCATTCTTTAGATGAAGCGTTGGAGGCAAGAGAGCTGGTCAAGGTTAAAGTCTTAAAAAATTGCTTCGAAGAAATTGATGAGGTGGCAAAAAGCTTGGAAGCCCAATGTGATTGCGAAATCGTGCAGGTGATCGGGCGCAATATTTTGCTTTTTAGAGCTAATGCTAAAAAGCCGGTTATCAAATTCCCCCAATAAGGAGTAAGCGCTATGCAAAGAACACAATGCTCGCAAATGATTACCGAGGCTAAGCGCATCGTGGTTAAAGTCGGCACCAGCAGCTTGACTTATGCCAACGGCAAATTAAATCTGCCCCAGATCGACCTTTTAGCCCGGCAATTAACAGATTTATATAATCAAGGCAAGGAAGTAGTCTTGGTTTCTTCCGGAGCTATCGCTACCGGTATGGGAAGATTGGGCTTGGAAGAAAAGCCTAAGGATATTCCCCAAAAGCAAGCCTTGGCAGCGGTCGGTCAGGGAGTGCTTTTGCACTTGTATGAAAAAATGTTTGCCGAATATGGGCAGATAGTAGCGCAGCTGCTTTTAACTAAGGCGGATCTGGACAATCATATGCGCTTTTTAAACGCCCGCAATACCTTACTGGCACTTCTAAAAATGGGCATCATCCCTATTATCAACGAAAACGATACGGTTTCCATTGATGAGATTCGCATCGGTGATAATGATACCTTGGCAGCTACGGTAGGAGTGTTGATTGAGGCTGATTTGGTGATTCTTTTAAGCGATATCCAAGGATTGTATGAAAGCGACCCCCGCAAAAACCCGGCGGCGAAAATGCTTGAGGTAGTAGAAAAAATTGATAATTCTATCGAAAGCCTTGCCGGAGCGGCAGGGAGCAATCTGGGCACCGGCGGCATGGTAACAAAAATCATGGCGGCAAAAATTGCTAATAATGCCGGCATACCTTTAGTGATTGCTCACGGAGCCGAGGAGAACGTTTTAGCAAAGATTGTGAAGGGGGAAAATGTCGGCACCTTATTTTTAGCAAACGACGTTAAACCCCATTTGCGCAAATGCTGGATTACCTTTGGCTGTAAGCTTAGTGGTGCGGTGATAGTTGACGACGGAGCGAAAAATGCCCTTATTTCTAACGGTAAAAGCTTGCTCTCCAGCGGTATCAAGGCGGTAGAGGGCAATTTCTCCAAAGGAGCGGTAGTATCCATTTGCGACGAAAACAAGCGGGAATTTGCCAGAGGCATGGTTAATTATTCCTCTAAGGAATTAGATATTATCAAAGGAGCGAAAAGCAGGGAAATTTACGATTTGCTTGGGTACAAGGATTATGATGAGGTTATCCACCGGGATAATCTGGGATTGCTGTTATAAAAGGAGGCGGAAGCTATGCATGAAGAGTTAAAAATAAAGGGTCAATTAGCCCAGGAAGCAGCCTACCAATTAGGCTTGTTGACGGCTGAGGAGAAAAACAATGCCTTGATGGCTATGGCAGAGGCTTTGGAGAAAAATAAAGAGGAAATTTTAAAAGCCAATAAGCTGGATATGGAAAAGGGCGAGGCTAATAATTTATCCAAAGCATTTTTAGATCGCTTATTGCTAACGGACGGACGCATTAAAGATATGGCTGACGGCTTAAGAGCTATCGCCAAATTAGAAGATCCCATTGGGCATATCGATGAAAGCTGGCTGGGTGCAGAAAATATTCAAATCGGCAAAGTACGGGTGCCTTTGGGTGTCGTAGGTATCATCTACGAAGCCAGACCCAATGTCACTGTTGATGCTGCCGGCTTATGCTTAAAGAGCGGTAATGCCGCCTTTTTAAGAGGCAGCAGCGATGCTTTTAATTCCAACTTGGCTATTTGCCGGATTTTAGCGGCAGCCTGCGAACAATGCGGCGTACCTCAAGGAGCCGTGCAGCTTATCGAGGATACTTCCCGGGATTGCGTCAATCAAATGCTTAAACTGAATGAATATTTGGACGTGCTGATTCCCCGGGGAGGAGCCGGATTAATCAAAAATGTGGTAGAAAATTCTACCGTGCCGGTTATTCAAACCGGCGTTGGCAACTGCCATATTTATATTGATGACAAAGCTGATCTGGAAATGGCAGTTAAAATTACGGTTAACGGTAAAATGCAGCGCCCCGGTGTCTGCAATGCTTTGGAAACCCTTTTGGTGCATCAAGATTTGGCACAGGAATTTTTACCGCTTATTGCGGCTAAACTAACCAATGTAGAATTAAGAGTCTGCGAAAAAGCAAAAGCATATTTGCCGGACTGCCGATTGGCTACGGAGGAAGATTATGCGACAGAGTTTCATGATTTGATTTTAGCTGTCAAAGTAGTGCAGGATATCGACGAGGCTATCGCTCATATCCGCAAATACAGCACTAAACATTCGGAAGTAATCGTAACCAATGATTATGCGCACAGCAGAAAGTTTACTCATATGGTTGATGCGGCTTGTGTCTATGTCAATGCCTCCAGCCGCTTCAGCGACGGCTTCCAATTTGGCTTTGGCGCAGAAATCGGTATCAGCACCCAAAAACTGCACGCCCGCGGACCGATGGGCTTAAAAGAGCTGACCAGCTATAAATATGTTATCTTAGGCGACGGACAGGTGAGAAAATAATCGATGAAAAAGTTAGGTGTTTTAGGCGGCGCTTTTGATCCGATTCATGCCGGGCATTTGCATCTGGCTAAGGTTTGCTACCAAAAGCTGGGCTTGGATAAAGTATTGTTTATTCCTTCGGCGGTTTCCCCGTTTAAGGAAGGAAAAACCAGCTCTTTCAGCCAGCGGCTAACGATGACGGCTATTGCTACGGCGGAAATACCTTATTTTGAAGTAAGCGCTGTGGAAGCCTTACGGGAGGGCAAGTCCTACACTTGTGAGACGCTGAAGGTATTAAAAGAAATTTACGCCGGCTGGGAATTGTATTTTTTAAGCGGCGCCGATGCCTTGGAAAGCTTAAGCCGCTGGTACAACTGGCAGGAGATTTTGGCTAACTGTTATTTTGTGGGCGTTAATCGCCCGGGGTATGAGCTGAAAATTGATGAGGCACTTAACAGTTTCCCTCAAGCAAAAGAAAAAATTATCTTGCTTAAGGCGGAGGAGGAAATAGATATATCGTCCCGGCTTTTGCGCAGCGAAATACAAAGCGGTCTTAAAAATGAGTATTTGCCGCCTAAGGTTTGGGAATATATCAAGGAGCAAGGGTTGTACAGAAGGTGAAAAAATGGATAAGTACGAAGGTTATAAAATAATATTGCAGGAGAGACTTTCGGAGAAACGCTATAAACATTCATTAAATGTAGCTGATACAGCGGCAAAACTGGCGATTGTGCATAATATGGATGCTGATAAGGCGTATTTGGCAGGGCTTATGCATGATTACGCCAAAAATTTAGATGGTGATGAGCTTTTGGAGATTGCTCAGAAAAACGGCATTTTAAAAGATGATGTGGAAATACTGGCTCCTCACGTGCTGCACGGACCGGTAGGAGCATTTTTGCTAAAGGAAGAAAATATTATTAATGATGAAGAGATTTTGCAGGCTATTGGTCTGCATACGACCGGCAGCGAATATATGACGCCCTTTGATGCGCTTGTTTATATCGCTGATTATATTGAGCCGGGCAGAAAATTCAGCAATTTGGACAATATCCGCGCCATTGCTTATAAAAATTTAGAGTTTGCATTAATAAGCTGTTTAGATAGTGTTATCGCCTATCTTTTATCAAACGGCGGCTATATTCATCCGGCATCTGTCCGTGCCAGAAATGCGGCAATCAGCCGTATCAATACCCGCAACAGCAATTAAGGAGGAAATAAATGGATTCATATGTTTTGGCGGAGTCAATAGTGAAAGCGATTGACGAGAAAAAAGGAAAGGATATTATATTATTGGATATCCACGAAAAAACAGGCATTGCCGATTACTTTGTCATTTGCACCGGCAATACCAAAATTCAAACTAAGGCTATTGCCGACGGCATAGAGGAAAGCTTGGACAAAAATTATCAACTGCAGGTTCTGCACCGTGAAGGATTTCAAAGCGGCGAATGGATTTTATTGGATTACAGCACTGTAGTAGTGCAGATTTTCCAGCCGGAAGCCAGAGAATATTATAATTTGGAGAAGCTGTGGTCCGACGGCAAGCAAATAGATATAAGTGCAATTATAGGTGAGGAATAATGGCTTACGAAAATTTAGCCCAAGTTTATGATAAAATTATGGCAGAAGATGTGGATTATCAGGTTTGGGCGAAGTATTGCAGTGAGCTGTTTAAAAAAGCTCATTGTCCCGGCAAAGCAATCGTTGACTTAGGCTGCGGCACCGGCGGTATTACTTTGGAAATGCAGCGCTTGGGCTGGCAGATGTGCGGGGTGGATATATCCCCGGCTATGCTGATGCAGGCTCAAGAGAGATTTGCTGAAGAAAAGGCAGATATAGAATTATACTGCCAAGATATAGCTAAGCTGGATTTGCCGCTTAAGTTTGACGGAGCTTTGGCAACCTTTGATACTTTAAACTATCTGACTAAAGCCGAGGATGTTTCGGCATGCTTAAAAAGGGTGGGGGAATGCTTAAATCCGCAGGGAATTTTGCTTTTTGATTACAATACCTTTTTTAAGCTGGCGGATATTTTGGGAGACAATACTTACAGCTACTACAGCGATGATGTGGTCTATATTTGGGAAAACACCTTTGATGCAGAAGAGAAAATCTGCGAAATGGAGCTGACTTTTTTTATTAAGCAGGACAATGGCTTATATGAGCGCACTTTTGAAAAACATCGCCAAAAGGCTTATGAATTAAACGAATGGAAAAGCCTGCTGGAAAAGAGCGGCTTCAGCTTTTTAGCCGCTTATGATCAGCTTGAATTTGAAGAAATTGCTGAGGAAGAGTTTGCCGAAAAAATATTTATTGTGGCACAAAAAAAGTCCCAGAGCTTGGAGGGATAATGATTGGCTATAGCTGTTTTTGATTCGGGCATCGGAGGCTTAAGCGTTTTGAGCCAAGCTCGCCGGAGATTGCCCAAAAAAGATTATGTATATTATGCAGATACCAAAAACGTACCTTACGGAGTAAAAAGCAAAGAAGAAGTGCTGGGATATGTAAATGAAGCCGCAGAGTTTCTGCTCGGTCTGGGCAATATCGAAGCCTTGGTTTTAGCGTGCAATACTGCCACCAGTGTAGCAGCAGCTTCGCTGAGAATCAAGTACGATATTCCTATTTTAGGCATGGAGCCTGCGGTAAAACCGGCAGTAACTGCGGACAAGGTGCATAGAATTTTGGTTACGGCTACTCCGCTGACCTTAAAAGAGGAAAAAATGCAAGCCTTGCTGGCAAAATGGGATAACGAGCATTTAAGCGATTTACTGCCCTTGCCTAAATTGGTAGAATTCGCTGAAAAAGGCGATTTTCAAAGCCCAGCGGTAGAAAAATATTTGCAGGATGAACTGAGTAATTTTACTTTGGCTAATTATTCGGCAATCGTTTTAGGCTGCACCCATTTTAATTTTTTTAGGCATACTTTGCGCAGACTTCTGCCTGCCAATGTGCATATTATTGACGGCAGCCAAGGCACCGTTCGCCATTTAGCTTCACTGGTTGATGAAAGTGAAGAAAAGGGCAAAGTAAGCTTTTATAATTCCAAAGTATTGGTTTCTGAGGCGGAAGAGTTAGCCCGTTATCAGAAGCTTTTAGCTATTTTAGAGGATAATATGCGCATAGAGTAAAACCGCACCAATTAAAATGCACCCCATTTGTTAGACAAGTATGATATAATATATCTAACAAATGGGGTGATTTTATATGACAAAAATA
>CALXSY010000012.1 GCA_944391285.1 uncultured Clostridia bacterium
AGAAAGTGCTTAGGGTATAAAACGCCTTATGAAATTTATTTCTCTAAAGTGTTGCATTTGACTTGACAATTCAAGAGTAAAAAATAAGCCCATGGCTGTTATTCCGAAAGAAAGCAGCCGTGGGCTTTGTTATAATGCTTTATTTTTTTCTGGTGCGGTAGAGCACAATAATCGCTGCAACCGCGGCAAGAGCACTAATAAGCACCGGTCTTAGTACTGAGAAATAATACAAAAAGGTAAAGTATAAAGGAGCATGGCCGCCGTCGAGTACGGTTACGGCTGTGGAAGTGGAGACGTTGCCTGAATGTTGCAGATTGTATATAAAGCCGAAGAAAATCAGATATCTAAGCAGGAAAGCTATTGAAATAATTAAAACTACAGCAAATATAATTCGCCAAATTTTTCGGCGGCTCTCATTTTGCTTAGAGTATTGTTCGTTTAATACTTCTAACTTAGCTGCTAATGTTTTAGTAAGATCCTGTTCTTCCTGTACGGGAATTTCTTCCCCCAGCAAAACATTGACCGTGGTTTCAAGAACCTCGGCAAGTTGGATTACCATGCCGGCATCCGGAACCGATAAACCTTTCTCCCATTTGGAAACGGTCTGACGCACCACATTTAATTTGATTGCCAGCTCCTCCTGCGATAATCCATTAGCCTTGCGGAGTGCTTTAATATTTTCATTTAGCATAACTATCCCTCCTTGCATGGGGATATTGTAGCACCAAATCTCGTTGCATTCAAGCAACTGATGTTAACATTTTGACAGTGGGAGGGGAATATTGTTAGCGGTTATAACCATTGCGGCAGGGAGAAAACCTTTAAACATTCTGTTTTTACAAATAAATTTTTACGCTGAATAGTAATGTGGTCTAATGTTATTTATGATCTTTATCCTCTTTTGCATGATGGATCTATATATGCAGGATTATTATAGCATTTCACACCTAAAAATTCTAATTTTGCTTGGAAGATTTCTAAGGGAGAAGAAAACATTAAGAGGGCTTGTTTTTGGTCATCAATAATCAAAAGTACGCGTTGATAATAATTTTTATAGAGGTCTTGAGCAGGAGAAATGATTCATGATATAATACAAGAAACAGATACTTTAGCCAATTTTTAGGAGAGTGAATTATGAAGGAAGAATGTTTAATCTGCAAAGCGCCATTGGAGTATTTGCAGGAAGATGCGGAAATGGAGTGTGCTATTTGCCATAAAAAAGAATACAGCAAAACCCGCTGCATCAATGGTCACTATGTCTGTAATCAATGCCATATGGACGGAATAGATGTCTTATTTGGTCTGTGCTTGAATGAGACTTCAAAGAATCCTTTTGCGATTATCAATAAGATGATGGCGCAGCCATTTTGCCATATGCATGGACCGGAGCATCATATTATGGTTGGCATGGCATTGCTCACCGCTTATAAGAATGCCGGCGGCAAGATTGAACTGGAAAATGCCCTAAGAGAGATGAAAAACCGAGGGCAAGCAGTGCCCGGAGGGGCTTGCGGCTTTTGGGGTGCTTGCGGAGCGGGATTAAGCAGTGGAATGTTTGTGTCGATTATCTCCGGAGCTACGCCTTTGGATAATGAAAACTTTACCTTGGCACATAAGATGACTGCAAAATCTTTGAGCGCAATCGGTGATATTGGCGGACCGAGATGCTGCAAAAGGGATTCATTTCTGGCGATTATTCAGGCAGTAGAGTTTGTCAAGGAGCATTTCGGCATCGAGATGGAGCTGGGTAAAATGGTTTGCGGTTATTCGCCGCAGAACAATCAATGCATCGGCAAACGCTGTCCATTTTCCATAGTGAACAATAGATAAGACAGGGTGAAAGAAATGAACAAAAGCGACATCGCAAGGAATTATTGACGGTAAAGCTTTGGCAGAGAAAAGGTCGCAAAGGGGTTCTGATAGATGAGGTTTCTGCTAAAAATGTAGTTTGTGAGTACAGCAAGTATTAAAGATATATATATTAAAACCAAGTATTAAAGATATATATTAAAACATGGAGAGAAAAAACAGAAACGACTATTAAAATTTTCAAGATAGGAGGGAAAGTACAGATATTAGGGCGGGCGATAAAAAAGCTTTAACCAAAGAGTTCATACTGATATAATAATTGCAGATTAGCTAACAAATTTAGCAATTAGCACAGCAATTTCTACTCACGCACCCCTTGCGAGGTGCGACTACTCTGCCCCTGAGAATTTGTCGTTTCCTGTAATTTCTACTCACGCACCCCTTGCGAGGTGCGACCCTTACATTTTCCAATCTTCATTTCTCACTTGAAATTTCTACTCACGCACCCCTTGCGAGGTGCGACCAGGGGCAGGAATACGACATTATCTATATGGACGATTTCTACTCACGCACCCCTTGCGAGGTGCGACCTTAAAGGTTGAAGTCGGTGCAGCAAGCTACTGATTTCTACTCACGCACCCCTTGCGAGGTGCGACCTGATGGCAAGATTAAACGAATGTATAATGCAAATATTTCTACTCACGCACCCCTTGCGAGGTGCGACGCACCACCTTTATCATTTAGATATGCCTGCCCTAATTTCTACTCACGCACCCCTTGCGAGGTGCGACTTTCATAAACTGCTTTTGCCTCTGCCGGAGATAATTTCTACTCACGCACCCCTTGCGAGGTGCGACCGATGATACTTTGAATGATGGATATTGCTTATTATTTCTACTCACGCACCCCTTGCGAGGTGCGACTGATTTGGGCGTTTTAGCCACAGCACGAGCAATAATTTCTACTCACGCACCCCTTGCGAGGTGCGACGAAGAATGATTTTGCAAAAGTGGAACTGGGACAAATTTCTACTCACGCACCCCTTGCGAGGTGCGACTAAGAGGTGTAAGCATGAAATATATAGCAAGCTGATTTCTACTCACGCACCCCTTGCGAGGTGCGACATTTACGCATTAGAAAACGTTGTAGAAATGTACAATTTCTACTCACGCACCCCTTGCGAGGTGCGACGCGACAAGGGTGGATTTATTGACATCAGAGGGCTATTTCTACTCACGCACCCCTTGCGAGGTGCGACTTGTGCCGCAGGAAGAAAAAAAACCACGTTGGCAATTTCTACTCACGCACCCCTTGCGAGGTGCGACTTGCTCCGCAAATGCCACTATTTCAGCAGTGCTGGAAAATTTCTACTCACGCACCCCTTGCGAGGTGCGACAACAGAAAACATCAAAATCAATAGCAGAGATATCAATTTCTACTCACGCACCCCTTGCGAGGTGCGACTGAATATCAAAACAACGCCAAAAGAAATATTTGACGATTTCTACTCACGCACCCCTTGCGAGGTGCGACTAACCTACAGATAAAAGCATTACTGCGCCATTGTGTGATTTCTACTCACGCACCCCTTGCGAGGTGCGACTATTTTTGATAGTCCTTTTTTGTTTTATAAAAAAATTTCTACTCACGCACCCCTTGCGAGGTGCGACAGCAATGAAGAATGCTAATAGCAACAATCCACAAAATTTCTACTCACGCACCCCTTGCGAGGTGCGACGTGCGTTCACTCCCTCCCATTGTTTGTCATGGTAGATTTCTACTCACGCACCCCTTGCGAGGTGCGACTCATAGGCGGGCGAATGTGCGAGTATTACAAATATTTCTACTCACGCACCCCTTGCGAGGTGCGACCGTGGCATGACCATTTAGAATTACCAAAAGGCGTAATTTCTACTCACGCACCCCTTGCGAGGTGCGACTGAAAGCTACCTGTATCAAATGGGACACTGACGATTTCTACTCACGCACCCCTTGCGAGGTGCGACAAAATGCAGCAGTATTCAATGAGTTTAATACCGTAAATTTCTACTCACGCACCCCTTGCGAGGTGCGACCGCAATATTTAGTAATATTCTTTGCAATACACCTATATATAGGGGTGGACTTTACTTTTTTTCTTTTTTTGATGCCTTTTTATTCCAATTTACTATATTTTTTTAGGCGAACCTCTCGGGAAATTTATATATGCCTTTGCTTCGCTTAAAGCTATATTATCAATATCCCCTCTGAATTGTATGTTTCCTTTGCGCCAACATGCTCAATTCTTCTTGACCAATTATTTCCCAAATAATAAAATCTTAAGCTGTCTTTTTCCTTATCAATTATTTTCTCCAGCCTGTCTTTGAGCTTCATAAATGTTGAATAATCTAAGTTGGCTTCAAAAACAGAGTTTTGTACTCTTTGGGCATGATTTTGGCACTCTTTGGCAACTTTTCTTAAACGTTTTTTCCCTGCCTCGTCCGCAGTGGATACATCATAGCTTATTAATACCATCATTCTTTTCACCTACTTTAAAAGAAAACATGGATATTCCTCCAAATCACCCCTTACATATTTAGCTAATAAATTACTTTGCACATATGGCAGTAATCCCATTTGGATTTTTTGCTTTAATATAGGGTGAAACATATCGGTTCGCTTTTTTTCTTGCCATTTACTTATTACTTTTTTCCTGCCCTCTTCATTTAAATAAACTGCTCCTGATATTTGTTTTGTAAAATCATTTTCTTTTAACATTTGTAGGTTAAATAAGGTTAAAGTGAAGCGCTCCACAATACAGCGGCTTTCTTCTAATAAGTCACAAGCTAAAGAGCTTCTTCCACTGCGCAACTTATGACAGAAGCCGATATAACTATCTAATCCTACAGTTTCCAGAGCTGCTGCATACTCTGTTTGATAAAGAGTATAAACAAAAGATAATACCGCATTTATTGGGTCTAACGGAGGGCGCTTGCTTCTATATTCAAATGTAAAATTATTGTGCTTATTAATTAATAATTTGTTGAATATTGAAAAATACTCTTTTGCGCAGTTCCCCTCTATACCAACAAGCCCTTCAATGCTGTTTGTTAAATACACTTTTTTTATTCCGTCTTTAAGCTGCTCTAATACTGCCAGTAATTCTTCATCTTCTCGTAAGTCGGCATTATCATGTAATGTTCGTTTGATAACTTGGCTTGTGTTATAAAGTTTAGCTGCTATTGTATTTTGCGCCAGGTTTAAATTTGTTTCACGAAATCTGTCTATTTGGGCAACTCGTAAAAAAACATTTCCTTTAGTTTCTCCGCAGATCTTAGCCAAAAACTTTCCATTAGGAGATACAAAATTTATAGGAATGCTTTTGCTTACACATTTCCCCATTAATGCAGGCGAGCAACCTATATAATTAAAGCAAACAATGTTTTCTACATTATCAAAAGGAATGCGGAACTTAGTTTCATTATCTATTTTGCACACCAAATTTTCGCCATCTAAGCACAAATAAGCTAACTCATTTGTTATATAAACAGTGTTTAATAATTTTCTCATCCCTCCATCAACTCCTTTAGTTCTGTTGCTAAACTTTTAGCTTTTTTTAGTTTAGGCATACAGATATTTTTTAATGAGCATCCGCTGCATTTTTGGCTCTTTTGAATAGGAGGAATTTGTCCGTTTTGTTTATAGTCTCTCATTTCTTTTAATATTTTTAGCAAATGAGTATTGAAACTATTATATTCTTCTTTTAACGGTAATTTAACTCGTTTTTTGACATCTGCAAAAAATATATATCCTTCACAGTCGCAGGAAAATATATTATCAATACAAATTTTTTGAGCAAAAATTTGCATTGCATCATCATAGTTAAAATCACAGTTTTTTGGCTTAGTTGGTTTATATTCTACAATAGTTATTTTACTTTGATTGTTAATAGCTATCTCTAAACTATCAACAACGCCATATATCCGATAAGGTTCGGAATCATTATATACTTCTACAGCAGAATATACTTTTTTATCTTTGCTAATATATTTCCGTTTAGGATCATGGGCTCTTTCATGCAATAAATTTGCTCTGGTAACGAAATAATTTTCTGACCAAGCTTTGTCGATTTCTAATAATCCCCAACGGTGGGCGCAATAAAGATAATGTTGGATTGAGCGGATATTGATAGTATCTTCGTCTATTTTATTAATTGGCAACTAACCCCCTCAGGCAAAGCGGCAGCATCAAATGTTATTTCATAGTCACTAAAGGATCTGGGAGCTTCGATGCCATCTTTTAATTTGATTTGTATTTTGTCAAATAATACATGGGAAGGGCAGTTGCCTAAAATGTTATCATGTTTAAAAATATAAATCTCTCTCATGCACATTTTGCCTCGAGCAGCACTGTGATCATTTTCAAACATATTAAAGATTGCTTGCCATAAAAGTTCTAAATCTGCTTCATTTAATCCGGTTTTATTAGCTAAGGCAGCGGAAACATAGCCTTCTGCCCGGTATAAGCCGTAGGGGATAATGCTTTTTCTGCCTATTTCTGTTCCACCGCTGCTTTCCCGATCTACGGTTGTTCTTGCCTGACGAGTGATGGTGATATCTTGAATATTAATAGGCGAAATGCTTCTGCCAAAGTTAATTTGTACTGGTCCTCTGACAATTCCGCAAGGATCGTCACCGGTAGACATAACTGCTCCAAAAGTGCGGACATCATAATAATTTTTGCACATATAATCTCTGGCTTTAGCTACATCCTCGGCTTTTTTGCCTTTTTCACCGGTTTTCAAATTCTCGGCTTCATATGCTTCGGTAAATTTTGTGTTTAAAGCTTTGTCCGGTTTGATTAAAATATTATATCCCGGAACTCCTTCTTTAACTAACTGTACATAATTTCTTATTTTTCTTTTTAAGCATACATCACTGATGATGCCATGTCCCGTTTCTACATCAACACGAGGGGTGTTGCCGGCATCGGGGTCACCATTGGGATTGCCGTTTTCAACATCAAAAATCATTACAAAGTCATATCTGTTTTCTAACATAATATTTGCCTCCTTGATTATTTATTGTGCTGCTTCGTCTTTAGTGTTATTTTTCTATTCGAAAAAGCTTTCATATTGGTGATAATAGCCAATCATAAATTTGCCTTGCTCTGTTAAAGAAAGATTTTTGGGAAATTCCCCGCTTAAGCCGCTGATGATTTCCTGCATCTGCTTACGATAGTTAACACTATAATTTAATTTTTGCAGATGATACTCAGCTAATTTAAGAAGTTTAGGAAAAATAATTGCGGGAGTAGTAGCTGCAGAAGAAAAATATGCATCTTTAATGGTTCGGTTTAGTGAGTCACCATAAACTGATCTTTGAATTTTTTCTAATACAGCAAATAATCTGCCGCATAAATAAGCTTGATTTAGGTTGTTTTTGTCTAAGGACACGGTTAATTCCTCCTTTTTACCTTTTTTGCGGTCTGCTCTGTTGATACAAGCCTTGATAGTACTTGCTCTAATAGAGCCGATTTCTTTATCTATTTTACAGCGGCGAATCATTGTTTCTAACAACGCCTGTGGATAATTGGCTTCTGTTAGTACACTTTCAAAAAGTTTTGCCATTAAAGCTGGATTTACTTGATCATTACTGCTTTTGGGTGACAAGAGTTCTTTTTTTATTTGCCAGAATGCAAGAGGCTTATAATTCTTGCCGATTTGCAAATCTTTTTGATGCATAAAAGCGCCTTTTAGCAGTTCAGAAAAATTTTGGTGATAGATAAATTTTAAAGCTAAGCGTGAGGAGTTTGGCTTAATGCCAACTAAGTAAAAATCTACTTTAGGATTAAGTTTCTCTGCCGACAGTGCTTGTTCAATGTTCAAATTTCCTTGTTGGACTTTGCTTAATAGATTATCTAAAAGCTGGCGCAGGTTTTCTTTTTCATCGCCGAAAAATATGGCATCAAAAAGATCAGTATATTTTTCATTTTTATCCATTGCCCAATAGATGACTGTGGTATCATCAAATAATTTTACATATTTCCGATTGCCATTTACATCTTTTACACTCAATAAATAATTTAGGGCTTCTGTGTATTTTTTCATTGCTGTTTGAGAAATATTGCTGTTGTAAGATTGGGTATTGCCATAAGATTCTTCCGAAGAATTGTTATAGGAAATTAGAGATGTACCTGAGGATTGTCCGCCGGCGATGCCTTTAATTTTATTGTGCAATCTAGCTATTTCTTCTTTTTCACCACTGATCGCACATTGAGCAAGAACTGGCTGTAAATTTTGTGTGGCATAAAAAATTTCCCATTTTTCTTTAACTTTTTCATCTTTATGCAATAATGCAGCTGAATCAGTATTTAAGCAAAAGGCGAATTTGCTGACAGCATATTTTTTGCCTAAGTTAAGCAAAAATTTGTTTTGCGCTTCAGCTTCTTTTTGCGGATTCCAGTTTTCTACAAATAAGCGAAAAGCATTGACTATCGGAGTGTTTAAGCCTTCCAAAAATTCCAATTGTTTTTTTACAAATGCTTCATGAGATTTTTTGGCTTTGTTGCTTTTATCCTCGGTGGTGAGTTTGTCTTTCTCTAAATTTAAACCAAAAATATATATCGGACGGTGCTCAATTACATTGCTTTCTATCGCCGACTTTTCACTTCGCAGCGGAAAAATTTCTTTTTTAGGCACTTTTTTGCTTTTATTTTTTGCATCAATTATTTCTTCTTGATAATCAATGATATCATCGATTACGCCGTCTTTAGTTAAGGATATTAAATAATTAATTTCTACTTCTGAATAGCCTTCCGGTAAAACATCGCCTTTTTCCGCTAACATATCGTAATATTCGCATAGGGCTTTAATCAACATTTCAATTCCTCCCGGTATTTAGCGACATCAATTATGCCATCAATCATATGAGGGCGATAATAGACTGTTGAAGCTTTATCCGAAAACACAGGATTATTCCAATCATTATTAAGAGGAATACCGTTATCCTCAAATTTTACTTTGTAAGTCATAAAGCCTAAATCTACATCTCCAAGGGCTATGATTTCAGCATCAATATCGTTAAAATCAAAATCATCTACTAAAGTTATCTTTTTAACGGGGAATTCACTGCAGCCTAAACATGGGGTACGAAAATGCTGACCTTTTTCCAAACGCCTCTTTATAATATTGTAATGTTTTTTCTCAGATTCATCTTCATGGTCACATTTTTGTTTAGTTAGTTCGAAATGAAACTCAATACCGTATTTTACATTTTTTAAAAACATTGAGGCTCTTTGTGAGCGACACTCACTAGTGTAAACAGAGGGGTCAGATTCATTTTTTTTCATCTGTCCTTTTATCGCAGCTAGTGAGACTTTGTCTTTTACTTCATTGCGCCGGATATTGTCAAAATTAATTTTGTTATACACAATTATTTTATCAATAACGTATTTTATCGCCGGTTTCCAATAAATACTTTTCAGCAGCCCCTCTAATGCTCCCGGCGGCGGAACATCATAGCTTACTCGTTCAACTTTAAATTCTGGACGAGTAAACAAAGCATAATCTCCTTCTACAATTATTTTAAAACCATAGCTCATTATTCTAAGCTCCTTTCTGCATTAAATTATATAATATTTGCCTTCAAAACAGATACCAGTCTGACTATCATAATAATCATTATTAGTTAGACACCATACTCCGTCATAATTTTCGACGACATGCTGTTGCTGTAATTCTTGCAATTCATTTTCATAGACACTTAAGCTGTATTTCTGCAAAAGTCTTTTATTGCCAAGTCCGTTTTTTAGATTTTCAATGAGCAGACGGCTTTCCTCATTTTCAGCTACTGCAATGGAAATATTGTCTCTGATAAGCTTAAAATCTTCAGCGTAGCTTTTAAAAGGAATGGATTTTATATTAGAACAATAATTTTTCAGCCGATGTTTTTCGATATTTTTATTTTGCTCGGAGAATAATTTGCGATAATAGCAGCTGATACTTTCGGCGCTTGCAATATCTGCAAAAGCTAAAAGGTTTTCTTTGGCATATTGATATTTGGTGCTAATGGCATTTTCACGCTCTTCTTGCAGACGAAAGATGAAAACAGCAGCATTTTTGCGTTTTCCTTCTCTGTTGCAGCGCCCTCCTGCTTGAAGTATATTATCCAGACCGGCTAACTGGCGAAAAACTGTAGAAAAATCTAAATCCACCCCAGCTTCTATCAGAGAAGTGGACACCACAGTTATCTTTCTGTCGCTTGGAACGTTTTGCAATGCGGGGAAATCTTCCTCCAATTTTTGCAGACGTTCTTTAATTTTTATAATAGTATTTTTGCGGTCAAAAGATGTCATGTAGGTAGACAGGTGATATTTTTCGCCATTCAACATAGTATAAATATTTTTTGCGGTTTTTCTGGCGTTGACAACAATAAGTGACGTAGGGTATTTTGCATTCATTTCAATTAAATTTTCTAGAGAAATTTGATTTAAATTTCTAAATTCGCACTTTTTAAACTTGCTAAACTCCGTTTTATTTGGAAGTAAATCAACAATTAGGCTGTTGGGCAAAGCATATTTCTTTATGAGTTCACTAAAGTTTGGCATAGTCGCTGTGAGAAAAAATGCTTCGCTGTTTAGGTACTTGGTAATAAAAGCAATTCCCTGTAAAGCGGGTTGTAAATATTCTTCCGGCAATAGATGAGCTTCGTCAAATATTAAAATGCTGTCGGCAATATTATGCAGCTTGCGCAGGCGGCTTCTCTTATTATCATAAATAGACTCAAAAAATTGCACGAAAGTAGTGATTATTACAGGAGCATCCCAGTTTTCGGTAGCATTTTTTATACAGGCGTAATTTAATTCGCTTTCATCATCGCCATAATAAGTGCAATGATGCTGCAAAATATCCATATTGTCAGCAAAAATATTTTCGAAGGTTGTGGCTGTTTGTTCAATAATGCTATTGTAAGGGATGATATAAATAATTCTCTTTTTAGTGTTGTCCTGCAAAAGGCGCATTAAGGCAGCTTTCATGCTGCAAAGGGTTTTTCCACTGCCGGTAGGCATATTTAATAGAAATATTTCTCCTTTTTGATCAATATTGCTAAACACTTGGTTTTGCAAAGCAGACCTTGCTTTTTGTAAGGGAGTAGTGGCAGTAAAAGAAGATAAATTTTCGTTTATTAGCCTTAAGCAAAGAGCAAAATCTGCCTTTAAAGATGAGTCTTGCTGCTGATGGTAGAATTTTGCTGTGTCTATTGAGTCACCATCAGTTAAGCAGGAGAATATATATCTAGTTGTAAATGCAAACTTTTCTAGCAGAATATTGGAATCAGAGCAATCTCTGGCTAAAAATTCTTTTAATGGTTGGTCACTTAAACTTGGAATAATAAGTTCCTCTTTAAATTGTGAAAAATCTTCAAATTGGCGTTTTAAGCGACCATTTAAAGTAATATCATCAGTAGAATCGACAACATTTCCTCCATCTGGAATACCGCTATGGTGACCGGCAATGCAGTAGGAGAGCAGTAGGGATGTAATGTTGTCATAATATTCTTTTAAAGCAATGGCTCCACAAGTAGAATGCTCTACCTTAAGGTTTTTGCCGGTACTTATTTTTTCTTGAAAGGAATTTTGATACTTGCCGATATCATGAAACAATCCAGAGATGAATGCGACGTTTTTTAAAGCATCGATAGAAAAATCTTTTGCTAAAAGAGCCGTATTCTCGCTGTGTTCTTTTAAAGATTGCATTTTTCCGGAGGCTTCATCAAAATGTGCCAGAAACATTGAAAAATCACCTAAATTCATGTTTTATAAATAAAGTATATCATAATCCATAAAAAAAGAAAATATTTTAAATTAATTTTCGCAAAGAAATTTTTAAAACCATTAGTTCAGTCTTAAATAAGAATGTTACTGCTTTTTTAGATTTAGATAAAGTTCACCATTATCGCCTCTCCGGCAGTTTTGGCTTCTATATAGATAATTCGTATTGTGCTCTAATGTGTCTAAGGAAACGCTTTTGTCGGGCTGAAGAGCCAGATTGCCTAAAACAAATCTGCCGGCTTGGTCGGATATTTAATTGTGATTGACAGCACACCTTCACCTTAATAACTGTTGATTTGGTAAAGGGTTACAGAAATAAAAAAATTTGCCTTAAATCGTTTTGCTTATATTATAGTTGTCTGAAAGAAGATTTTGCAGAGAAAAAGCTTTGCAAAAAATGCGCATATGCGATAAAGTAACGACCAAGAATTTGTAAGATGGCAGCCAAATATTGCGTTTTAACTTTTAGTTAATTTTTTCAATCAATAATTTAACAATAGCTCTATTGTTCCTTCAAGTATGCTATGATATCATTAAGGATATAAACATAAGGAGGTTCGCTATGAAAATTAATCAGATTATTCGGGAAAAGAGGAAAGAGTTATCTTTAACACAAGAACAAATCGCAGAATTTTTAGGGGTATCAACACCGGCTGTAAATAAGTGGGAGAAAGGCGGCACCTATCCGGATATAACCCTATTACCGGCATTAGCACGTTTGCTTAAGATTGATTTAAACACGTTAATGTCTTTCAATGACGATTTAACTGATATAGAGATTGAAAATTTCGTAAATGATCTTGACAAAGTTGTTCAAGAGCAGGGCTATCAGACAGCTTTTCAGCGGGCAATCGACAAAATACATGAATATCCTACCTGCGACAGATTGATATATTCTGTCATTCTTTATTTAGAGGGGGCGCTTACTCTTTACAATGTATCTGCAGTTGAGCAATATCAAGAAAGATATGAAACATTTTATAAGCGTTTAGTCACAAGTGATATTCAAGAAATAAGAGATACAGCAATCAGTATGTTGATTTCCTATGCACGAAATAGAGGAGATTTTTCAAAGGCAGAGGAACTGATAAATTTATTACCGTTTTCTGCAATAGACAAAGAAGAACAATTTGCTATTCTTTACCAACGGCAGGAACGTTACCAAGATGCAAAAAAACTTTGGGAACATCGGGTACTTAAAGGTGTGACCGAGATACAGACTGCTTTAATAAATTTATTGGAAATCGCTTTAAAGGAAAAGCGGGAGAATGATGCAAACTTTTTTGCAGATATGTATGAAACTATTACCTGTCAGTTTTGTTTTCCTGAGTGGATGCGTTATAATGCCCATTTACAGCTCGCTTTAGTGAAAAAAGATAAGGTTAGAAGCTTGTCTATTCTTCAAAAGATGCTGCCTGCCATGAAAAACGAGTGGAATACACAAGATTGTCCATTATATCGCCATGCAGATGGCAGCGATTGTACCTGGCTTTCCGCTAAGCTGGTAAAAACAATTGTCGATGAGTTAGCAAACGATGGGGAATATGCATTTCTCCGCAATGGGTCGGAATTTGAAGAACTAATAGCACAATTAAAAGATTAAAAATTTTTGAGATTCCAATCTTAAATGTGTGTTCTTTTCCGTGTTGGGAGAATTTTACTGCCCGCCAAGGAGAACATAAAAAGTGATTTGGACGAAGCAGAGAAGATGAACCAAAATAAAAATGCTGTAATACCTTATTTAAGGCATTACAGCATTGGGGATACGTCCCTGCCCGGGCTCGAACCGGGGGCGTCTTGCTTAGGAGGCAAGCCCTCTATCCTACTGAGGTACAAGGACTGAAACAAGAAAGCAGGCAAACCGCCAAAAGCTGCCGGCTTGCCAAGCTTTGTAATTTAAATCAGTGTAGCATAAAAACAAAGAAATTGCAAGAATAATCCAAGGAAATTATTTCTTGTCTTGGCAATTGCAATTATTATTTTTTTTGCCGGATTTCTGACAGGAGCAATTGCTGCTGCCGCAGCTGCAAGTACCATTTCTGCGGATATGGCGAATTACCAAGAAAATGGCTGCCAGCAGGATAATGATGATCAGCCAGTCAATCAAATGCAGCTCAAAGTTAAAGATTAAACGTCCGAGATTGTAGACCAAAAGGGCAACAGTATAAGCCACAGCTACCTGAATTAATCCCATGCGGACAGCTCGCCAAGTAGAACCCATTTCCCTTCTGGCGGCGGCAAAGGTTGCGATGCAGGGAACATAAAGCAAAGTGAATACTAAAAAGGCATAGGCGCTTAAAGGAGTAAACATTGAGTTTAAGCTGAGTATTAGCTCGCTGTCGGCGGAAGAACCCAATAAAACGGTTAAAGTGCTGACAACTGCTTCCTTGGCAGTAAGACCGGTGATTAAAGCCGTAGCTACTCGCCAGTCAGCAAAGCCTAACGGGGCAAACAGCGGAGCGATTAAAGCACCTAAGGAAGCCAGCATGCTGTCTTTGGCTTCGACCACATTGAGCCCCCAATCAAAGGTTTGCATAAACCAAATGATGATGGTTGCCAAAAAAATGACAGTAAATGCCTTTTTGACAAATTCCTTAGCTTTTTCCCACATATGGCGGATAACACTCATCAATCCGGGCATTCTATAAGCAGGCAGCTCCATGACAAAAGGCATAGCATCGCCTTCGTAAAGAGTACGGCTTAAAATAAGGCCCATGACAACTGCCATAAAAATACCTAAGATATAAAGAGAAAAGAGAATCAGCGCTTCATGAGTGCCGAAAAAGGCGGCAATCATCATCGCGTAAATAGGCAATTTGGCACTGCAGGACATAAAAGGTACTAAGCTGATAGTCAACAGCCTGTCTCTTTCGCTGGGAAGCGTGCGGCTTGCCATAACTGCCGGCACACTGCAGCCAAAACCGATTAATAACGGGGCAAAGGAGCGCCCGGACAGACCGATCTTGCGCAAAAGCTTATCCATAACAAAGGCAATACGCGCCATATAGCCGCTGTCTTCCAAAAGCGAGAGGAAGAAAAACAAAACGACGATAATCGGTAAAAACGATAAAACTGAGCCCACACCGGCAATGACGGCGTTGATTAAAAGTTCGTAAAGCAGAGGACTGATGCCTAAGCCCAAGAGCCATTGCCCCAGTTGGTAACTGCCATAATCGATTGCCTGCCCCAATAAATCCTGCAAAGGACCGCCGATGACTTCAAAAGTCAGCCAGAAAACGGTCAGCATAATGCCCAAAAAGATAGGAATACTCCAGACTTGATGGGTTAAATAGCGGTCGATTTTTTCTGAACGCAGCTGTTCTTTGGTGATTTGCTTTTTAGTCAGACACTGAGCGCAGACTTTTTCAATATAATTATAGCGCATATCGGCTAAAGCCGCTAAGGAATCTAAGCCGATGGCTTCTTCCATATTGTCCACGATGTGGTTGATAATATGAATATCGCCTTCGTCCAAGCCCAAAACTTGCGCTACCTGCGTTTCTCTTTCTACTAATTTGGTAGCGGCAAAACGCACCGGAATTTTTCGGTCGGTGGTGTGATCCTCGATAATATGGGCAATAGCATGAATCGCCCGGTGAATCTCCCCGCTGCAAAAGTCAAATTTAATTTGGGAAAGGTATTTTTCCTTTTCTTTGCAAATACGCAGTGCCATAAGGGCTAACTCGGAAATACCTTCATTTTTAGCAGCGGAAATAGGCACGACCGGCACGCCCAAAGCTGAAGATAAGGCTTCAATATCGATAGAATTGCCGCTGGCTCTTACTTCGTCCATCATATTTAAAGCTAAGACCATAGGAATATTTAATTCCATCAGCTGCAAAGTCAAATATAAATTGCGCTCTAAGTTTGTCGCATCTAAAATATTGATGATTACATCGGGGCGGTCTTTGATAACAAAATCCCTGGTGACAATTTCCTCAGCCGTGTAAGGAGAAAGAGAATAAATACCGGGCAAATCCACCAATACCGCCGGCTGCTTTTGATTTTGGTGTTTTCTTTGATCAAAAGGTTTTTTTCTGCCGTGATGATGTCTGCCGATTTGATAGTCATGATGAGCAGCTATATGCAATAGTTCCGGCTTAATATAGCCTTCCTTGCGCTCAACAGTGACCCCGGGAAAATTGCCTACGTGCTGATTAGAGCCGGTGAGGGCATTAAAAAGGGTAGTTTTGCCGCAGTTTTGATTGCCGACTAAGCCTAATAAATAACTCATACTTCGCTCACCTTCTGCACAGTCAACTTAGCGGCTTCTTCTTTTCTGATAGTTATCACGTATCCTCTTAAGGAAACTTCTATAGGATCGCCCATAGGAGCAACTTTGCGAACCTTGATTTTGGTATGGGGAGTAAAGCCCATATCCAAAAGGCGACGGCGGAGTACGCCTTCACCGCCGACAATTAAAAGCTCACATTCTTCGCCGGGGTTTATTTGGTCTAAAGTCATATTATGCACCTCCCAAGCCAGTGCTAATAAAAGTTATAGATGGTTTACTATATAATAGATAATTATAGTCCTTTTTCAAAGTTCTGTCAATCAAAAAAAGAAGATGGAAAAAATTTTTGTGAGCCAGAGAGCTATATAATAAAAATTAATAGAAAACAAAAGCGAATCTTTGCCAACTTTTAAAAAAAAGTGTTGACAAGCCGGAGCAGAGTGTATATAATTATAAAAGTGTTGCGCAGCCTATTGACTGCAGGATTACAAATGCGCTATTAGCTCAGTAGGCAGAGCACCTGACTTTTAATCAGGGTGTCCCGCGTTCGAGTCGCGGATAGCGCAGTAGTTTGGGTGATTAGCTCAGTTGGGAGAGCGCCTGCCTTACAAGCAGGATGTCGGCGGTTCGAGCCCGTCATTGCCCATTTTGGCATGTTGGAGAAGTGGCTTAACTCACCAGCCTTTCACGCTGGCATTCAGGGGTTCGAATCCCCTACATGTCATAGACAAATGTCTAATCAAAAGAAATTATGGCGAAGTAGTTCAGTTGGTTAGAATGCCAGCCTGTCACGCTGGAGGTCGAGGGTTCGAGCCCCTTCTTCGTCGTAGAGTTGGGCTTAAGCCTAATTTTTTTGCCTCGATAGCTCAGTCGGTAGAGCAGAGGACTGAAAATCCTCGTGTCGCTGGTTCGATTCCGGCTCGAGGCATGAATTAAAGATAGCAGAGAAAAGATAAGAGCAAAGGCTTTTGTTTTTCCTCTGCTATCTTTTTTTGTATGTGCACCAATGGCACCTTTAAGGAATAACATATTATTAAGTCTACAATAATGGGGGCTTAGGATATGGAGTATACTTTAAAAGATTTGCCGGCGGGCTCTTGGAGCTATGTAAAACGGCTTGATATAAACGGTAAGATGAGGCGCAGGCTATTGGATCTGGGCTTAGTTAAAGGCAATCGGGTCAGCTGCATGGGTGCAAGTCCGCTGGGCGGCTTGAGAGCGTATCAGATTTGCGGAGCTGTGGTGGCTATTCGTGATGAGGATGCTGCCTTGGTACTGATCGACCGGCCGAGGGGGTGGGGCGATGAATAAGGAAAACGGCGACTTGATGATGCGCACGGTGGCTTTGGCGGGCAATCCCAATGTCGGCAAAAGCACTATTTTCAATGCCCTCACCGGTTTAAAGCAGCATACCGGCAATTGGAGCGGCAAAACGGTTAGTTATGCCAAAGGCTTGTGCCAGTATGAGGGGCACACTTATAATGTAGTGGATATCCCGGGAGCGTACTCTCTTTTGGCTCATTCCAAGGAGGAAGAAGTGGCAAGGGATTATTTGTGTTTCGGCGGGGCTGACGGGGTAGTGGTGGTTTGCGACGGAACTTGTTTGGAGCGCAATTTAAATCTGCTTTTGCAGATTTTGGAGCTGACGGACAAAGTGGTTGTCTGCGTCAATCTCTTAGATGAAGCAGCCAAAAAAGGCATTAAGATTAATCTGCCTTTATTGGAGGAAAAACTGGGCGTGCCGGTAGTAGGGACAGTGGCTCACCATAAAGAGGAATTAGGCAGTATTTTAAAGCGTTTGGAAGAAATATTTGCCGCCGGAGAGAAAAGGGAAGCAGTCTATATAAATTATCCCGACTATATAGAGGAAGAAATCGGACGGCTGACAAATATTCTGCCGCAGGAAATCGGCGACAAGGCTTATAAAAGATGGCTGGCGCTCAGACTTCTGGAGGGCGACCAAGGATTTAAAGAGACCCTGCTTGCTCAAAATTCCAAGGCAGAAGAGATTGAAAAAGAAGCAGAAGAAAGCCGCAAACGCCTGCAAGAGCGGGGAATTGCCAAGGAAACGCTGGCAGATGAGATTGTGACGGCTATTTTAAGGAAAGCCCAGCGAATAGCCGAAGAAGTTATTTATTATGAAAATGAGGATTGCCACCAAAAGGATCGCCGCATCGATCGGATTTTGACCGGCAAAATCAGCGGGTATATCTGTATGGCGCTTTTTTTGGTAGCGATCTTTTGGCTGACTATTGTGGGTGCTAATTATCCTTCGGAGCTTTTGGGAATATTTTTTGACCGAGGGGAAATTTTTCTGGCGGACTTATTTGTACAATTAAGGCTGCCGGAGGCTTTAAGCGCTCTTCTTTTAGAAGGAGTTTGGCGGACTGTAGGCTGGGTGGTAGCGGTTATGCTGCCGCCGATGGCAATATTTTTCCCGCTCTTCACGCTTTTGGAAGATGTGGGCTATCTGCCGAGAATCGCTTACAATCTGGATAAACCATTCAAATGCTGCAAGGCTTGCGGCAAGCAGGCGCTGACCATGTGCATGGGTTTAGGATGCAATGCGGTGGGAGTAATGGGCTGCCGTATCATTGATTCGCCGCGGGAAAGACTGATGGCGATTTTGACCAATTCGCTGATGCCTTGCAACGGCAGGCTGTCGGCGTTGATTATGCTCTTTTCTCTGCTGGCTTTGGCAAAGGGGGGCGGTGAGCTTGGAGGTATCGGAATTGCATTGGGGATGAGTGCGCTTTTAGTGATGAGCCTTTTCGCAACTTTGCTGATTAACAAACTGCTTTCCCAAACTATTCTAAAAGGAGTGCCTTCGTCTTTCGTTTTGGAATTGCCGTCTTACCGCAAGCCGCAGATTGCCCAGGTTTTGGTACGCTCGGTTTTTGAGCGGACGCTGTTGGTTTTAAAGCGGGCGGTAGTGGTAGCGGCACCGGTAGGAGCGCTTTTGTGGGTGTTAGCCAATATATCGGCTGGTGAGATGAGCCTTTTAAGTTATCTGGCGGCTAAATTAGACGGCATAGGCTCTTTGATGGGCTTGGACGGAGTGATTTTGCTGGCTTTTATTTTAGGCTTGCCTGCCAATGAAATCGTGGTGCCTATCATCATTATGGGATATCTGGCAGAAAAGGGTTTGGTGGAAACCAGCAGCCTAAGTCAGCTGCAAGAGCTTTTTTGGGCTAACGGCTGGAATGAGGTAACTGTGATTTGCCTGTTGGTTTTTATGCTTTTTCATTGGCCTTGTGCCACAACTATCTGGACTATCAGAAAAGAAAGCGGAAGTTTGAAATGGAGTTTGCTGGCAATTTTGCTGCCGACTTTTTTGGGAATGAGCTTGTGTATCGTGATAAATTTGGCGGCAAAAGTTTTCGGATTTTAAGGGCATACGCAAGAGAAAAAAGCGCAAGAAATTGCGCTTTTTTTGGCGTTTTGCCAGCAATGTATAAAAATAAAAAAAGATTAAGCAATATTAAAAAAATAAGAAATATTGAAGAGCAGACTGATTGACAATTAAAGGATATAAGAATATAATATTTGCAATACAAATAAACATTTGCATTATTGCAATATAATGTTTATAAATTTGAAAAATATAGGAGGAAAAACTGATGAAAAAGATTTTATCTGTATGTTTAATCTTAATGCTTTCCATTGGTCTTTTGGCTGGCTGCGGCGGCGACGAAACCACCAATAACAACGAAGGTCAAGCTGGCGGCACAGAAAACAATGCTGCAGCTATTAAAATCGGCGGTACCGGTCCTTTGACCGGCGGTGCAGCTATTTATGGTTTAGCTGCTAAACAAGGCGCTGAAATCGCTGTGGAGGAAATCAACGCTTTGGGCGGTCTGCAATTTGAATTAAAATATGAAGACGACGCCAACGACGCTGAAAAAGCTGCTAATGCTTACAACGTAGTAAAAGACTGGGGGATGCAAATTTCTTTGGGTTCCGTAACTTCTACTCCCGGTACTGCAACTGCCAGTAAAAACTATGAGGACAGAATTTTTGCTTTAACTCCTTCTGCCTCCTCTACCTCTGTAACCGAAGGCAAAGATAACGTTTTCCAAATGTGCTTCACCGATCCCGGACAAGGCGCTAAATCCGCTCAATACATCTATGAGCAAAATTTGGGCGAGAAAATCGCTATCATCTACAAAAACGACGAAGTATATTCCAGCGGTATCTATGAAACCTTTATCGCTGAAGCTGAAAAATTGGGCTTGAATGTTGTTTCCACTACTACCTTCACTACCGACAGCCAAACCGACTTCTCCGTGCAATTGGGTGAAGCTAAAAATGCCGGTGCTGACTTGGTATTCCTGCCGATGTACTATGAGCCGGCTTCCTTGATTTTGACTCAGGCTGACAGCATGGGCTATGCACCTAAATTTTTCGGTGTAGACGGCATGGATGGTATCTTGACCTTAAAAGGCTTTGATGCTTCCTTGGCTGAAGGTGTTATTCTCTTAACTTCCTTCTCTGCTGACGCTCAAGACGACATGACTGTAAACTTTGTAACCAAATATCAAGATAAATACGGTGAAACTCCGAACCAATTTGCTGCAGGTGCTTATGACAGCATTTATGCACTTTACAACGCTTGCACCAATGCCGGCGTAACTGCTGACATGACTGCTGAACAAATCAATGATTTGATGATTGAACAATTCACTACCATGAGCTTTGACGGCTTGACCGGCACTCAAATTACTTGGAGCAGTGACGGTACAGTTTCCAAAGATCCAAAAGGTATGGTTATCCAAGATGGCGTTTATGTTGGTATGTAAATAATGCTCATCATGAAGGCTGCCTAATAAGCAGCCTTCTGTTTTATTTTAGAAATTTACATAACTTCGCTGAGGCGAAAAAGAGCGAAAAAGATTAAATAAAGAGGTGAAGGAAATGTTGTTTTTATCCTATCTTATCAGCGGTATTAGCTTAGGAAGTATTTATGCGATTATCGCCTTGGGCTATACGATGGTTTACGGCATTGCTAAAATGCTTAACTTTGCTCACGGTGATGTCATTATGGTGGGCGGATATATTTGCTTTTTTGCCTGTTCCTATTACGGCTTGCATCCATTGGTGGGGATTGTGATGGCAATGGTGGTCTGCACGGTGTTGGGTATTTTAATTGACCGTTTTGCCTACAAGCCTTTGAGACAAGCTCCGGCATTGGCAGTTTTGATTACCGCTATCGGCATGAGCTATTTTCTGCAAAACTCTGCCCAATTATTGTGGGGCTCAGGCTCCAGAGTGTTCAGCTCGGTAATCGGCAAGGGCTCATTCAGCTTCTTTGACGGACAGCTGACTATCAACTATCTCACTGTTGTGACGATTGTCGTTTGTATCGTCATCATGGTGGGCTTGGTATGGTTTATCAATCAAACCAAAAGAGGCAAAGCGATGCGTGCCTGCTCAGAGGATAAAGGTGCCGCTCAGCTGATGGGTATTAATGTAGACAATACTATTTCCTTGACCTTTGCTATCGGTTCAGCCTTAGCAGCGATAGCCGGCGTGCTTTTGTGCTCGGCATATCCTTTATTGAATCCGACAACCGGTATGATGCCCGGCATCAAAGCTTTCACGGCAGCGGTTTTCGGCGGTATCGGCTCTATCCCGGGAGCGCTGGTCGGCGGTTTGCTTTTGGGGATTATCGAAATCTTTGCTAAAGCATATCTGTCAACCCAATTTTCCGATGCGATAGTTTTTGCCGTTTTAATCATCGTGCTTTTGGTTAAACCGACCGGCTTATTGGGCAAGAAGATCAATGAGAAAGTGTGAGGTGGTTAAATGATGAAACAAGCTAAAATGAATAGAACCACCAGAAGCAACCTGATTACCTATTTGATGGTAATTGCTTTCTTTGTAATTTTTCAAATCCTTATAGCTACCGGCAATGTGTCCAGCTTATTAAAAGGGCAGTTAGTGCCGATTTGTGCTTATGTAGTTATGGCTATTTCGCTGAATTTAGTAGTAGGCGTTTCCGGTGAATTGAGCTTGGGACATGCCGGCTTTATGAGCGCTGGAGCATTCAGCGGCATCGTAGCGGCAGGGTATTTGCAAACGATGATGGAGAGCGAAACTTTGGTGCTCCTCATTGCCATGATAATAGGCGGCATTGTAGCGGCAGCAGCAGGAGTAATCGTCGGCGTGCCGATTTTGCGCTTAAGCGGCGACTATTTGGCGATTGTAACCTTGGCTTTCGGACAAATCATTAAAAGCATTGTAGAAAATTTGTATGTCGGCTACGATGCTAACGGCTTGCAGTTTTCCATGGTAAAAAATACCCTGGAGCTGGGCGAAGGCGGCAAAATGCTGATCACCGGTCCGATGGGAGCCAACGGCATGGCGACTATTTCCACCTTTACTATGGGTTTTGTGCTGATTATGGTCTGCTTGTTCGTGATTTTCAATCTGGTTAACAGCAAAAGCGGCAGAGCTATCATGGCGCTGAGAGATAATAAGATTGCGGCGCAGTCAGTAGGCATCAGCAGCAGTAAATATAAATTGCTGGCTTTTGTGGTTTCTGCCGCTATGGCAGGCATGGCAGGCGTGCTCTTTGCCTTGAACTTTACTACGGTGGTCGCCAGCAAGTTTGACTTCAACACTTCTATTTTAATCTTAGTTTTCGTTGTTTTGGGCGGCTTGGGCAATATGCGCGGCAGTATTATTGCAGCAGCTTTGCTGACTGTGCTGCCGGAATTGCTCAGAAGCTTTGCTGATTATCGGATGCTGGTTTATGCGATCTTCCTGATTTTGATGATGTTGGCAACCAATAATCCCAAATTAAAAGGATTTTTGCAAAGCATCAGCGCTAAAATAAAAGGAGCAGTTGGCAAGGGAGGTGAGGCAAATGGCTAAAATGGTTCCTCTGCCCAGCCGGGGCATGGTGCCGGAAAGAGATATCGGCAAGGCACCGATTTTAGAAGCAACTCACTTAGGAATAGAATTCGGCGGCTTAAAAGCAGTTGACGATTTTGATTTGACTGTCGGGCGCACCGAAATAGCCGGTTTGATCGGACCTAACGGCGCCGGCAAAACAACTGTCTTTAACCTTTTGACTAAGGTTTACCAGCCGACCAGTGGCACAGTGCTTTTGGACGGCAAAGATACTCACGGCATGAGTGCTATCCAGGTCAATAAAGCCGGTATTGCCCGCACCTTCCAAAATATCAGGCTTTTTAATAATCTGACCGTGGAAGACAATGTTAAGATAGGCATGCATAATCATATTAAGTACAATACCATAAGCGGGATTTTGCGTTTGCCTAAGTATTGGATAGAAGAAAACAGAGCTCATGAGAAGGCTTTAAGTTTGCTGGAAATCTTTGATATGCAGCATCTGGCGGAGCATAAGGCGGGCAGTTTGCCTTACGGTGCCCAAAGAAGACTGGAGATAGTCAGAGCATTGGCGACCGAGCCCAAGCTTTTGCTTTTGGACGAGCCGGCTGCCGGCATGAATCCTTCGGAAACGGCAGAGCTGATGGATAACATCCGCAAAATCAGAGATACGTTTAATATCGCGATTTTACTGATAGAGCACGATATGCGTCTGGTTATGGGCATTTGCGAAGGCATCGCCGTTTTAAACTACGGCAAAATCATTGCCAAAGGCTCGCCGGAGGAAATTCAAAACAACCAAACAGTTATTGAAGCATATCTGGGCAAAAAGAAGGAGGGCTGAGGCTGATGGCAATGCTGGAGGTAGAAAATATTAATGTATATTACGGAAGCATTCACGCCATCAAAGGCGTCGGCTTTCATGTCAACGAAGGGGAAATCATTTCTTTGATCGGTGCCAACGGCGCCGGCAAAACGACTATTTTGCAGACTATTTCCGGACTTTTGCGCAGTAAAACCGGCAGCGTAAAATTTATGGGGCAGGATATTTCTCATGTGCCGGCACATAAAATTGTGGGCTTAGGGCTGGCACAGGTGCCGGAGGGACGGCGAGTGTTTTTGCAAATGAGCGTAGCGGAAAATTTGGAATTAGGTGCTTACACCCAGGGCAAAGCCGGCATGGAGGACACTTTAACGATGATTTACGACCGCTTCCCTCGCCTAAAGGAAAGACGCAAGCAAATGGCAGGCACTCTTTCCGGCGGTGAGCAGCAGATGCTGGCGATGGGACGGGCGATGATGAGCCATCCGAAAATGCTGATGCTGGATGAGCCATCCATGGGTTTAGCGCCGATTTTGGTGGAAGAAATCTTTGATTTGATTAAAATGCTCAACGAAGGCGGAACGACGATTCTTTTGGTTGAGCAAAATGCACAGATGGCATTGTCGATTGCCGACCGCGGCTATGTCTTGGAAACCGGCAGTATTGTCACCAGTGCAGCGGCAAAGGATTTATTGAATGACGATTCAGTGCGCAAAGCGTATTTGGGCGGTTAAAAAAAGAGGAGCAGAGGCTCCTCTTTTTGTATGAAAATTTGTATGAAAAGAATTACTTCCTATATAATATAAAAGGTGAAAAGAGGATAATTGAGGAAAAGCCAGCAAAAAGCAAACTAATAAAAATAATAAAAAATGGCTATGGAAAATAAGAAAAAAAAGCTTGGGTTTTGCGCCTGGTTATGGTATTATAATTAGGCGTGTGAAATTGCGTTGAGGCAGGAGGTTGCTAGTTGCGATGATACGCCAGGCGTCGTGTGCTAGGTAATTCCTGCGGAGAATTGCTCAGCAAAGACTGAGCGAGAAGGAGGTCAAAACCATGGCAAAACAAAAAATCAGAATCCGTTTAAAGGCATTTGATCACAAGTTATTAGATCAATCAGCCCAAAAAATCGTTGAAACTGCAAAGAAAACAGGGGCTAATGTTTCCGGTCCTATTCCTCTTCCGACAGAGAAAAATGTTTTCACGATCTTAAGATCCCCCCATGTCAACAAAGACTCTCGGGAGCAGTTTGAAATGAGAACGCACAAAAGATTAATTGACATCTTAGATCACAATGCTAAGACTGTCGAAGCTTTGAAGCGTTTGGATTTGCCTTCGGGCGTTGAAATTGAAATCAAATTATAATCTCGCATGAGCTTGAGGAGGTGTGCAAGTAATGAAAGCTATTTTAGGTGAAAAAATTGGAATGACCCAAATGTTTACTCCGGAAGGCAAAGCTGTACCGGTAACTGTAATTCAAGCGGGTCCCTGCGTTGTCGTCCAGACAAAGACTGCCGATACAGATGGCTATGAAGCAATTCAAGTCTCATACGGCGCTATAAAAGAAAAAAATGTAAATAAACCTTTGAAAGGACACTTTGCCAAAGCAAACGCAAAGGTAAGCAGATATTTAAGAGAGTTCCGTGTTGAAAATGCTGGCGATTACTCTTTAGGACAGGAAATCAAGGTTGATATTTTCCAAGTTGGTGAAAGTGTTGACGTAACCGGCACCAGCAAAGGTAAAGGTTTCCAAGGTTCTATCAAATTGCACGGTCAGCATCGTGGACCAATGGGACATGGTTCTAAATACCATCGCCGTACCGGTTCTTTGGGTGCGTTAGGTCCCAACAGAGTATTCATCGGTCGTCCCTTGCCTGGTCGCATGGGCGGCGACAAAATCACCATTCAAAATCTTGAAGTTATCAAGGTTGACGTAGAAAACAATCTGATCTTGGTTAAAGGTTCCGTGCCTGGCGCAAAGAAAAGCATGGTAACCGTAAAAGCCAGCGTAAAAGCGTAAAACGCATTTAGAAAGGAGGAAACGACTTATGCCAAAAGTTGCTTTATATAATGCACAAGGAGCTCAAGTAGGCGATATCGAGCTCAATGACGCAGTGTTTGGAATCGAGCCAAACGAAAGCGTAGTTCATGAAGCAGTAGTAATGCAAATGGCCAGCTGGAGACAAGGTACTTCCTGCACCAAATCCAGAGGCGAGGTAAGAGGAGGCGGCCGCAAGCCTTGGAGACAAAAAGGAACCGGTCGTGCCAGAGTAGGCACCATCCGTTCTCCGCTATGGCGCGGCGGTGCTATAATTTTTGGACCTAAACCCAGAAGTTACAGCTACTCTATTCCTAAGAAGAAAAGACGCTTAGCTCTTTGCTCTGTACTTTCCAGCAAAGTCGCTGAAAATAATATTATCGTAGTAGATGAGCTCAATTTTGAAGCTCCGAAAACTAAAGAAATGATCAAAGTATTAAATGCTTTGAATGTAGAGGGTAAAGCTTTGGTAGTAACCGGCGATGTTAATGAAAACGTTGCTCTTTCTGCCAGAAATATCCCCGGTGTGTTGCCTCTCGAGGCAAACGGCGTTAATGTATACGACGCTTTAAATGCCGGCAAAATCATCTTGACTAAAGATGCTGTTGCTAAAATTGAGGAGGTGTTAGCGTAATGGAAAAAGAGGCTAGAGACATTATCTTGCGCCCGGTAGTAACCGAGAAATCCGTAGACTTGCTTCAACAAAACAAATACGTTTTCAAAGTAAGAATGGACGCTAACAAAATCGACATCAAACGGGCTGTAGAAGAAATTTTCAAAGTTAAAGTTATAGATGTTAACACCATGCGCGTTAAAGGTAAAGAAAAACGCATGGGTCGCTCCGTAGGCAGAACCAGCGATTGGAAAAAAGCTATCGTTGAGCTGGCTGCCGGAGATTCCATCGAGATTTTTGAAGGTATGTAATCAACTTTAAGGAGGGAAACTCTAATGGCAATCAAGAAGTTTAAACCTACTTCTGCCGGCAGACGTCAGATGACCGTTTCCGATTTCAGCGAAATCACCGCTACCAAACCGGAAAAATCTCTCGTAGTGCCTTACAAAAAGCATGCCGGACGTAATGCTCAAGGTCGCATTACTGTCAGACATCAAGGCGGCGGTCACAAAAGACAATACAGAATTATTGATTTCAAACGTCTGAAAGATAATATTCCGGCTAAAGTCGCCACTATTGAATATGATCCTAACCGTTCAGCACGTATTGCACTGCTCAACTACGCTGACGGTGAGAAACGCTACATCATCGCACCAAACGGCTTAAAAGTTGGCGCTACCGTTATCAGCGGTACTGATGTAGATATCCAGATTGGTAATGCAATGCCGATTTATAATATTCCGGTCGGTACTGTTATCCACAATATCGAATTAAAACCTTTAAAAGGTGCTCAATTATGCCGTGCAGCTGGTACCAGCGCGCAATTGATGGCTAAAGAGGGCAAATATGCTCACTTACGTTTGCCTTCCGGTGAAGTAAGATTAGTATTGGCAGAATGCCGTGCTACCATCGGTCAGGTTGGTAACCTTGAGCATGAAATCATCAACATCGGTAAAGCCGGTCGTACCCGTTGGCTGGGTGTTAGACCTACCGTTCGTGGTTCTGTAATGAACCCCAACGACCATCCACATGGTGGTGGTGAGGGTCGTGCACCGGTCGGACGCAAGTCTCCGATGACTCCTTGGGGCAAAAAAGCATTTGGTCTCAAGACCCGCAAAAAGAAAAATATCAACAACAAATATATCGTTACCGCGCGCAAGAAATAATCTTGAGTGGAACTTAAGTTGTATGCTTGTGTGAAAGGAGGCATATTTCTTCATGAGTAGATCGTTGAAAAAGGGCCCTTTTGTGGAAGAAAAACTCTACAGAAGAGTCGTTGAGATGAATGAGAAGAATGAGAAAAAAGTATTAAAAACCTGGTCTCGCAGTTCCACTATATTCCCGGAATTTGTCGGACATACCATTGCAGTACACGATGGTCGCAAGCATATCCCTGTATATATCACCGAGGATATGGTAGGACACAAATTGGGTGAATTTGCACCGACCAGAACATTTAAAGGCCATGCCGGCAGTGAGAAATCTTCCGGTTCCCGCTAATATTAGAGAGGAGGTTTAGCAATGCAAGCAAAAGCTGTCGCTAAATATATCAGAATCTCTCCTCGTAAAGCTGCTCAAGTAGCAGACCTCGTTAGAGGAAAAAGCGTGGGAGAGGCTTATGCAATTTTGAAATTTACACCTAACAAAGGTGCAGCTATCATCGAGCAAGTATTGAAATCGGCTGTAGCTAACGCTGAACATAACTACAACATGGATGTTGATAAATTATATGTAAGCACCATTTTTGTTGACCAAGGACCAAGCTTGAAACGCTTTAAACCCAGAGCTATGGGTCGTGCCGATGGTATAATGAAAAGAACCAGCCATATTACCGTAATGGTAAGCGAAAAGTAATTACTAAGGAGGGAAACTCGTGGGTCAGAAAGTAAATCCAAAAGGATTGCGTGTCGGCGTGATCAAAGACTGGGATGCTAAATGGTATTCCGATAAAAACTATGTAGAACTCCTCCATGAAGACTTGAAACTCCGTAAATTCTTAAAAACTAAATTATATGCTTCCGGCGTATCCAATATCGTAATTGAGAGAACCGGTACTGCTAAAGTAAGAATTAACATCTTCACTGCCAAACCCGGTATCGTAATCGGCAGAAACGGAGCTGAGATCGAAGTTCTTCGCAAAGAGTTAGAAAAAATGACCAATAAACAAGTTGACGTACGTATTACTGAAGTAAAACGTCCTGACGTTGACGCACAATTAGTAGCTGAAGCAACTGCAGCAGCTATTGAAAGACGTACCGCATTCCGCCGTGCTATGAAGCAAGCAATCAGCAGAGCAAAGAAAAGCGGTGCTGAAGGTATTAAAATTGCAATTTCCGGTCGTTTGGCAGGTGCAGATATTGCACGTACCGAATGGGCCAGCGAAGGTAAAGTTCCTCTGCATACTTTGAGAGCAGATATTGACTACGGTTTTGCTGAAGCAGATACTACTTACGGTAAAATCGGTGTTAAAGTTTGGATCTACAAAGGTGAGGTTCTTCCTGAGGCTAAGAAACAAGGTTAAAGGGGGCCGTTATCAATGTTGTTACCAAAAAGAACTAAATGGCGCAGACCACATCGTGCCAGCCTCAAAGGCACTGCTCATAAAGGCAACACTGTGACTTATGGTGAGTATGGCTTGCAGGCTTTAGATGGTGCATGGGTCACCAGCCGTCAGATAGAGGCTGCCCGTATTGCGATGACTCGTTATATCAAACGTGGCGGTCAAGTATGGATTAAAATTTTCCCCGATCGTTCCGTCTCCAAAAAACCGGCCGAAGTACGTATGGGTTCCGGTAAAGGTGCTCCGGAGTATTGGGTAGCTGTAGTTAAACCGGGCAGAGTAATGTTTGAATTATCCGGTGTCAGCGAAGAAGTGGCAAGAGAAGCTATGCGTTTGGCTATGCACAAATTGCCGGTTCGCTGCAAATTTGTTAAGAAAGAAGAAATGGGTGGTGACGTAAATGAAGGTTGAGAAATTAAGAGAACTGTCCACCAATGAATTAACTCGCAAAGTTGACAGCTTCAAAGAAGAACTTTTTAATTTGCGTTTCCAGATGGCTACCGGTCAATTGGAGAATCCGATGCGAATCAAAGAATTGCGCAAGGATATCGCCAGAGCCAAAACCATTTTGCGTGAACGTGAAATTAAAGAACAAGCATAGGGGGTTTTAGGTGTGGAAAGAGCTAATCGCAAAGTCCGCTACGGTGTAGTAGTCAGTGATAAAATGGATAAAACGGTAGTTGTCTCAGTAGAGAATAGTTTCCGTCATCCTCTCTATGGCAAAATTACTACATTGACTAAGAAATATAAAGCACATGATGAAGAAAATATCTGTGCAGTCGGTGATAAAGTAAAAATTATGGAAACACGTCCTTTGAGCAAACAAAAAAGATGGCGTGTTGTAGAAATTACTGAAAAAGCGACTATCGTATAAGTAAAGCTGTTGCCGAAAGGAGGTAACCTAGATGATCCAACAAGAAACCAGATTAAAAGTTGGTGATAACACCGGTGCAAAAGAATTGTTGTGCATCCGTGTTTTAGGTGGTACAAAACGTCGTTACGCTAGTTTGGGCGATGTCATCATTTGTTCTGTCAAAGAAGCAACACCTGGTGGCGTTGTCAAGAAGGGTGACGTTGTCAAAGCTGTAGTTGTGAGAACTAAAGAGTCCGTCAGAAGAGCTGATGGTTCCTATATTCGCTTTAGCGAAAATGCGGCTGTAATCATCAAAGATGATAAAAGCCCCAGAGGTACTCGTATCTTTGGACCTGTCGCCAGAGAATTGCGTGACAAAGATTACATGAAAATCGTATCTTTGGCTCCGGAAGTACTGTAATGCAGTAATTTGGAGGTGAAATAAATGACTAAGATGAATGTTAAAAAGGGTGACGAGGTAATCGTTATCGCCGGTAAAGATAAAGGCAAGCAAGGTAAAGTATTATCTGCCAGCCCCAAAAACGAAAAGGTTGTTGTTGAGGGCATAGGTATGGTAAAACGTCATACCAAACCAAGCCAAAAACTGCCTCAAGGCGGTATTATCGAAAAAGAAGCTCCGATTCATGTCTCCAATGTTATGCCTTACTGCTCCACTTGCAAAAAAGGTGTGCGTGTAGCTCATGTAATCGAAAACGGTAAAAAAATCCGTGTCTGCCGTAAATGCGGCAAGGCTCTTTAATTAGATCCTTACGAGAAAGGAGGCTATAAATTAGATGGCACGTTTGAAAGACAAATATATCAATGAAGTTATCCCCGGTTTGCAGGAAAAGTTCAACTACTCCAACGTAATGGCTATTCCTAAACTGGATAAAGTAACCATAAATATTGGCTTAGGTGAAGCTGTTGCCAATCCTAAAGCAGTAGATGCTGCTTTAAATGATTTGGCTGCTATCACCGGTCAAAAACCTGTAGTAACTAAAGCAAAAAAATCTATCGCAACCTTCAAGGTTAGACAGGGCATGCCTATCGGCGTTAAAGTTACCCTGCGCGGCGATCGTATGTATGATTTTGTTGACAAATTAGTTTCTATCGCTTTACCCCGTGTTCGTGACTTCCACGGTGTATCTCCGAAATCCTTTGACGGCAGAGGCAACTATAGCCTTGGTTTAAAGGAACAGTTGATTTTCCCGGAAATCGAATACGATAAAGTTGACAAGGTCAGAGGTTTGGAAATCGTATTTTCCACTACTGCAAAGACCGACGAAGAGGGCAGAGAGTTATTAAAACTCTTAGGTATGCCTTTTGCCGGTTAATTTCACAAAAAATTGTTGGGAGGTAATCCGGTGGCTAAGACATCAATGAAAGTAAGAAAAGCGCCTAAATATCAAGTGCGCGAAGTAAATAGATGCAAAGTATGCGGTCGTCCTCATGCATATATGCGTAAATTTGGCTTATGCAGAGTTTGTTTCCGCGAATTAGCTTATAAAGGCCAACTGCCTGGTGTCACTAAGTCCAGTTGGTAAAACCCATGTAAGGGAAGGGGGTCGCTTTAATAATGGTAATGACTGATCCAATTGCAGATTTTTTAACTAGAATCCGCAATGCGAATATGGTTATGCATGAAAACGTTGAAGTTCCGGCTTCAAAAACCAAAGTAGCTATCGCTGAGATCTTGAAAAACGAAGGCTACATCAAAGATTTCGAACAAATCGAAGACGGCAAACAGGGCGTTATCCGTGTTTATTTAAAATATGGTGCTGACAAAACTAAAGTTATCACCGGTTTAAGACGTATCAGTAAGCCTGGTTTAAAGGTGTATTGCAAAAAAGACGAAGTTCCCAAGGTTTTGGGCGGTTTAGGTATTGCAATTATTTCCACCTCCAAAGGCATCGTAACTGATAAAGAAGCTCGTAAATTGGGCTTAGGCGGAGAAGTAATCTGCTACGTATGGTAAAATATAAGTTTCAGTTTTGGGAGGTGTAAAGATGTCCAGAATTGGTAAGTTGCCTGTTAAAATTGCAGACGGTGTTGAAGTAAACATCCAAGAAGGCAATTTAGTAACTGTCAAAGGTCCTAAAGGAACTTTGGTAAAACAGTTGCATCCCGATATGATTTTAGAATCCGCTGATGGTGCAGTGACTGTAAGCTGCCCTAATGGTGATATAAAAAATTACAACAATCTTTGGGGATTGACCCGCACCTTGTTGAACAACATGGTAATCGGTGTTACCCAAGGATTTGAGAAAAAATTGGAATTAGTCGGCGTAGGTTACAGAGCACAAATGCAAGGCAAAAAATTGGTGCTCCAAGTAGGCTACTCCCACCCGGTAGAATTTGAACCCGGTGAGAATATGTCTATTGAAACTCCGGCTCCAACTCAAATTGTTATCAAAGGTATCGATAAAGAAAAAGTCGGTTCTTTAGCTGCTAATATTCGCGCTGTACGTGAGCCCGAACCTTACAAAGGCAAAGGTATCAGATACGAAGGCGAAGTAGTGAAACTGAAAGCCGGAAAATCAGGCGGTAAAAAATAATTAACTGACAGCTATTTCCGGTGAAAGGAGTGAAAACGATGATCAAGCAAACTCCCAGAAAACAAATTCGTGCCAAAAAGCACTGGAGAATGCGTGCTAAAATCAAAGGTACTGCTGAAAGACCGCGTTTGGCAGTTTTCAGAAGTACAAAACATATATATGCTCAGGTTATCGATGACACAGTAGGCAGAACATTGGTCGCTGCTTCTACTTTGGAATTTGAAGCTGAAGGAACCAAAACCGAGGCTTCAAGACAAGTCGGTGAAATGATTGCAAAGAAAGCATTAGAAAAAGGCATTACAAAAGTAGTATTCGACCGGGGAGGCAACCTTTACCATGGCCGTATCCAAGCATTGGCTGAAGGTGCTAGAGAAGCCGGTTTAGACTTCTAATTTGTGCTTTGGCAAGGGAGGGAAAAAATTTGGCAAGAATAGATGCGAGCAAACTCGAATTGAAAGAAAACGTAGTTCATATTCGTAGAGTTGCGAAAGTAGTAAAAGGCGGTCGCCGTTTCAGCTTCAGCGCTTTGGTTGTAGTTGGCAACGAAAACGGTATCGTCGGTGTTGGTATGGGTAAGGCCAACGAAGTGCCCGAAGCCATCCGCAAAGGCGTAGAAGACGCTAAGAAAAATTTGGTTGAGGTTGCTGTTGTTAAAGGCGACACTATTCCTCATGAAACTATAGGTAAATTTGGTGCAGCTAGAGTTATGCTGCGTCCGGCCAGCGAAGGTACCGGTGTTATCGCCGGCGGCGCTGTTCGTGCGGTTGTAGAATTGGCTGGTATCAAAAATATTTTAGCAAAATCTTTAGGATCTGACACTAACTTAAACATCGTTAAAGCTACTGTTGAAGGCTTAGCAGGCTTGAAAAAAGTAGAAGATGTTGCTAAGTTGCGTGGCAAAGCTCCGGAAGAAATTTTGGGTTAAGGGGGCGGAGATTATGAAATTAAAAATCACTTTGGTGAAAAGCGTTATCGGTTATTCCGAGCATCAAAGAAAGATTGTTAAAGCCCTGGGCTTAGGCAAAACTCAAAGCTCTGTAATCCAAGAGGATACTCCGAGCATCCGTGGTATGATTCATAAAGTCAGTCACTTAGTCAGTGTTGAAGAAGTGCAAGCTTAAATATAGGAGGTGTTTTCATTGAAACTCCATGAGCTCCAACCAGCAGAGGGTTCCAAACAAGCCCCAAAACGTGTAGGTAGAGGTATTGGTTCCGGCTTGGGAAAAACTTCCGGTAAAGGTCACAAAGGTCAAAAAGCTCGCTCCGGCGGTGGCAAAGGACCTTATTTCGAGGGTGGTCAAACTCCACTGCAAAGACGTATGCCGAAACGCGGTTTTTCCAATGCTCGGTTTAAAGTTGAATATACTGAAGTAAACGTTGGCATTTTAGACCGTTTCAATGCTGACGAGGTTATCACTCCTGAATTCTTAAAAGAACAAGGTGTGGTTAAACAAGTTAAAAACGGTGGCATTAAAATCTTAGGCAACGGTGAAGTTACCAAAGCTTTCAAGGTTCAAACCAATGCTATCAGCCAGGCTGCTCAAGCTAAAATTGAAGCTGCCGGCGGAAGTGTCGAGGTGATCTGATGTTATCTACCTTGCGCGCTGCTTTAAAAGTAGAAGAAGTTCGTAAAAAGATTATTTTTACGTTATTGATGTTTCTGGTATTCCGTATTGGTGCACATATTCCTGTTCCCGGAATCGACAATTCCATTATCCAGCAATTAACCAGTCAAGCTAAAATTTTAGGCTTCTTTGATATGGTTGCCGGTGGTGCTTTCAGCAATTTCTCCATTTTTGCGATGAGTATCACTCCTTATATCAATGCATCCATTATCATGCAGTTGTTGACTGTTATCGTGCCTAGATTAGAGCAGCTGGCTAAGGAAGACCGCAAGAAAATGGCAGAGTACACTCGCTATTTAACTGTTGTTTTAGGCTTGGTTCAAGCTATCGGTCTTTCTTTTGGTTTCAGAAGCGCTTTAGTTAATGATTCCATTGGAAGCATGGCTTTAGTTGCTTTGACTTTAACTGCTGGTACGGCTTGTTTGATGTGGATTGGTGAAAGTATTACTGAGAAGGGCATTGGCAATGGTATCAGCTTGATCATCTTTGCCGGTATCGTTTCTCAGATTCCTTCCGGCGCCATTTACTTAGCTAGTTACGCTATGCAGGGCGGCGCTGCAATTCTTTCCGTTATCGCATTCTTTGCTATCGCTATTGTTTCTATCTTAGTGGTAGTATTGGTGCATGAAGGCGAAAGAAGGGTGCCGGTACAGTATGCTAAACGGGTGGTAGGACGTAAAGTATACGGTGGTCAATCGACTCATATTCCTATCAAAGTTAACTCTGCCGGAGTTATCCCGGTAATCTTCGCAATGTCTATCCTGATGTTCCCGGCTACTATCGCCGGCTTCTTCCCGGACAACGGCGTTGCTACCTGGATTGCCAATAACTTTACTACCGGCAACTGGTTCTACAATGTTCTTTACATGCTCCTGATTATCTTCTTTACCTATTTCTACTCCTCAATCACCTTTAACCCGATTGATGTAGCAGACAATATTAAGAAAAACGGTGGATTTATCCCGGGCTTGCGTCCAGGCAGACCTACTTCTGAATACATCACCAAAATCATGAGCAGAATCACATTATTTGGTGCAATCTTCTTGGCTATCATTGCAGTATTGCCAAGCGTGCTTTCTACCTTCACCGGTTTGGATTTATCCTTCGGTGGTACCGCTTTATTGATCGTTGTCGGCGTTGCCTTAGACACTATGAAGCAAATGGAAGCAACCTTGATGATGCGCAGTTACCAAGGATTTATGAAATAAAGAGGGGGACGAAAAATGAATATCATTTTAATGGGACCTCCCGGGGCCGGCAAAGGTACCCAAGCAGAAAAGCTGGTTGAGAAATTTGGCGTTGTCCACATTTCCACCGGCGATATGTTCCGCAAAGCCCAAAAAGACGGTACTGAGCTTGGCTTAAAAGCTAAAAGCTACATGGAGCAAGGAAAGCTCGTGCCTGACGAAGTAACTATCGGTATCGTGCGTGAAAGATTGGCAGAAGACGACTGCAAAAAAGGTTTTCTTTTGGACGGTTTTCCCCGCACTGTTGAACAAGCCGATGCTTTAGCCCAAATCATGGCTGATTTAAACAGCCAGATTGATGCCGTAATCAATATTCAAGTGGACAAGAGCTTGCTTTTGGATCGCTTGACCGGCAGAAGAGTGTGCAAAGCTTGCGGAGCTACTTATCATATTGTTAACAATCCGTCCAAAGTCGCAGGTGTTTGCGACAAATGCGGCGGCGAGTTATATCAGCGCAAAGATGACAATGCCGAAACTGTTGGCAGCCGTTTGGATGTTTATGAAGCCCAAACCGCTCCGTTGATTGCCTATTACACCGAAAAAGGTTTAATTAAAAATATTGAAGGCAATCAAGAGATGGCTAAAGTATTGGCAGACATCTGCGCAGCATTGGGGCGATAATTATGCTGGAGCAAAAGTCCGAGCGTGAATTAATTTATATGCGTGATGCCGGTCGGATTGTGGCTGAAACTCACCGTGAATTAAAAAACGCCTTAAGAATCGGGATGACTACCAAAGAATTAGACCAAATTGCTGATGATTATATTAGAAGCAAGGGAGCCGTGCCCAGCTTTAAAGGCTACAGCGGCTACCCGGCGTCTATTTGTGCCTCGGTCAACGAGGTGGTAGTACATGGAATTCCCAATGACGAACCATTGCTGGAGGGAGACATCGTCAGTTTAGATATCGGAGCGATATTAAACGGCTATAACGGCGATGCGGCGCAAACCTTGCCGGTAGGGGAAATCTCCGAGCTTGCACAGCGGCTGCTGCAAGTAACGGAAGAGAGTCTTTACAAAGGCATCGAGCAAGCGCTGGTGGGCAACCGCCTATTTGACATCTCTCATGCAGTGCAGGAGCATGTGGAAGCAAACGGTTTTTCAGTAGTTCGAGATTTTTGCGGACACGGCATCGGCCGAGCCATGCATGAGTCGCCTAACATACCTAATTATGGTCGCCCTGGGCACGGGCCTCGTTTGAAAGCTGGTTATTGTTTGGCCATTGAGCCTATGGTGAACGTGGGTACTTACGAAGTCAGTGTATTGGAGGATGACTGGACTACCGTTACCGATGACGGTCAGTTATCCGCTCATTTTGAACACTCTGTAGCAGTGACTGAGGAAGGGCCGATAATTTTAACTGAGCTATAACAGAGCAGAATTGTTTTGGAGGGGTAGAAAATGTCCAAGGACGTTATTGAGGTTGAAGGTACTGTAATAGAGCCATTGCCAAATGCGATGTTTAATGTCGAGTTGGAAAATGGACATAAAGTGCTAGCCCATGTTTCCGGCAAAATCCGCATGAACTTCATCAAAATTTTGCCCGGAGATAAAGTAACGGTTGAATTATCACCATATGATTTGACCAGAGGGCGGATCACTTATAGATTTAAGTAATGAAAGGATGGTATAACCATGAAAGTTAGAGCATCTGTAAAGCCTATCTGTGAGAAATGCAAGGTTATTAAACGCAAAGGTGCCGTAATGGTTATTTGCGAAAATCCTAAGCATAAACAAAAACAAGGCTAATAAGATCAGAAGACAGAAGCTTCTCGTAGGAGGTGCAATTAATTAATGGCAAGAATAGTGGGTATCGATTTACCTAGAGAAAAGCGTGTTGTCATAGGCTTAACCTACATCTATGGTATCGGCAGACCAACTGCTGAGAAAATTGTAGCGGAAGCTAATGTTAATCCGGACACCCGTGTTCGTGATTTAACAGATGATGAAGTAGCTAGACTCAGAGAGCAAGTTGCTAAATACAAAACCGAAGGTGATTTGCGCCGTGAGGTTTCTTTGAATATTAAGCGTTTGACCGAAATTGGCTGCTACCGCGGTGTAAGACATCGTAAGAGTTTGCCGGTTAGAGGACAGCGTACCAAAACCAATGCTCGTACTCGTAAGGGCAAGATTAAAGCTGTCGGCGCTAAACGCAAGAAATAAGGGGTGAATATAATTGGCTAAACCAAAATCAAAGGCTACTACTCGTGTAAAACGTAAAGAGCGTAAAAATATTGACAAAGGTGTGGCTCATATTCAGTCCACCTTCAATAATACTATCGTAACCATCACCGATGTAAACGGCAATGCAATCTCTTGGGCTTCCTCCGGTGGGATGGGTTTCAGAGGCTCCAGAAAAAGCACCCCGTTTGCAGCGCAGATTGCAGCTGACACTGCAGCTAAAGCTGCAATGGATCATGGCTTGCGTGAGATCGAGTGTTACGTAAAAGGTCCTGGTGCCGGCCGTGAAGCGGCTATCCGTGCTTTGCAGGCAGCTGGTTTGGAAGTTAGCATGATCAAAGACGTAACTCCGATTCCGCATAATGGTTGCCGTCCACCGAAACGCAGAAGAGTATAGGAGGAGAGAAAAGTTGGCTAGATATACAGGTCCAGTTTGCAGATTGTGCCGTAGAGAAGGCGTGAAGCTTTTCTTAAAAGGCGATCGTTGCTACAGCAAATGTGCATTTGAAAAAAGAGGCTATGCTCCCGGTCAGCATGGTCAACGCAGAGCAAAATTAAGCGAATACGGCTTACAGCTGCGTGAAAAACAAAAAGCAAAACGCATTTATGGCGTTAACGAAAAACCGTTCCGCACCTACTTTGCCGAGGCAGAGCGCAAAGGCGGCGTAACCGGTGAAAACTTATTGGTACTTTTGGAAGGTCGTTTTGACAATGTTGTTTATCGTTTGGGCTTTGCTGATTCCAGAGCACAAGCAAGACAATTTATCCGTCACAACCACTTTACCTTAAACGGCAAGAAGGCTAACATTCCGTCCATGCAATTAAAAGCAGGCGATGTAATTCAATTAAAAGAATCCAGCAAGTCTTCTGCTGTAATTAAAACTATCGTAGACAACCTCGGCGCTAAAAAGCCGCCGGCATGGTTAGAATTAGATGTTGCTAATCTTTCCGCTACAGTTGTAAAACAACCTACAAAAGAGGATATCGATATTCCTGTAGACGAGCAAATGATCGTTGAGTTGTACTCCAAGTAATAGCTTGTAGATATTTGTTCTGGTGTGAGGGTATAGTAGGAGGGTTAAACTAATGATAGAAATTGAAAAGCCCAAAATAGAATGTGTTGCTTCCAGTGAAGATTGCAGATACGGCAAATTTGTCGTCGAACCGTTAGAAAAAGGATATGGAACTACCTTGGGAAATTCTTTGAGACGGATTCTGCTTTCATCATTGCCCGGCAGTGCTGTGACGTCCATTAAAATCGATGGTGTTTTGCATGAATTCTCTACTGTCCCAGGGGTCGTTGAAGATGTCGCGGATATAATTCTTAACATCAAATCTTTAGCTTTGAAGTCTGACAGCGACGAGCCGCAGACTATCATCATTGATAAATCAGAGGCCGGCGAAATTAAAGCCAGCGATATTCAAACTACCGAAGCGGTTGAAATCTTAAACGGTGATTTGCATATTGCTACTTTGGACGACAACAGCCGCTTATATATCGAAATGGTCGTTGAGCGGGGAAGAGGATATGTATCCGCTGATAAAAATAAAAAAGAGGATCAGCCCATCGGCACCATTCCCGTGGACTCGATTTACACACCGATTCACAAGGTAAACTTCTATTTGGAGGATACCAGAGTCGGTCATCGTACAGACTATGACAAGCTGACTATTGAGCTTTGGAGCAATGGCAGCATTAAACCGGAAGATGCCTTGAGTTTGGCAGCTCGGATTATGAGCGACCATTTAAAACTCTTTATCGGCTTAGCCGAAGGCATGGATCATGTTTCGATCATGGTAGAAAAAGAGGAAGAAGAGAAAGATAAGATCTTAGATATGACGATCGAGGAATTGGATCTTTCGGTTCGTTCTTACAACTGCCTGAAACGTGCCGGCATCAATACCGTATATGAATTAACCCAGCGTTCTGAGGATGACATGATGAAAGTGCGTAACTTAGGCAAGAAATCCTTGGAAGAAGTACAGCATAAGATGGAAAGCCTGGGCTTAGCATTGCGGAGTAATGAAGAATAAGAATCATAAAGAGGGGGAAGCCAAATGAGATCACTAGGACGCAACAGCGCACAGCGTCGTGCCTTATTGCGCAATATGACCACTTCTGTGCTGAAATACGGCAAAATCGAAACTACCGAAGCTAAAGCCAAAGAAGTTCGTCGTGTTGTTGAAAAAATGATTACTTTAGGCAAACAAGGCGATTTGAGCGCTTATCGTCAGGCTTTGGCCTATTTAACCGACGAAGCAGTTGCTAATAAACTGTTTAAAGAAATTGCCCCCGGCTATAAAGAACGTCAGGGTGGTTATACCCGTGTTATCAAAGCCGGCTATCGCCGCGGCGATGGTACTCCGATGGCAATCGTTGAGTTAGTTTAATATAGATTAAGGGCTGCCCTCCGGCGGCTCTTTTTCGTACATAAAATAGATATTGACATCTCTTTTTTTTGATGATAAAATAAAAAGTGATCTTCAGGGCAGGGTGTAAATCCCGACCGGCGGTGTGTCTGATGATAAGTCCGCGAGCCTTAGGGCTGAATCGGTGCGATTCCGATACCGACAGTATAGTCTGGATGAAAGAAGAGCGGATTAGTGCGATATTTTTAGAGCCTCTGAGATATCAGGGGCTTTTTTATATTTAAGGCAGGGGAGTGAAACGATGATTCAACTGGAAAATTTAACTCACACTTACTCCAGCGAACAAGGAAAAAATGTTGCGGTAGACAACATTTCTTTGGAAATACATAAAGGCGAGCATCTGGCGATTTTGGGACAAAACGGCTGCGGCAAATCCACGCTGGCGAAGCATTTAAATGCCCTTTTACTGCCAACTGCGGGACGGGTAATAGTTGAGGGGATGGATACTAAGGACGAAAGCAAGCTTTGGCAAATCCGTCAAACGGTCGGCATGGTTTTTCAAAATCCGGACAATCAATTGGTGGCGACGACCGTGGAGGAGGATTGTGCCTTTGGCGTGGAAAATCTGGGACTGGAGCCCAAGCTGATTCGCCAAAGGGTGGACGAAGCTTTAGCAACTGTCGGCATGAGCGAATTTAAGGAAAAAGCGCCTCACCTTTTATCTGGCGGACAAAAGCAAAGGGTAGCTATTGCCGGTATTATCGCCATGCGTCCCCAATACATCGTTTTTGACGAGCCTACAGCTATGCTGGACCCTCACGGACGCTCAGAGGTTATCCAGACTATGCAAAAGCTTAATAAAGAGGAAAACATAACCATTATCAATATCACCCACTTTATGGAGGAAGCGGTTTTAGCCGATAGGGTGGTAGTAATGGATAAGGGCAAAATAGCCTTTATGGGCACTCCTAAAGAAGTATTCCGCCAGGTAGAGCGATTAAAAGCACTGCATTTAGACGTGCCGGTAGTGACCGAGTTAGCTCAGGCAATAGGTGCGGAAACAGGTATTGACGGCGATATACTGACGATCGAAGAATTGGTGGTGAGCCTATGCCGTTAGAAGTGAAGAATGTGGAATATACTTATAGCCCCAATACCCCTAATGCCAGCGTGGCGTTAAAGGGAGTTGATTTAACCATCGACGAAGGGGAATTTGTCGGCATCATCGGGCATACCGGCAGCGGCAAATCCACCTTGGTACAGCTTTTGTGCGGCTTGATGGAGCCTAGCGAAGGACAGATTTTAATCGACGGCGTGGATATTAATAACAAAGAAACGCCAAAGGATATCCGCAAAAAACTGCGCCTGCAAGTGGGCATGGTTTTTCAGTATCCGGAGCATCAGCTCTTTGAAGAAACGGTGCTGAAAGATATTTGCTTCGGTCCGAAAAATTTAGGCTTTAACGAAGAAGAAGCCAAAAAGCTGGCAAAGGACGCGATGAAAAAAGTAGGGCTGCCCTTGAAATACGCGGAAGAGTCACCTTTTGATTTATCCGGCGGACAAAAAAGAAGAGTTGCTATCGCGGGAGTTTTGGCGATGAAGCCGAAATATTTGATTTTAGATGAGCCTACTGCCGGCTTAGACCCTCAAGGGCGGGAGGAAATATTGGCGCAGGTGCAGCAAATGCAAAAGGAGCTGGGCATCACTATTATTCTGGTTTCCCACAGCATGGACGATGTGGCGCGCTTTGCCGATCGCATTATCGTGATGAATAAAGGCGAAAAGTATCTGGAGGGAACGCCTAGAGAGATATTTGCCCATGATGAAGAGTTAATAAGCTTGGGCTTAGGCATACCGCAAGTGACGCAAATACTCAAACGCCTGCAAAAGGAAGGCTGGGCAGTGCGGACGGATATTGTTGAATTAGACGCTGCCAAAGAAGAAATCTTAAAGGCTTGGCGGGCGAGAAAGGGGGGGAACAATCATGCTTAGAGATGTGACTATCGGACAGTATCTGCCGGGCAATTCTCTATTGCACCGTTTAGACCCCCGCAGCAAAATCAACGGCGTGCTCTTTTTCATGATTTCTCTTTTTGTGATTAATAATATGGTGGGTTACTGGCTGATGGTCATCAGCGCTGTAGGCATGATTTTGTTAAGCCGGATTCCGCTGAAATATTTTTTAAAGGGCATTAAGCCTTTGCTTTTAATTATTATCCTAACGGTTATTTTGCAGGCTTTGATGACGCCGGGCGAAATCATTTGGCAGTGGAAATTTTTGCACGTTACCAAAGAAGGCTTAATACAAGCTTTATTTATGGGCACTCGCTTGGTTTTATTGGTGAGCATCACCTCTCTTTTGACCTTGACGACAACACCTATTGTCTTGACCGAAGGCATCGAAAAAATGCTCAATCCCTTTAAAGTTATCGGTGTACCGGCTCATGAGCTGGCGATGATGATGACTATCGCTCTGCGCTTTATTCCCACTTTGATCGAGGAAACAGATAAGATCATGAAGGCACAAGCTGCTCGCGGCGCAGATTTTGAGTCGGGCAATCTAATCAAACGAGTTAATGCCTTAATTCCTATTTTGGTGCCGTTATTTTTGAGCGCCTTAAAGAGAGCGGAGGATTTAGCCACAGCAATGGAAGCCCGCGGTTATCACGGCGGCGAAGGACGCACCCGTTTAAAGGAACTGCACTTTGCCGGCAAGGATTACGGTGCCTTTGGCATGGCTGTAATATTGCTTTTGGCAGCGATCGCTACCAGAGTTTTATTTTGAGGTGAAGCATGAATACTTACAAGCTGACCATTTCCTATGACGGAACAAATTATGAGGGCTGGCAGAAGCAGCGCCGGGCTGATTCGGTGACGGTGCAGGAAACCATAGAAGGGGCGTTGAGCGATTTGTTCGGCACGGAAACTAAAATTACCGGTGCCGGACGCACCGACAGCGGCGTGCACGCCTTGGCACAGGTGGCAAGCATGCGGGCGGAAACGGAGATTGCTCCGGATAAAATGCTCAAAGCTATTAATGTTCGCCTGCCGGAGGATATTGCTATAACTAAAGTAGAGATTGCCGCTGATAATTTTCACGCTCAAAAAGACGCCAAAGGCAAGCATTACCGCTATAATGTTTACCAAAGCCCTATTCCCAGAGTAATCGGGCGCAATTATTTTTATCAGATGCCTTATCCGTTAGAGGAGGAAAAGGTGCACCGGTCTTGCAAGCTGTTGGAAGGCACGCATGATTTCCGCGCCTTTTGTGCTTCGGGCAGTGAGGTTTTGACCCATGAGCGCACTGTTTATAAAGCTGAATTGAGCAGAAATGGTGATTGGTGGATTTTCGATTTTTACGGCAACGGCTTTTTGCGCAACATGGTGCGGATTATGGTCGGAACGATATTGGAGATCGGTAATAATCGCCTGCCTTTAGAATGTCTCAGCGAAGCTTTTCAAAAAGGGGAACGGGCATTATTGGGCAAAACAGCACCGGCTAAAGGTTTATGGCTGATGGAAGTTTATTATTGAGAAAAAAGTTTAAAAAAATGAAAAATATCCCTTGACAAGTTTCCGGAAAACGTGTAAAATATTTAAGCATGAGTTTATATGCTATTAGTCTGATCCAGAGCCCCGGATTCAGCTATATATAAAAATTTATCTTTTTTAATTCCTAAGGAGGGAATCCGATGCGTACCACATATATGGCGAAACCAACCGAGGTTGAAAGAAAATGGTATGTTATTGACGCCACAGGCAAACCGCTCGGTCGTGTTGCTACTGCTGCTGCAAGTATTTTAAGAGGAAAACACAAACCAACTTATACTCCCAATGTTGACTGCGGAGATTATGTAATTGTTATCAATGCTAAAGATGCTGTTTTAACCGGTAATAAATTGGACAACAAACTTTACCGTCATCACAGCCGTCATCCCGGCGGATTGAAAAGCATTCCTTACAGAACTATCATGGCTGAAAAACCGGAAAAAGCTATGGAAGAAGCTATCAAAGGCATGCTTCCTCACAACCGTTTAGGTCGTGCAATGTACAGAAAATTAAACGTTTACGCCGGCAGCGAGCATGAGCATCAAGCTCAAAAACCGGAAGTTTATGTAATCGAAGGTTAAGGAGGATTAAAAAAATGGCACAGATTCAATATTACGGTACAGGCCGTCGTAAATCCTCGGTAGCCAGAGTTAGATTGGTACCCGGTAACGGCGAAATTGTAATCAACGGCAAAAAAGTAGACGCTTATTTCGGCAAAAAAACTTTAGAGATGATCGTTAAACAACCATTGGTTTTAACTCAAAACGAATCTCGTTTAGATGTTATTGCTAAGGTTGAAGGCGGCGGCACCACCGGTCAAGCCGGTGCAGTTCGTTTAGGCATCTCCAGAGCATTAGTTAAAATGGAGCCTGAATTACGCCCTGTTTTAAAACGCGCCGGTTTCATGACCCGCGATCAAAGAATGAAAGAAAGAAAGAAATACGGCTTGAAAGCTGCTCGTCGTGCACCGCAGTTCTCCAAACGTTAATCTTTGTGTTATCAGAGCTTTTGCTGCGGCAAAGGCTCTTTTTTTGTTTAAATGCTTATGAGGAGGCTTTGAAAATGAAAAAAGCTATATTGATAGGCATAATCATTATCGCCGTTTTAATTGCAGCATTTTTGGGATATCAATATTTTACCGAGCCTAAAGGCGACACGGTAGCCGGCAGAGAGGCGTTATTAGGGGAAGCTAAAGGCGGCGAGTGGCAGATTCAAACGGAAACAGAGCTTGAGGGTTATATCGTAAGCGGAGCATACAGCGATAAGGAAATTGCAATTGCCGTGTTTGCACCGGAGGGCGAGAAAAACTACAGTTTGCAGACAACTACGGTGAGAAAACCGGAAAAAATCATTATCGCCGGCAGTATGATAGGCGATAAATGGTACAACCTCATCTGGTTTAACGGCGCTCAGAGCGAATACGCCGAAGTGACTTATACTTTTGACGGTGAGGAGCAGGAACCGCAGCGCTATGATACTAAGGATATGAATATTATCTTCAGCGAAGCACCGAGCAAAGACTACAACATCAATGTCGTTTATTATGACAGCGAGGGCAATAAATACGAATAAGCATAAAAAAGAGGAGCTGCAATTCAGCTCCTCTTTTGGCGTTAGTAGGATAATTTAAATTTGCTTTCGCACTTGACTTCAAAGGCTCTGTTCCAAGGGAAGGAAAGATTGATTTCGGCGGAAGTAACATCGACCTTGACTTGAGGGAGAATTTCCTGGGTGGCGGTGAATAATTCTTCCAGCTGGACTTTATAGGGGGCAAAACGCTCCGTTAAAAGAGATTCAATTTGCTCGATATCAGCGGTGAAGGCGGTGGTGGAGGAATTCATCAGCTTTTGATTAGCCAAGGAAAGCCGCAAATCGTTAGAGATAAGGGCTTGATAAACCAAATCTTCGCTTAAGCGAATGACCTTAAATTCCACTGCGGCTTGGGCGGCTTGTTTGGTCTGAGGGAAGGCTTGGCTTAAGCGGTAATGGGCGATGACGGTGCCTAAGGTGTTGCCGGCAGTATTCCAGCCGCTGTAAGCATGCAGAGTGTTGGCAGGGGACAGCAGATCATCGGCTAAGGCTTTGTCCCCTTTGTTGGTGTAAGCAATATCAGCCAATCCGCGGTAGGCAGAGCTGTCATTGGCAATAAATCGGGCGGCGGTTTCGCTTGACAAACTATCAGCATGGATAAAAATTATATCCTGCGCATCAGCGGAGACGGTCACATTGGCTAAAGCTAACTTTTCCTTTAAAATTGTTGCAAGATCAGCGGCTTCATAGGGGAAATATTTGCTCCAAGCGCTTTCGTCGTCAATGATAATTTGCACTTCTGCCGGCGGCAAATCGACAAAGGAAGCTAAAATCAGCATAGTCAACTCATCGGCGCCGTGAATGAAGGTTAGATTTTCGGTTGGATTAGATGAAATCTGCCGTTTTAAAATGTTGGACGGGCAGTACTCCTCGCCATCATCTTGCCCGACTACTACTTCGCAAAGTCCAGCAGCAGCCATTTGCTGGAGCTCTGCCAGCAGTTCGCCGCTTTGCAGGAATACTTGGCGGTACTTTTCCAACACTTCTGCCGGCACCGAGCTTTCCGGCAAAGGTGCAGAATTTAAATCAGCCTGATCCCACAATCTGCCGTATTGGCTGAGCTCGTTCATGTAGCCTGACAACGCGCTGTCATACTGGCTGGGCAGAAGACGGGGAAGAATAGTTAAAATGGTGATCTTTTGCTCAGGGTGATTTTGGCAAAACTCCTTTAAGCGCAGCAAATCATTTTGGAGATTGGCATAAGAATCGCTGTTGCGGGAATTAATCAAACCTCCCTGCAAAAGCTCATTGGTGCAAATGATGATGCGGTCGCATTTGGGAGCAGTTTTTTCTAACCATTGCCATAAGCCTTCTCGGTCGGCGGGAGTGAGAAAATCATCGAGCAGCTCCTCAGCGGGCAAGAGAAGGCGCATACCAGCCATTTGAGCCAGAGTTTGGGGGTATTGGGTATTGCAGGGACGGGAGTCTAAGGGGATAAGGGCAATGGTAGTGTTTGCTTTATTTTGCTGAGAGATATATACTCCGCTTAAAATGCCGATTAGCAAGATAAGGGAAAGGAAAAGCAGGAGAAATTTTTTCATGGCGAACCTCCAATTTGTTTATTAGCCTTATTATAACCGAAAAGGAAAAAAAAGAAAAGTAGGAGAACTTTAAGTGTATAAAATTCTTACAATTTGGCTAAGCTGTCTTTGAGGTGATAAAGGTGGAAAAAATAAAAAACATCAAAAAGGCTTTGGCAATGATGCTGATTATCAGCGAAGGTTTATGCGCTCCTGCGGTTAATACGACCGCTGAATTGCTTAAAGCGGCAAATGAGATAAATGTAAAAACGGAGGGCTTTGTGGTTTCCGGCTGGATAAAGGCAGGCAGCAGGCAAAATATCAAGCTTTTGGAGAGATTGCTGGGCGCAGAGCTTAAGGCGGGCAATAATTTGCTTAAAATAGGCAGCGATGAGCTTAAAATAGTAATAAGCGACAGCAAGAAGCCGAGCATAAGCTTGCAGTTGATTACCCAAAGCGAGCTGACGGCGGAATATTACCGCAGTTTTTGGCAAAAATATGCCGACAGCTGGGGTTCGGGCGAAATAATAGGCATAACCGTGCTGGCGCAAGCATATGAAGAAATGAGCGGGCTTGAGCAAAAGAAAATTATTGCACAGGCAGCGGAAATATTGCATGGGCAGGGGCAGGTTCACCAAAGCTCTGACGGTATGGAAGGGGTGTTTTTCTCTCCCAAACTGGGCAAAGGGCTGACGGTAGCGGAGGAAGAGCTGAATTTTAATATGGTTATCCGCAACCGGGAAAACCGGTGTGATATTTATCTGGCAGCGCCGCTTATTTATCAGACATACTAAGAAAGACTTATCATTAGAAATAATAAAAAATAGACTTTAGCCATTGACCGCATATCAATAATCGTGTAAAATATAAAAAAGACTGTCTTGATATAAATAAAAGTGTATACAAAGTAAGATATAGATAATTCAGCTTAGAGGAGGTGGCTCCTGAAGCTCTGAAAAGAGCTAAGGAAAAAGTTGGATAAATTGATAGTAACAGGAGGAAATCCACTTAAAGGAGAAGTAACCATCAGCGGCGGTAAAAATGCTGTCCTGCCGGCCATTGCGGCGACTATTTTGGCGGATAATATTTGTGAGATAAATTCAGTGCCCCATTTGTCCGATGTGGACACTATTAATGAAGTTTTGACTTCTTTGGGAGCAAAGGTTGAGTTTAAGGACGATGTTTTAACTATCGATCCCCGCAGTATCAATACTTATGTAGCTCCATATGAATATATTCAAAAAATGCGTGCCAGTATATTGATCTTAGGTCCACTTTTGGCGAAAAAAGGCAGGGCTCAAGTGTCTGCTCCCGGCGGCTGCAAGATTGGTTCACGTCCGATTGATTTACATATCAAAGGCTTGAGGGCTTTGGGGGCGGAGATCGAGATTAAGGATAATTATATTGAAGCGAAACTCGAAGGACGATTTAAGGGCAATAAAATTTATCTGGACTTTCCCAGCGTAGGTGCTACCGAGCATATAATGATGGCGGCGGCAATGGCTGAAGGGACAACGATTATTGAAAACGTAGCCGAAGAGCCGGAAATTGTCGATTTGGCGAACTTTTTGAACCATTTGGGCGCCAATATTCGCGGTGCCGGCACTAATATGATTAAAATAGAAGGCGTGGAGCGTTTAGGCAAGCAAATGGTGCGCCATGCCATTATTCCCGACAGAATCGAAGCCGGCAGCTATATGATTGCGGCAGCAGTCTGCGGCGGCAACGTGCTTTTGAAGAATGTGATTGCCGACCATATTAAACCGGTTATCGCCAAACTTCAGGAAGCAGGAGCCGAGGTCAGAGATGAAGACGGCAATCTGCGGGTAATAGGACCGCAGAAGCTTAAGGCGGCTGATATTAAAACTCTGCCTTATCCGGGATTTCCTACCGATATGCAGTCGCCTTTTATGAGTTTGATGAGCATAGCAGAAGGGGAATGCCATATCACCGAAACTATTTTTGAAAACCGCCTGATGCATGCCCAGCAGCTGAAAAGAATGGGCGCCGACATCACTATTGAAGGCAATGTAGCTAAAGTCAAAGGAGTGCCGAAGCTTTATGGAGCCAAGGTGATGGCAACGGATTTAAGAGCCGGAGCCGGGTTGATTATTGCCGGATTGGTGGCTGAGGGTGAAACAGAGATCTACGGAGTACATCATATTGACCGCGGATACGAAAATTTGTTGGAAAAATTCCGAGCTTTAGGCGCAAATATCAGAAGAGAAGAAATTACTCAAGAGGAATATGATGAAGTAGAATAAAGCATGTGAGACAAACAGCACCGGAAAGGTGCTGTTTTTTTGCAAAAAATTTGTCGAAAAAAGTTATGAGTCCCTTTTTTGATACTCATAATCTGTTAAAATAGAAGTATCAAAGAAAAAAGGGATGAGATTTATGTTACAGATGATTACACCGATGAATTTACAGCAAAATGAAGTAGGCAAGAATTATTTCTCTGCGGTGCGCCATAGCGGCAAAATTGCCTTCTTGGATAAAATGTGTTCCAATATCCAGGAGATGCTGGATTATTTGCATAACATTTGGAATGCCGGAGATATTCAAGAGTTGGTCAGCCATTTGAGCAGCGAAATGCGCAAGAAATATTTTGACAGCAGTGAGAAAATTGTTGACATTAAGTTGAAAATGGACACATTGCTCGTTCAGCAAAAGAGGTTATTGTGGAGCAAGAGTGTAGATAATAGAATTCATGGTGTTGTTGCGCTGGTGATATTGGATCGCAGGATGAGTCAGTGGCTGATAACTATTTATGGCATAGCCAAAAGAAGTGATGAAAATTTATTGTTAGAGGAATACTGTACTCTTGATGTCAAGCGGCTGAATCCGCGGGAGGAAATCAAGCTGGATGAGTTGGAATTGGTGACAATTAAACGCAAAAGCAAGAGTGAAAATTTAGAGGAATATTTGTTGAAGGAGGGCTATAAGAAAAAGCAGGATGACGGTTTTAAAATATATATCAATGATGAATTGGAAATAAAGGTTGTAAATAAAGATAAATTTATAATTTGCTGCGGACACAATAAAGAGTTATTGCATAAACATGTAAGAGCAATAGGAGAGTATTTGCGCTTGGAAAAGGCGAGAGTGAGTTTTAAAGACGACATGATTAATATAGAAGAAAAGTAAAGAAAAAGCAGAATTGCTATTGACAAAGACAAAAATATCACGTATAATAAGTATTACCAAAATTTCTCCTTTAGGATAGAAAAAAATATTAAAAACTAGCAAAAAGGTATTGACAAGGGAGCGAAAAAGTGGTAATATAATAAAGCTGTCACGAACAGCGGGATCTTTGAAAATTGA
>CALXSY010000013.1 GCA_944391285.1 uncultured Clostridia bacterium
GCAAATTATCTGAAAGAAGAAAACTTTACAGTTGTAGAAGCCAAAGACGGCGAAGAAGCTTTGGCACTTTTTGCTGACAGTGAATATGATTTGGTGGTGCTGGATTTGATGCTGCCTAAAGTAAACGGCTTTGAAGTCTGCTTGGATATCAGAAAATCCTCCAAAGTTCCAATTGTCATTTTGACTGCCAGAGATACCGAAACCGATGAACTGCGGGGATTTAACTGCGGAGCTGATGAATATATTTCCAAGCCCTTCAGCCCAAATATTTTGATTGCCCGCATTCGGTCCCTTTTAAAACGCTGCGACATGTTTTTGGAAAACACCGTTGAGTTTGAGGATTTTTCCATTGACAACCGCCAAAGGCTGATTTATTATCAAGGCAAACGAGTCATCACTACGCCTAAAGAGTTTGATCTGCTCTACTACTTAGTTAACAATCCCAATATCGCTTTAAGCCGTGAGCAAATTCTTAATGCTGTTTGGGGCATGGATTATTACGGCGATACCCGCACTGTTGACAGCCATATCAAATGTTTGAGAGCAAAATTAGGCGATTTTGGCGAAAAATTAAAACTGTACGTAAAATAGGCTATAAATTAGAGGTCTGATTTATGTTTAAAACCCACACTATTGCAAAAAAGCTATTCTTTTCAACTATCTTTATAATGCTGGCAGCTATTATAACCACGGTGCTGTTTGGTTCACAGCTGATGGAACGCTATTATCTGCACAACAAAACAGCAGAGCTCAAGCAAACCTACCAGTCCTTTACTGCTGCCCTAACTCAAAACGAAAATGTTGAGGATGCTTTGCAGCCTATCAGTGATGTCTTGTATGATTTGGAAAAAAGGAATATCAATGCGATGCTTTTTACCATTGAAAGCGACGGCAGTATTAGCCAAATTATTGTTAACAGCCGCTATAATGACTGGTATAATAAGCAAAATTCCCCTATCTTTGATTATCTGAAGCCGGAATTTGACCCTGTGTTTTGGCTGGATCGAGCTAAAGCGGCCGGAGCTTTTACTGAGGATATACAATCAAGTCCGCTAATTATCTCAGGTGATGATAATCGTTCCCAAAATACAATTGATTTGTATAGTCAATTACCCAATGGTGCATATCTTTTTTTAAGTACGCCCAGAGAGCAAATAACCTTAGCCACTCAGCTGGCTACGCAATACTATGTAATTTTGGCTTGTGTAACCTCACTGTTATTGATCATTGCCACTTATTTTCAAACCAAACGATTTACTCGTCCTATTCAGGCTATTGACTCTACAGCGAGGAGAATCAGTCAAATGGATTTTACTCTTCCCTGCAATATCAATACCGGTGATGAACTGCAAACCTTAAGTGAATCGATCAATATTATGTCACAGAATCTGCAAAATTATATTGAAGAAATTAAGCTCAATCAGCAGCTTCTGCAAAAAGATTTAGAACGAGAAACCAAAACTAATTCCATGCGCCGGGATTTTATCGCCAGTGTTTCTCATGATTTTAAGACTCCTTTAACTTTAATAAGAGCGTATACTGAAGATTTAGCCGAGAAAAATCCGCAAAATAAAGCAGTTCAAGAAACCTGCAATATTATTTTAAAAGAAGATCAGCGCATGACCAATTTAGTTACACAGCTTTTGCAGTTATCCAAATTGGAAGGCGGAGTCGGCACCTTAGAGGTATCTTTGTTCCCCATTGATGATGCTATCGGCGATATTATAAATAACAGCCGCATTTTATCGGAAAGCAAAAATATAAGCTTGACCTTTAACAGCAATGATCCCGAGGAGCATTTAGTTTACGGGGATTACAACAAAATTTTGCAGGTTTTGCACAATCTTATTGAAAATGCCTTGAAATATTGCCCCGACGGCGGGGAAATAGCAATTGAAAGCAAAAATGTTGCAGAGAATAAATATCGTTTCAGCATTACTAACTCCGTTGATAAGCCTTTAAGCAATGAAGAATTGGAGGATATTTTTATCAGCTTCCATCGTTTAGATAAAGCCAGAAGCAATGACGGGCAAAACTTCGGTTTAGGCTTAGCTATTGTTAAGGCAATTATGAATCTGCACAACCAGAAATTTGGCGTATACAATCTGCCGGATAAACAAATCTGTTTCTTTTTTGAGCTGGATTCGGATACTGATGCAGCCAATAACGATGAAGAAATTGACGAATAACAAACAAGAGGATACTCCGATGAAAGAATCATGGGTGTATCCTCTGTTTTTTTCAGCACATATCTTACTTAGACTGATAATTTGCAGCGCTGCTCATGCTTTGGTTAGGCATGTTTTGCTCAGCGTACTGAATCATTTTTTTAACCATGTAGCCGCCTACATAACCGTTTTCACGAGAGGTTAATTGACCTTTGTCAATGTTTTGGTAGTTGTTCATACCTAATTCGTTGGCTACTTCATATTTGAAATTGTTTAAGAAGCCATAAGCATTAGGAGCTGCTGGTTTATTAGAACTGTTTCTGGACATTTGTTTCACCTCCTTACTGACTATGTCTATATTATGCCTGAGCATTTTAGAATTATCCTATGTAGATTTTAGAGGAAATAATAATTTTTTCCATATGATATTACTGTTTTTTTTACATAAATAACCAAAAAGGCTAAAAAATAGACAAATTTTTCCTAAAGCAGTTGACATTTTTTGTATATTATGTTATAATAAAGCATATTATTTAAGGAGGGATTCTTTTGTTGGATAACTATGCTTCTGAACCATCTTTTTTACGCGAGCAAGCATTAATATATCAAGAGCCTCCTGAAGTGAGCTTCTCTTGGCTGAGTATTGATGAGTATTTTTATGAATTTGCCAGCGACTTTTTTGATGACTTTAAAGATTTAAATGAGCATTTCGTTTTTGAAGACGCTTTGCCTTATAATATTGATTCTCTTTCTATGCAGAATGATCTTAAACTGCTTTTTCAAGAAAGGGATTCAACTTTTTCGCAAAAAGTACTGTCTATTATCCACGAACAAGAGAAAAAAGAAATCGATATTTACAAGCGCGCTCATTTAGACCGCAAGGTTTTCTCTAAACTGCGCAATAATATTGCTTACCAGCCCAGTCGTAACACTGCTATAGCTTTATCATTTGCTCTTGAGCTTGATTTCAGCACAGCCCAAGATCTTTTGCGCCGAGCAGGTTATGCTTTATCTCACGCTACCATCAGCGATTTAATTATTGAATATTTCTTAAAAAATCAAATTTACAGCTTAGCTCTTTTAAATGAAACCCTTTATAGTTTCGGTCAGCCGATTATAATTTATTAAAAAAACCGACAGTTAAAAAACTGTCGGTTTTTATTATGCCCGCAGATGAGCCTGAAACTTTTCAGCCAATTTATTTAAAATTTTATCGTAAACTTCGTTTACTTCACCATCAGTTAAGGTACGGTCCTCAGCTTGAAAAGTTAGCTTAAAGGCCAAACTCTTCTTGCCTTCGGCTATTTGTTCACCTTGGTAAACGTCAAAAATCTGTGCATCCTGCAAAAGCGCACTGCCGTTAGCCTTAATTACTTCCAGCAGCTCTACTGCCGGCACATCTTTATCGACTACCACTGCCATATCTCTGCCGGTAGAGGGGAATTTTGGCAAACGGCTGACGCTTAAGCGTCCGCAGCCTAAGGCAAATAATTCTTCAATATCGATTTCTCCGGCATAAATCCGTGATTTCATACCGTAGTTTTCTACTACCTCTGGATGCAGCTCGCCGATGACGCCCACTTTCTTGCTGGAAATGTAAATTTCCGCTGTTCTGCCGGGATGATAAGTCGGATTGTCCTTGCAAGGCACATAAACCCGCTGTTCTAATCTAAAGACGTCAAACATCTCTTCCATCAAAGATTTAAGATAATAAAAATCATACTCGCTGGCAGTGCTATTCCAGTTAGAAACAGTTTTGCCGCGAAGCACTACGCCTAAATTGTATCTTTCAATAGCTAAGTCGGTGCTGTTTAATTCGCCGTCCAGCCAAAAAACTTTGCCAATCTCAAAAAAAGCTAAATTTTCATTGCGGTGGTTGATATTGTTGGCTAAGACATTGAGCATGCCGGGCAAAATACTGGTGCGCATATGCCCCTGATCTTCGCTCAAAGGATTCATCACAGCTATGCTCTTGCGACGAGGATCGTCCTCTTTCATGCGCAGCTTATCATCGTTATTTTTATTGATAAAGCTGTAGGTAATAATCTCATTTAAGCCCAATGCCATCATTTTATCAGTGATCTGCGCACGCATTTTTTGGGCTGGAGTAACTCCTCCGCGGCTGGCTGCTCCTCCCGGCAAAGTGGTAGGAATATTGTCATAGCCGTAAATACGGGCTACTTCTTCAATCAAGTCCTCGGCAATGGTGATATCCGGTCGCCAGGAAGGCACTTTATAATAATTTACACCCTTTTCGCTCTTAACTTTTTCCAAATGCAGATTAGCCAAAATACGGTCGATTTCTGTTTCGGCTATCTCAATGCCGACAACCTCGCCGACTTTCTGCGGATTTAACGGAGCGATTACTTCCTCATGCACAGTAGGATATTCATCAATCATGCCGGAGAGAATCTCACCGCCGGCTAATTGCTGCATCAGCTGAGCAGCTCTCTGGCAAGCATAAGGAGTGCGGGAAATGTCAATATTTTTTTCAAAACGCAGGGAAGCTTCACTGCGCAAGCCCAATGCTAAGGAAGTTCTTCTGACCGAAACCGGTTGGAAATAAGCAGCCTCAATAAAGACATCGACCGTATTGTCGGTAACCTCGGTATTTTCGCCGCCCATGACTCCGGCTACGCCGACAGCTCGATTATCATCGCAAATTAAGAGTATTTCGGAGGTTAATTTTCTTTCCTGCGAATCTAAGGTGCGAATTATTTCGCCTTCGTTAGCTCTTCTGACAGTAATTTTATGTCCAGCTAATTCATGATAATCATAAGCATGCAAAGGTTGTCCCAACTCCATCATGATGTAGTTGGTAACGTCAACGATGTTATTAATAGGTCTTACGCCTGCTACTTGCAGATAATGCTGCATCCAAAACGGTGACGGAGCGATTTTGACACCTTTAACCATCATGCCCACAAAACGATGGCACAAGTCATCAGCAACAATCTCTACTTTTGCCAAGTCATGAATATTTTCGCTGTTGGTTTGGTATTTTAATTCCGGCACTCTCACTTCTTTGCCCAAAAGAGCGCCTACTTCATAAGCCACATTTAAAGCGCTCAGGCAGTCGGAACGATTAGGTGTTAAATCCAGCTCCAAAATGTAGTCATTTAAGCCTAAAATCTCGCAAATATCCGTGCCTAACGGAGTATCTTCCGGCAAAATGATTATGCCGTCTTTTTGCTCCGGCGGAATTTTGTCGACCTCGATGCCCAATTCTTTGGCAGAACAAATCATGCCGTTGGAATCTTGACCGCGCAGCTTGGCTTTTTTGATTTTTACGCCCTCGGGCAATGTAGCGCCCACTACAGCGAAAGGCACTACCAAGCCGGCGGCAACATTAGGCGCACCGCAGACAACCTGAATTGGTTCAGCGCCGATGGTAACTGTGCAGAGGTGCAAATGGTCTGATTCGGGATGCTGCTCACAGGTCAATACTTTAGCCGCATAAACATCGCTGACTCCTTTATTGCAAGGAATAACATGCTCGACTGCTACACCGCTTTTGGTCAATACTTCGGCTAATTGCCAAGGATCTATCTCTATATCTACATATTCTTTTAACCAATTATAAGATACTTGCATACTTTTACCTCCTAAAATTGACGCAAGAAGCGCAAATCATTTTCAAACATCAAGCGCAAATCATCAATGCCGTATTTTAGCATAGCAATACGTTCAACACCCATACCGAATGCAAAGCCGGTTACTTTTTGGGGATCATAACCGCCGGCCCGCAAAACATTGGGATGCACCATACCGGCGCCTAAAATCTCTAGCCAGCCGGTATTGGAGCAAACCCGGCAGCCTTTGCCGCCGCAGTTAACGCAGGAAATATCAACCTCTACGCTGGGTTCGGTAAAGGGGAAATAGCTGGGGCGCAAGCGCAGGCTGACCTTTTCGCCGAACATTTCCTGGATAAACTCCAGCAAAATACCTTTTAAATCAGCCATAGTGATATGCTCATCGACAACTAATCCTTCGATTTGATGAAACATCGGAGAATGAGTAGCATCGTCGTCCTTGCGGTAAACCTTGCCCATGCAGACCATTTTTACCGGCAAAGCACCGTTTTTCTTTTCCATGGCGCGCACCTGCACAGCCGAAGTTTGGGTTCTTAACACGATATCCTTATTGATATAGTAAGTATCCTGCATATCTCTGGCAGGGTGATCTTTGGGCAGATTCAAGGCTTCAAAATTGTAATAATCGCTTTCTACTTCCGGTCCTTCTGCTACTTCAAAGCCTAAGCCAGTGAATATTTCCTTGGCATCGTCCATCACCAAAGTCAGCGGATGCTTAGTGCCCTCCGGCAATGCTTTGCCCGGCAAGGTTACATCAATACTTTCTAAAGCTAACTTAGCATTTAATGCTTGCTTTTTAATATATGCGGATTTTTCGTCCAAATATTTATTGATATCGTCACGAATTTCGTTAGCTAACTGACCGACTACCGGTCTTTCTTCGGCTGAGAGCTTGCCCATTTCCTTTAAGATGCTGGTGAGCTCACCTTTTTTGCCTAAAAACTTAACTTTCATTTCATTTAAGCCTTCTAAGCTGTTGGTTTCTTCCATGGCAACCAAGGCTTTTTGCTTAATCTTTTTTAATTCCTCTTGCACAGCCTAAAACCTCCTTCAAAATAAAAAAACCTCCGTCCCCACAAGGGACGAAGGTATATTCGCGGTACCACCCTAATTACTGCCGAAGCAGTCACTTAAATCATTTAACGCATGACTTACGTTGGCGACTACATATCACCGCCACAGCTCCAAGGCGAACTCCCAATTGCACTCTCACTTACAGAAAGCTTCCAGTCACGGCTTTCATTCCCTCTTCTAAGCGATCATACGGGCTCCTTTTCATTGCTTTTATACTATTATAATAGCTTTCTCTTCATTTGTAAAGAGAAAATATGTAAAAACTCCGCTATACTTGCGGAGTAATAAATTAGTTAGCTTTGTTTACAGAGCAATGTTTGGCGGATAATTGGCACAAATCGCTGAAAGCTTTTGCGTCATTAACAGCTAAATCTGCCAACATTTTGCGGTTGATTTCTACATTAGCATTTTTCAAACCGTTGATAAATTTGCTGTAGCTTGTACCATTCATGCGGCAAGCAGCGTTGATACGAGCGATCCACAATTTGCGGAAATCTCTTTTAACTAATTTTCTGTGAGCGTATGCATACATTTGAGCACGCATTACAGCTTGGTTAGCAACTCTATAGATTTTAGAGCGATTGCCATAGTAGCCTTTCGCTAATTTCAAAACTTTTTTATGTCTGCGGTGAGTAGTTACACCACGTTTTACTCTAGCCATTTCTAGCCCTCCTAACTATTATTTATATGGAATTAACTTAGTTACTCTTTGTGCATCACCTTTAAACATAATTGCACTCTTGCGCAAGTTGCGTTTTCTTTTTGGAGATTTTTTCTCTAAAATATGGCTGGTGAAAGCATGGTTTCTTTTAATTTTACCGCTGCCGGTTTTGGAAAATCTTTTAGCAGCACCTCTATGAGTCTTAATTTTTGGCATAATTATTTCCTCCTCTCAATCCATAATTATTCTTTAGAAGGAGCTAAGATCATAGTCATATTTCTGCCTTCAACCTTAGCTTCTTTTTCAACTTTGCCTACGCCTTTAATTACTTCGGCCAATCTATCGCAAAGGGTTTTGCCCAACTCCGGGTGAGTAATCTCGCGACCACGAAACATAATAGTGACTTTGACTTTATCGCCGTTTTCCAAAAATTTCACAGCGTTTCTGGCTTTAGTCATAAAATCGTTATCCTCGATATTGGGACGCAGCTTAACCTCTTTAATATTCATGACCTTTTGGTTTTTCTTAGCTTCCCGCTCTTTTTTGTTTTGCTCGTAGCGGAACTTGCCGTAATCCATGATGCGGCATACCGGCGGTACAGCATTTGGTGCTACTTCAACCAAATCCAAGCCTCTCTCCTGGGCGATTTTGACCGCCTCTTTAGGGCTCATCACGCCTAACTGCTCACCCTCATTGTCGATTAAACGAATTTCTTTTGTTCTGATCTCCTCATTGATCCTTAACTCTTTGCTAATCTTAATTCACCCCCGAAATAAATAAAAAAGCGGATGAGAAACTCATCCGCCCAAAAATCAGACTAATCCTACAGTCTAAAAAAATAATTAACCACATCGACTAAGCGCCATGAGGTGAGAAACGGATGGTTTCTGCTTAAAATAGTAATCAATATTTAACCCTTAGATATTTTAGCACCTGCTTATCTATTTGTCAAGCATTTTTTTAAATAAATTTTACTTTTTTAGTATAACTCATTTAACGGCAAAATGCAAGCCTTTTTAATGCTTAATTACTGCAAAGCATCATAACCGCTTTCACCGGTACGGATGCGAACCACGTTTTCAATATCGTAAACGAAAATTTTACCGTCGCCGATATTGCCGGTATACAAAGCTTTGCGGGCTGCCTGAATTACCTCATCTACCGGTACTTTAGATACAACGATAGAAACCTGCATTTTCGGCAGTAAAGTCATACCCACTTTGACACCACGATAGGTTTTGTCGGCGCCTTTTTGGGTGCCGCAGCCCATCACCTGCGTAACGGTCATGCCGGTAACGCCGATTTTTTCCATCGCATTTTTCAGGTTTTCGAAGCGTCCCTGGTCGGTGATTATCTCAACCTTGGTCATCTTCTTCTCTTTAAATTCTTCCGAAGGTTCTTTCAAATAAACCGGAATCGCTTCTGTCATGCTCTTTTCGCCGAATTCTTCATGAGTCATAGGAATAAAATCGGCATAAGCACTGATTAAGCCATGTTCGCAGGAATCTAACCCTGCAATTTCTTCTTCGGCGCTGACTCTTAAGCCGATTGTTCTTTTGATGATAAAGAACAAAGCTGTCATCGTTACCACTGTCCAGGCAATGATTGAAACTATGCCAATTATTTGAATAATCAGTAAATCAAAACCGCCGCCGTAAAATACCCCACCGTCATAAGCAAATAATCCAACTGCTATTGTTCCCCAGATGCCGCAGACACCGTGAACAGAGAACGCACCAACCGGATCGTCAATGTGCAGTTTTATATCTACAAACTCAACAGCTATTACTACCAAAAATCCGGCAACTAAGCCAATGATTATAGAGCCCACTGCATCTACGCTGGAACAGCCTGCTGTAACACCGACCAGCCCTGCCAAAGCGCCGTTTAAGGTTAAGGAGACATCAGGTGCGCCGCTTTTAATCCAGCTTGTGGTCATTGCGCCGATCGAGCCCATAGCAGCAGCGATAGTGGTTGTGCCTAAGATTTGGGCTAACTGGATACTGTCGCCGGCGGCTGCGCCGTTAAAACCGTACCAGCCAAACCATAGGATAAATACTCCCAAGGCTCCCAAAGTCAAGGAATGTCCCGGAATAGCTCTGGCTTCCTTGGTGCCGTCTTCTTTAACCACATATTTGCCGATGCGCGGTCCTAAGAAGATTGCTCCAATCAATCCGGCAACACCACCCACGGTATGAATAGCCGCCGAACCGGCAAAGTCAATAAATCCTCTGTTAATTAACCAGCCATTGCTGCCCCAAACCCAAAAGGCTTCGATAGGATAAATAATTGCACTAATAATGATACTGTAAAGCAAATAAGAGGTAAACTTTGTTCTTTCTGCTACCGCACCGGAAACAATAGTAGCGGCTGTGGCGCAGAACACTAAGTTAAAAACAAATGATGACCAGTTTGCTTCTGAAAAGTTTGAAAAAATATCATACTGAGGTATGCCCATAAATTCGCCCAGAGAATTTCCCGAGCACAAAATACCATATCCTATTGCCAAAAAAGCAATCGTACCCATGCAGAAGTCCATCAGGTTTTTCATGATGATATTGCCGGCATTTTTGGCTCTGGTAAAGCCTGCCTCTACCATTGTAAAGCCGCATTGCATGAAAAATACCAAAATCACACCTGCTAAAAACCAAATTTCCATTTAAATCAATCCTCCCTTTCAAAACTAATCTATCAATAAAAGCAAAAATGGCGCCATAGAATTAAATTCTATGACGCCATCGCCATTATTTTTTATTTAGTTTGCTGAATTAATATGTCGCTTATTATATGCCTTAATTTTTCATTTGTCAAGAGCAAATTGAAAAATTTTTCATTTTTTTACTCTTAATTTTCACCAAAGCCTATAAGTCTTAATGCATGAGTTTGCCCTTTTAAATTTTCCCCATTGACGGCAGCTGAGTGGCTAACTGCATCATCATAAAATAATTCATCACCAAAGCGCCGATGCACAGGATAGTTACTATCGTTTTAGTAGTCTTTTTCCAGTCGGTAAATGCCCACATGGTAATCAAGCCCAACGGAGTCACAAACAAAATCAGCAAAACATTAAACCAAGTGCTGGCATAAAAGGGTTTCGGAGCAGCGGGCTTGTTGTAAGGCTGTTCATAGCGTTCATAGCGGTCGTATGAAGGCTGATGCTGATAAGTTTTTTTATCATCGAGCTCATATTCCTCATCGCTCACCTCATCAATCCATTCATAAGGTGCTTCGTAGGGAATATAAACAGTGGCGGCAAAATTTTCGCCGTCTTTAGCCCGATAGATGGCTATTTCAATATCATCAAAGCCAATACCGTCTCTGTTGTCCAAAATAAACTGGGTTTTATCCCTGGGGATATTGCCGATAATCTCTCCGTCTACCAAGACATGAAATGCCGGTTTGCCCTTATGCTCATGCTCTAAAAGGGAAACGGCTACCTCATCTACCGCGTCAAACTTGCGCAGCAATTCCTGGCGGGAAGTACCGTCTTGATTATTAAATGTTACTCCTGCTACTTTAATTTCCTTTACTCCCTTAAACATTGCTTCACATCCTTATTGATTATCTCTCTTCTTTCATTGCTTTTGCCGCTGCCAGCTGATAATCACTGACTCCGCCCAGCATGCGCGCCAACTCTTTGATCTCCTCCTGCGGAGTCAATTTTTCTACCGTGGTGACAGTGCGTTCGTTTTCATTGTACTTGCTGATTAAATAATGGCTGTCGGCTTTGGCAGCAATCTGCGGCGCATGGGTAACGCAAAGCACCTGAGCAGACTGGCTGACGCTTTTTAGTTTTTCTGCCACCTTGACAGCGATATTGCCGCCGATGCCGGTATCGATTTCGTCAAAAATCATCGTATCCGTCTCTTCATAGCGGCAGAGAATAGTTTTAAATGCCAGCATAATCCGGCTCATTTCACCGCCGGAGGCTATCTCCGCCAAAGGCTTTAAGGGTTGACCGACATTGGCAGAAAACATAAACTCCACATCGTCCATGCCTTTGGCGCTTACGATTGGTTTATTGAATCCCACCTCAAAGCGTGCCTTATCCATAGCCAGATCAGCTAAATGCCTTAACATTTCTTTCTCCAATTTTTTACTGATTTCCTGTCTCATTTGCGAAAGTTTTCGCGCTTCTGCTTGAAATTGTTCCTTGGCTTTGGTGTATTCCCGCCTTAATTCCTCGGCGGTAATGTCCAAATCCTCTAATTCTTGCAATTCGTTAAATACTTTCTCTTTTTCCGCCAGCAATTCTTCAAAGCTCATATTGTATTTGCGCTTGAGTCTGCCTAAATGATAGAGCTTTTCTTCCAGCTCCTCTTTTCTTTGCTGCACATTAAACTGCTCGCGGGCAAATGAACCAATCACATGGGATTTGTCCTCCGCTATGTAATAAATTTCCCGCAAAGCCTGCAAGGCTTCCGCTAAATTTTTATCCAAATCCGCTACCGCTTCCAAATGAGCACAAACCTTTTCTAAATTTCCAACCACTCCGTTATCCGAGCCATACAAAAGCTCGTAAGCCTGATTGGTGTGATTAAAAATCCTCTCCTTCTGCTCATATTGCGCCAGCTCATCTTCAAAGCGTTTTTCGTCGCCCTTTTGCATATCCAAGCTCAGCAGTTCTTTGGAGATGAATTGCAGGTATTCCTGCCTCTGCGCCCGATTTTTCATTTTTTGGGCAACCTCTTTTAAGGCTTTGGCTAAATCGTGAGTTTCTTTGTATTTTAAGGCAACTGCCTTCTTTTGTTTATTGAACTCTTCATCGCCTAAGCTGTCCAATAATTTTAAATGCTTATGCTTATCGGAGACCTCCTGATAATCATGCTGCCCGTAAATATTGATGAGCATTTGCCCCACCAGTTTAAAATTGTTTAAGACCAAGACCCGATTGTTTATCCGGCAGATATTTTTGCCGTTGGCACTGATTTCGCGGGTCAAAATCAGCGGCTCTTCGGCGGAAATATCCTCAAAGCCTAAATCAGCCAAAATTTTTAAGACCGGATGGTTATCCCGCAGCAAAAATACTCCCTCGACAATAGCTTTGCTTGCTCCGATGCGCACATCGCTGTTTTTGGCTCTCGCTCCCAAAAGCAAGGATACAGCATCAATGATGATAGATTTGCCGGCTCCGGTTTCACCGCTGAGCACATTGAAATGGTCGGAAAATTGGATATGAATATTTTCAATAAGTGCAAAATCTTTGACCTTTAAATCCATCAGCATCTGCTTTCACTCCTACTCTAAATAACCTTGGATCTTTTCGATAACCTTTTTTACGTCTTCCCGGTGCTTGACAATCATTAAAATAGTATCGTCGCCGGCGATAGTTCCCAATACCCCCTGCCACTGAGCCTTATCAATAGCCGAAGCTACGGCATTGGCATTGCCGGGAGCGGTGCGAATCACCAACATATTTTCGCTGCTGTCAAAACTGATTACAAATTCCCTCAGCATAAAGCGCAGGCGGCTGTCGGAAACCACCGAATCCTCGCTGGGCTCTGCATAGCGATATTGCTCGCCGTCGTAGCTGACCTTGATTAACGCCAGCTCTTTAATATCACGGGAAACAGTCGCCTGAGTGACATTAAATCCGGAAGCCTTCAGCTCATTGGCCAGTTCCTCTTGGGTCGAGATTTTCTTCTCCTGAATTATTTCCAAAATCTTGCGATGTCTTCTTGATTTCACCTTGCTCCTCCTTCTACTCATCTTTTCATTAGCTATTTTCCACTTTAGCCCTTTCTTCCTCTAAGGGCGCCCGCACGAATTTTAAAAAGCGTTCTTCCACCGCTCCAAATCTTTTAAAATTTGCTCTTCCTTCGTTTAAACTTTTGCCATGGTTCTCATCACTGGGCTCGTCATCGCTTTTAGTAAAAACATCATTCTCCCAGAAGCACACCGGGCAAATATAGGCAATGGCTTCTTCTTTGGGCACGGGAAAGGTTAAATACCCACAGCAGGGACAAGGATATGTTCCCGCTGCTGCCTTTTCCTCAACTTTTATCGTGCTTTCTTCAGCATTATTTATCGCTGTCGGTAAATATTTAAATGGTTTGCCCATAGCTGCCTCATTTGAATTTATCGAAAGTTGCTTTTTGAAATTTTTCGTGCATGACCTCAAAAAAGCCTATATTTTTCACTTTTACCAGATAAGTGGCATACTCGGCTTTTTTAATCACCACTCGATCGCCGTTTTCCAAGCTTACGCCCAGCTGTCCGTCAACCGTGAGCATTCCTTCTGTATCGGTCGCAATCGAAATCTCCAAAGTGCTGTCGGAAGAAAATATTATCGGACGAACACTTAAGGAATGAGGACAGATGGGCGTCGTTAAAAAGACATCCAAATCGGGATAAGCGATCGGTCCGCCTGCCGAAAGGGAATAACCGGTGGAGCCGGTAGGAGTGGAAATGATTAAGCCGTCGCCTAAAAATTGTTCCACCGGAATATCGTTCATTTTTACTTCGACATTGATCAGCCTTGCCAAGGCACCTTTAGTGATAACCATATCATTTAAAGCTACTGTGGTGCCTAAAAGCTTGCCGTCCCGATAGGTTTTGGCTTCCAGCATCGTGCGTCTTTCCCGGTGAAAATCGCCTTCTAATATCTGCTGAAGGTATTGCTCCAGTTCATCAATCTCTAATTCGCTTAAAAAGCCCAAATAGCCTCGGTTGATACCCAAAATTCCCACTTCATAGCCATACACCAAGCGGGCGGCTCTTAAAAGGGTGCCGTCGCCGCCGATGACCATTACCAAATCTATCTGCCGGCAAAAGTCTTCTGCGGAAATTTCCCCCATATTCAGCGAGCGGGCATCATCACCATATGCCAAAAAATCCACATGATGAGCTTGCAGTATCTTAATTATTTCCTGCGCCAAGAGCACGTTCTCTTTTTTATAGTGATTGATGACTAAGCCAATCTTTTTAATTTCTTTCATCATGCACCTCAAATTTTCTAAGCTATAAAATTATTATAGCCTATAACTGTTAATATTCCCAAGAAGAAGCAAATAATGCATAGCTTTATTATGGTCTGCTTTTGCACCGCACCCCTAAATTTCACCATGCGCATCTTGCCTCTCTCCATATCCAAAAAAATCACGCCATGGGGCTGATACATCAGATAATACTCCATCATCTGCCGGCGAACATTGGGCAAAGTAGGCGATGCCTGTCCCTGAGTTTTTACCTCGACAATATATTTAAATAAACCTTTGCGCACGATCATATCGGCAATTATCGTACTTTCGTGGGCTGTGCCGTTAATTTCGGTGATAATCTTTTTTCTGCATTGCAGCTCCACTACTCTGTAGCCTCGCTGCTCCATAAAGCTGATTGCCTTTTTCTCGCCGCTTCTGGCTCGTTTGAGAATCTTCTTCAGGCGCATTTTTTTTAATGTTTTTACAACTGCGAAAAAAATGACTATCCCCAATAAAACTGCCCAAACTAACAAATCACTTTTAATCATTTTTCCCCCGCTTGCTCATGAGCCAAATCCACCAAGGCTTTAATGTCGATTGCTGCCGGCGCAATATTTTTACCTGCCCAAAGGAGATACTCGATATTGCCCTCGGGACCTTTTATAGGCGAAAAATCCACTCCGCCGATGATAAACCCCTCTGCCTGAGCAATACCCAGCACCTTTTCAATTACTTCCAGATGCACGTTTTTATCCCGCACGACTCCTTTTTTGCCGACCTTTTCCTTGCCGGCTTCAAACTGAGGCTTGATTAACGCCAAAAGCATTCCGTCCTCATGCAAAAGATTATAAGCAGTGGGTAAAATTTTATCCAGCGAAATAAAGGAAACATCGGTAGTTACCACATCAACCCTTTCGCCCAAATCCTCCCAGGTCAAGTAGCGGGCGTTGGTTTTTTCCAAATTCACAACCCTTTCGTCAGTGCGCAGCTTCCAGGCTAACTGTCCATAGCCTACATCGACAGCATAGACTTTTGCGGCGCCGTTTTGCAAGGCGCAGTCCACAAATCCGCCGGTCGATGCGCCCAAATCAGCAACCGTTTTCCCCACCAGCGACACCGGAAACACCTCCAAAGCTTTCTCCAGCTTTAAGCCGCCGCGGCTCACATATTTTAATCCCTGACCTATCAGCCGGATAGGCAAATCAACGCCTACCTCGGTGCCGGATTTTTCAATTTTCTTTTCGTCTACTAATACCAGCCCTGCCATGATTAAGGCTTGGGCTTTTTGGCGGCTTTCTGCTAAGCCTTTTTCCACTAAGAGTACATCTAAGCGTTTTTTGGTCATTCTGCTTTCCTTCTCGCTTTATTGTAATCGTTCCTTTATTCTCTCTGCTATACTCGGAGCATCGATTTTGCAGTCACGGAAGAGCAATTCCTTTTTGCCGTGAGGCACAAACTGATCATCAATGCCGATATTTAAAACCGGCGCCTGCACCTTTTGCTCTGCCAATAATTCCAATACTCCGCTGCCGAAACCGCCAGGCAAAACATTTTCCTCCAAAGTCACCAGCAGGCGGCATTCTTTAGCTAAGTTTAGAACTGTTTTTTCATCCAAGGGTTTAACAAAGCGCATATTGACGATGCGGCAGTTTATGCCGTCCCGAGCTAAAATTTCGGCGCATTCCTCGGCAGTCTGCACCATGCTGCCTACGGCTAATAAGGCGATTTCGCCGTCATTTTTGAGCATCTCGCTTTCGCCTAAAGGCAGCAATTTCAAATTTTCGTCCAGCTCTACTCCTCTGCCCTCGCCTCGGGGGAAGCGAATCGCTGTTGGCTTATTGTACATTAAGGCGCTGTAAAGCATATGCTGCAATTCGTTTTCGTCCTTGGGACACATAATCGTCATATTGGGAATATTGCGCAGGTAGGATAAATCAAAGACGCCATGATGAGTTGCCCCATCGTCTCCGACCAATCCGGCTCTGTCCAAGGCAAAAACCACCGGTGCTTGCTGCAAAGCGACATCGTGCACCAGCTGATCATACGCCCTTTGCAAAAAGGTTGAGTAAATAGCCACCACCGGTTTAAAACCGCCGATTGCCATAGCTGCCGCCATAGTGACCGCATGCTCCTCGGCTATGCCCACATCAAAGGTACGATCGGGAAAAGCTCGGGCAAAATTATTAACCCCGGTGCCGGAGCCCATCGCAGCGGTAAGCGCCAATATTTTTTCGTCCTCGTGTCCCAATCTAACCAAAGTGCGGCTGAAAATATCGGTATAAGTCGGATGTTTCTTTTGTTTTTTCAGCTCTCCTGTAGCAATCTCAAAGGGAGAAACTCCGTGAAATTTCTCCGGATTGGCTTCTGCCGGCTTATAGCCTTTGCCTTTTTTAGTTAAGACATGGAGCAAAACCGGACGGTTGATATTTTTGATATTTTTCAAAATCTCAATTAAATCTTCCAAATCATGCCCGTTGACCGGTCCTAAATATTTAAAGCCCATTTCCTCAAAGATCGTTCCCGGCACCAATAAATAGCGCAGGGAATCTTTTAAGCGGTCGGCTATTTTTAGCATCTTGCCGCCTACATTGGGAATTTTGCGCAAAAGCTCTTCTACATCTTCCTTGCTTTTAATATAAGCCGGATCGCTGCGGGCTCGGTTTAAATAATCAGACAAGCCGCCGACGTTATGGTCGATGGACATATTGTTGTCGTTTAAAATTACCAGCATCTTTTTCTGCAAATGCCCGGCGTTATTCAAAGCCTCGTAAGCCATGCCGCCGGTCAAAGCACCGTCGCCGATGACCGCTGTCACCTGATACTTTTTGCCCGCCAAATCCCTGGCTATTGCTAAGCCCAAAGCCGCTGAAATAGAGGTACTGCTGTGCCCGGTGCCAAAGGCATCATAGGGGCTTTCCGTAATTTTCGGAAAGCCGCTCACTCCGCCGTAGGTGCGCAAAGTTTTAATGCTCTCTTTGCGCCCGGTTAATATTTTATGCACATACGCCTGATGACCTACGTCCCAGACTACCCGGTTTTCCTCCTCGGGAAAAACATGGTATAACGCCAAGGTTAATTCTACTACACCCAAATTAGGCGCCAGATGACCGCCGTTTTGCGAGGTAACCTCTATCAATTCTTTGCGAATTTCCGTAGCCAACTGCTTCAGCTCATCAATATTTAATTTTGCTACATCTGCCGGTGTATTGATTTTATCCAGTATCCGCAATCTTCTATCCCCTAACTTAATTTTCCCTCTCTAACAGATATTCTGCCAAAGCTAACAGATTATCATTATCAGCTAATGCTGCTATGGCTTCTTTGGCTTTGGCTACTGATTGTTCTGCCATTTTGCGGGCTTCTGCTAAGCCGTAAAGCGCCGGAAAGGTTAATTTATGATTTTTGTCATCACTGCCCACCGGCTTGCCTAATTTAGCTTCATCACCGGTTACATCTAAGATATCGTCGGTAATCTGAAAAGCCAAGCCTAAATGATAGCCGTACTCTGCTAAAGCTTTTCTTTGCTTTTCGTCGCTTCCGGCGGCTATGGCACCCATGATTAAAGCACCGATAATCAAATCTCCGGTCTTGTGGTTATGGATATAGTTCAATTTTTCGGCATCGACCTCTTCGTTCTCTGCCATAATATCCGCCGCCTGTCCGGCACACATGCCGCCGCTGCCAGCACGCTTGCTCAATTCTGTGATCATCGCCAAGGCTTTCTCCGGCTCCTTGGCACCATAATTGCTCAAAACCTCATACGCCATGCTCTGCAAGCCGTCGCCGGCTAAAATAGCCATAGCTTCGCCGAACACCTTATGATTGGTGGGATTGCCGCGGCGCAAATCATCATTATCCATGCCCGGCAAATCATCATGAATTAACGAATAAGTATGTATCGCCTCCAGCGCCAAAGCTGCCGGCAGAGCTTCTTCCTTTTTTGTCCCGCACGCTTCGCAGGCGCACAGGCACAAAATAGGGCGCAGGCGTTTGCCGCCGGCTAAGAGGCTGTAAGCCATAGCCTCCGCCAAACGGTAATGATAGCCTTTTTGATAACAAGCCAACTCTTTTTTCATGTATTCTTCGAATAATTGCTTATAGTTTTGCATAAATGCCAAATCGCCCATTTTAATTCTCTCCCTGCTGCCATTGACCATCCGTAAACACTTTTAATTCACCTTGTGCTTTGTTTAAATGATTGTTTAAAACCTCGACCAGCACCAAGCCTTCTTTATACAAGTCCATGGCTTCTGCCAACGGCGCTTCGCCGCGGTCTAATTTGCTTAAAATAGTTTCTAACTGAGCCAATGCCTGCTCAAAGGTTAAGTTTTCTTTAGTTAAATTGCTCATTTTTCACCCTCATTATTCCAGCATTCTTCCACTGTACAGCCTAACATTCCTTTAGTTAAAATTACTTCGATGCGATCTCCTTTTTTTACTTGAGCGGCATCGGTAATAGTCTTTTCATCCTTTTGGCAAACGCTGTAGCCCCGGCTTAAAACCTTTAGCGGGCTTAAAGCATCCAAGCGAGCCGTTTGCATACTGAATAACTGACGCTTCTTGTTGACATAGTTTTCGCCGCTTAGGGCTAATTTTTCGCTTAAACGATCCACTCGCTGACAATAATTTTCCAGCAAACGCTCCGGATAGCGCAAAATCGGCGAACTGAGCCATTTTTCCGCCATCTTGGCTTTATACTGCACGCAGTTTTGATAGCGTACATTTAAAAGCTCGCTTTGTCTTAGAACTGATTTTTTTAGATCGTTTATGATAGGCACGGCTAATTCCGCCGCCATCGAAGGAGTAGCCGCCCGCACGTCAGCAGCGAAATCGCATAAGGTGAAATCACTCTCATGACCGACAGCGCTGATAATGCAAATAGGACTTGCCGCTACCTTGCGCACAACCGTCTCTTCGTTAAAGCACCACAAATCCTCGATAGAACCGCCGCCGCGGCCGACAATTATTACATCTAAAGGCATCTGATACAAAATATCCAGCGAGCGGCAGATAGATGCTGCCCCGTCTTTGCCTTGCACAACAGTCGGCACATGGTAAATATTTGCCAAAGGATTTCTTCTTTTAATGATAGAAAGCATATCCTGCACCGCCGCTCCGGTAGGTGAGGTGGCAATGCCGATATTCATCGCTAACTTTGGCAATACTCGCTTGCGGCTCGAAGCAAACAGACCTTCTTTATCCAGCTGCTGTTTTAATTTTTCATACGCCAAATAAAGCTCGCCCGCGCCGCTTACTAACATTTCTTCGGCATAAAGCTGATAAACTCCGTCCCGTTCATAGACCTCTATGCGACCGTTTATCAGCACCTTCATGCCGTTTTCCGGCATAAAGCGCACCTTTTGGTTGTTCCAGCGCAGCATCACTACCTTTAAAACCCCGCCGGCATCTTTCAGGGAAAAATACCAATGTCCGGAGGAATGATTTTTAAAGTTGGAAATCTCCCCCTGCACACAGACTTTTCTCAGCGTCTGATCCTGCATGAGCCAAGCTTTAATATGCTGATTTAATTGGCTTACTGTCCAAATATTTCTCTCACTCATCGGCATCGGCACTCTGTCCTTTATTAATCTTATCCAGCACGCTGTTGATAAATTTGGGTGAGCTGTCATCGCCGTATTCTTTGGCAATCTCGATTGCCTCATTGATCGCAACCTTATTGGGAGTTTGCTCATCAAAGGCTATTTCATAAGCAGCCAATCTTAAAATATTGCGGTCCACACTCTGCAAACGTTCCAGTTTCCAGCCGGAAATATTTTGGGCAATCAACTTATCGATTTCCTCTTTTTTCTCAAACCAGCCTGCTACCAACTGGCGGCAAAACTCTTTCTGCTTATCATTCAAATTATTTTCTTCGCCTATATGCTCCAATGCCCTCTGAATATCTGTATCGCCCATATCCAGCTGATAAATGCACTGAAAAGCACTGATACGTGCTAAATGTCTCACTATATGCCTCCCTCTTCTTCGGTATCATCTGCTTGTTCGTTAGGAACGTCGTTTTCAAAAACCATACCTTGAATATGAATATTTACTGCTGTCACATTTAAGCCGGTCATTTCTTCCACCGAACTTTTGACTCTTCTTTGTACTTCATTAGCCAAAATGGGCAAGCGAATTCCAAAGCGGGTAATCAAATATAAATCTATGCTGGCATCTTTGCCGTCTGTTTCTAATTTAACGCCTTTGCTGGAGTTTTTCATGCCCAATATTCCGGTAATATTGGAGGTCACTCCTCCGCTCATGTCTACTACCCCTTCTATCTCCATAGCAGCCATGGCAGCAATAGTTGCCACTACATCATCGGCAATACGGATAGTACCGTACTCATTGCCATTAATAATTTTATCCTTACTGCTTTGTTTTTCCTCACTCATAATGATGCCTCCTTAATGCATACATAGCATATTATACCACCAAATCGGCAAAAAGAAAACAGTTTTTATACACTTTATTCACTATTTATGCAAAAATTTTTTAAACTCATCAATAATTTCTACAGCCAATTTGGATAATCCTGCCGGCAAAAAACGCCAAAAAACCGGCACTGTCCGCAGTGCCGGTTCAAACGCATATTTTTTACATCATTGGAGCAATTACTGCTTCTTGGTCGTAATCTACAGGATTAACTTTAACAGTACTGTTTACAGCTTCTTTCCAAGCCATATCCATATCCATACCAACGATATAGCCGTAATCGTTTATTTCAAAGAAAAGATAGATCTTATCAGCATCGCCGCTCATAATGAATTTAACACCATCAAAGCTGCCATCCACGCTGTAGGAAGTCATTGCACCTTTATCATCTAAGGTAAATTGAATAACTGCACCGTCAAGCTCATTGGTGTAGGTGTTGCCGTTTGCTGCAAAAGCATCATCGCCTACATATTGGACTGCCATTTGCAATATATTCTCAATCATAGCATAATCATCCACGCTGCTCATATCGGTCATGCTTAAGTAGTAGGCTATAAAATCGCTAACAGTGGTGATTTGTCCTTGCTGTGCCATAGCATCTTTAATCATTTTATCACTGATGCCTAAATCATGCAAATCCATGCTCAGCCATACTTCGCCTTCAGTTTGAATTCCGGTCATTTCATCTAAAAGAGGAGATTTAAAGTACATGGTCAAATTATTAATATCCAAAAGGGTCTTCATCTCAATTTTCTGACCTAAAAATTCTTGCTTAACATAGCCTTGAGCCGGCAAATTCATTGCCCCGGTCAATTTATCGCTGTCGTTCATTACCATATCAATAACAGTATTGCCGTTGGCTTCGGTAATGCCGTCCATCAGCATCTGCATTTCACTAAAAGAAGCCTGAATATCTTCACTGCCCGGATCAATTATATAAACATTGGCTACTGCATCATAGGCTAAGGTTTTATTAGCATAAGTAGCATTCAAATCTAAAAACTTCTGCATATAGGTAAATTCACCGGCATATTTATCTGCCAAAGTTTTGGGATTGAGCATTACTACGGTTTTATTGGCACTGTCCCAACCGATAGCATAGCCCAAAGCTTCGCCGGCAAAGCGCACCGGAACCATGGTTTGCCCGTTTTCTACATAAGGCGCTGCCATAGTGTTTTTCATTTCACTTTTGCCGTTTTCTTTTACTACTACTGTTGACTGACCGTTAATAAACTGCACTTCGCGCTCACCTTTAACGGCAGTAATTAACCCGGTGTTTTCATCATAAGTGACTTCTGCACCCAAAGTTTCAAACAAACTGCGGAAAGGCAGATATACACGACCGCTCTCCTCATTAATAATCGGGGCTGCACCGTTGGTCAAAGTCAAAGCTTTGCCGTCCAGCTGCATAGCTACTGCACTTTGCGCAGCAGGATTAGGCGCAATCAAAACCTCATCAGCTAAAGCAGCGGCGGAAAATCCTGTTAACATTGCCGCACTTACTGCTAAAGAAGTCATTTTCTTTTTCCAGCTTTTCATTAAATCCACTCCTTATTTTTTAATAACTTGCAAAGTATGTGCATATTTTATCACATTTCTTATATTATTACAACTATTTTCACACAAGACTCAAACATTCTTAACATTTTCTTGACAATTAAAAAGCTCTTCTTAAGAAGAGCTTTTAATGTCTGAGTTTTTTCAGCGCTTTTTTTGCCACCGGCATTGCGTGCTCAATAAAATTAAAAGCAAGGGGATGGAACACATAGCGAAACTCACCGACAAATTCGGTAAACTCTGCATTAAATCCGCTTTTAAAGCGATACAAGCCATATAAATGATTATCCTCGCTCAAATCTCCGCTGATACCGCGGAAATCATAAATATCACATTTATTTTCAATAGCCCAGCGAATCATTTCCCACTGCAAAAAATAGTTGGGCATCAGATTGCGGTGTGCATTGGATGAAGCTCCGTATAAATACCAAACCTTATTGCCCACATGCACGGCAATAGTGCCGGCAATAGGCTCCCCTTCTGCGGTGTATGCCATGTAAAGGCGCACATCTTCACCTAAATTCTTCAGCATATCAGCGAAATATTGGGCAGGACGAATCATAAAACCATCACGGGAGCCGGTTTCCACCATAATTCGGTGGAAATCCGCTACCGCTTCCTCACCGCAGATTTTTACCTGCACATTTTTCTTTATGGCAACTCGAATATTATAACGGGTTTTGGGCTTAAATTTAGCCATAACCTCCTCTTCCGACAAGCCTTTAATATCCAAACGCATGACATACTGGGGCTGGATATTGCCGAAATTCGGCGCTTTCGGCGCCAAAATAAAGCCTAATTGCTGCATTATTTTCCGAAATTCCTCGTCCTCATACTTGACATCGGGATCAATTTTTAACACATAGGAGCGAAACTCTTTTGCCAAGGCTTTGGCTCCGGCTAAAATTTCAGCTATCACAGCTTTGTCATGTACATCACAGACCGGTCCCCGGGCTGCATACATCAAAGTATAAGGAGTAGCCGGAATTTTTCTGATCAAAACGGACATGGCGCCTTTGATTTGTTTTTCTTCATCGCGGACTATGATACCTCTAAATATCCAATAAGGCTTTTGCTTACTCCAAGCATAAGTTTGCAGCATATGCCCTTTGGGGTGATTGCGGACAAAAGCTTCAAATTCTTCATGATTGGCGGCTGTTATAATTTCATACATGGCTTATTCGTTCCCCTTTACAATTTCTTTCGCAACTGAAACAGGTACATAAAGCGGATTAACATTTAGTCGGACAATATCTCCTGCTTGAACCTCGCTGTCCGTTAAATCCAACAAAGTATGCGACACTCCGCTGCGCCCGATTATCGGCAAATTAGCCGTGCCGATTTTAGCATATTTCTGATAGCGTTTAGGCAAAAGTGTTAAAGCGATTTGGTGCAAAACACCATGCCAAAAATTGCTTTTGCCGTCGGTGGTGCCCATGGCTACGCCATCATTATGCCCGGCTTTCACCAATCCTAAGCGCGAATCCCGCTTTAATTTATAACTGCCTAAATAGCCGACCGTGGTTCCTTTGGGATAATAGCTCACCTGGCAAATTTCCGCCTCCAGCCACACGGCTGTGCGCAAAGCCTGCCCTCCTCTGGCGCATTTGCCCAAAAATGCTGAGCCGATGCGCACCGCATCTAACCCGCCGTCGCCGATAGTCATCGTGGCTGCTGAATTGCTCATATGGGTTAGCCCTGTTTCTATGTCCATTTGGCGCAAACCTGCCAAGGCTTCCTTAAAGCGCTTAAGCTGAACAGGCGCCATTTTCTCCTGATTATTAAAATGGCTGTAGGTGCCGGTAATCTCCACCACCTCATTAAAGCTCCCGCATTCTTTGGGCAGTTTATTCCACAAAAAGCCGTAGCGTCCCATGCCGGTATCAATGGCTAAATGTACCTTGGGTCTAATGCCCAAACGCTCTTTTACTTTTTTATAAACTTCTATTTGACTCAAATGCCCCAGCATCTGTGTTATATCCTGCGCGCACAAAGCCTCTGCTGTTTCAACCTCATAAAAGGGCGCAAGCAGCAAAATAGGCTCAGTTGCTCCGTATCTTCTGAGTGCCAAAGCTTCCTCGGCGCTGGTGGTCGCAAAATATGCTATGCCGTTTTGGCGCAAAATTTCGTATTCCTTTTGCAGTCCCAGACCATAGCCGTTTTCTTTAACCACACCAATGATCAGGGCATTGGTCTTTTCTTTTATTACGCGAATATTTGCTTTGATTGCTTCTAAATCGATTTTCAAAACGCTTTCCTTAGGAAATATTTCCTCGCTGAACGCTTCCATTTCCACTTTTTTCACTTCCCCGTCATCAGGCAAAATACTTGCCGCAGTTTAAGCATTACTGCGGCAAAAATTTTTAGGTATTATTTGATTTTATCATGCTTTAAAATCTTTGTCAATATGCCAAAGGAGCGTTACCAATTCTTGAAAAAATTTTTTTAAAAAAAGCATTTGCCTTTGGGACAAATGCTTTAATTTTTACATATTAAATTTAAGCAATATCTGCACCAGTTCTACAGTCTTCAGCTCTTCTTCCAGCAGAAACAAGCTTGGCATATCGTTCAAAAGATTGACGCTCAAATATTCCCTTAACTTTGCTACTTTTTCCTTGCTGTCGGCACAAAGCCACATTTCTTTGCTGCTCAGAATAATTTTTGCCGAAGAATTTTCCTTGGCGAGCAAAAATTCATAAATTTGATAATATTCCTTTTCACCGCTTAATAATAAATTTTCGTCATCGCTTAAAGGCTTAATGAGCCAGCGACCGTCCGGCAGAAAATATTTTTCAAGATAGCTTTTCGTGCGCAGCTCCTCTTTAAAGCTCAGTTTATAGGTATCCAGCGGAATAAATCTATTCAGCCAATAGCCTTCCTGCTTTAAGATCAATTCATAATAAGCATATGTTTGACAATGTAGGTTTTCAGCGGTATTCATTTCCCAGCGAATAATGCCGGCAAGCACCTCTTCGCCTAATTCGTTGGTAATTTTCTCCGGCTCGGCAAAATCTATGCTTCCGTCAACAATGCTGTTGCCTTCACCAATAATATTTTTCTGATGAATGAAATTATGCTTGTTTTCCGCCTTATTCCTGATTTTCTCATCAGCTAATTCATAAAATAACCCGAAATCGTTAAACAGCAAGATTTCTTTTAAAGTTTCCAAACTCTGCTGCCAATCAAAACTGTAAATAGGTAAAAGATCGGTCTTTTTATCAGCATTATGCAAAAGATAATTGGTAATGCTGTCATAATAAGCAGCATCTTTCGCTTTCAACTTTACACCTTTACTGAGTACGCGATCATAGGCTTCTTTCAGCAAACTCATTGCCGTCGGATAACTTATTTCCACCCATTCAGCCTCATTTATTTTATCTTTCAGCTCCGCTTCTGCAACCTTACCTTGATGAAAATCCAGCTCATAGCATTGATTATTTTCATTTTCCTGAAGAAAAGCTATCCGACAATAGCCTTTATGCCTGGTTTTGGTCAGATAAATTTTCGGAGTTTTAATTGCGCTTGATTTACTCTTTTGCCATGTGTTGATACTAACGACTTTGTCACTCATCTAAGCATCCCTGCCTCCAGTTAAAACTCGGATTTATAATCATATTTTAACATTTCGCGCAATAAATTACAATATTCTTTTTCTTTGATTAACTAAAAACTATTTGTACATTCAATATTTTTTCAAATCATTTTCCGGCAATTATCGAAATATTTTTCTTTGCCTCAGCATTTTTTTTGTTAAACTCCGATATTTTTTTCATTTATCCCCTTAAACGCTCAAATTGGCAATGGCTTCATGGTAACAGTCAATCAGTGCTAAAAGATAACTCTGTGCCAGATACAAAGCTTTATCATTTTGCGCTTGCTCAATAATATCTAAACCATTTTTATAATCTTTCAGGGCTTCATCGATTTTAAGCATCTCCTGAGCAATATTCTCGTCTTCGTCCATTAGGATTACCGCTATTTCGGTGTCAATCTGCTCTAAGCTTTCGTCCAACGCATCAAGCATCACCTGCCAGCTTTCTTCAGTGTACTGTTCGTAAGCGGGCTCTTCAAACATTTTTAACGACTGCTTCAGCAAAACATCAATAGACGCCACAAGCGGCGCTATATGCTCTGAAAATATCTGGTCGTTATCTTTAAATTTCAGTGAAACAGTGTTTAAAGTGTTTTTAGCAATGTAGACATCAGCACCGATTTCCTGAAATTCCTTAGGCAAGGCATTTAAATCCGCTTCTTGGCTCCAGCAGCCTAAATACAAATGATAAGGCTCTTCACCCACCGCATAAACTCGATAACCGTTTTGGGCAAAAAGGTCGATTTCTCCTTGAGCCAATGCCAAATCGCTGATAGCTCCTACATGGCAAGTATAATATTCCATCGGCTCCAAACGCAAAATGGTCTTTTCCACCACTTCGACCGTCACCTGATCCTCGTCCAAAGGCTCATTATAAGATGAAATTTCGCCGATCAAATAACGCCCCAAGCCCTGCACCAGAAAAAATATTATTGCCGCCAAAATCAAAATCAACACAAACCGCAGTAAATGATTTTGTCTCATGATCATCACCCTCCCCTTTTATTTATGCTAAGGCTTGGGCAATTATGAGTATTTTCTTACATTTAAAAAAATCCCTCTTTTTCAGAGGGATTTAATTACTCTTTATTAGCTGCTTGCTGAGCTTTCAGATAACGCAGGCGATCCTGCGGTTTCAAATATTTTTTACGCAAACGTAAGAAATGAGGCGTTACCTCTAAATATTCATCGTCATTTAAGAAAGCGATGCACTCTTCCAAGGACATTTCCCGTGGAGTGCTCAAACGAATAGCTTCATCTTTATTGGAAGAACGAATATTGGTCAAATTTTTCTCCTTACAGACATTGACCGGAATATCCTGCTCGCGGTTGCTTTCGCCGGCAATCATGCCTTCATAAACCTCTACACCGGGTCCGATAAAGAGCGTGCCTCTTTCTTCAGCGGCTGCCAAGCCATAACTGCTGCTGATACCGGTTTCATGCACGATTAACACGCCGCTTCTTCTGCCGGTGATTTGCCCGGAATAAGGCTTGTAGCTGTCAAAGCTGGCATTCATAATGCCGTAGCCGCGGGTATCAGTTAGAAATTCGGTACGGAAGCCGACCAAACCTCTGGAAGGAATCAAATATTCCAAACGAGTTTGTCCGTTATGGGTGCCCATGTTTTGCATTTCACCATGGCGCTGAGCCAATTTTTCCATGACGGAGCCCATGTATTCCTCCGGCACATCAAAGGTGACATATTCATACGGCTCGCATTTAACGCCATTGATTTCTTTGATAACTACCTGCGGTTTGGATACTTGGAACTCCAAGCCCTCCCGGCGCATAGTTTCAATTAAGATCGATAAATGCAGCTCACCTCTGCCGGCTACTTTAAACATATCGGCGCTGTCTGTAGCTTCAACACGCAAGGCCACGTCGGTTTCCATTTCTTTGAACAAACGGGCAGACAATTTGCGGGAAGTTACCGGCTCGCCGTCCTTGCCGGCAAAGGGTGAATTATTGACCATAAAGAACATTTCCAAAGTCGGCTCTTCGATGGCGATGAAAGGCAATGGTTCTAAGCAGTCAGGAGCACAGATAGTTTCACCGACATTGATTTCACCCAAGCCGCTGATAGCGACAATTTCACCTACTGAAGCTTCTGGAATATCAAAACGTTTCAAGCCTTTGAATCCCATCAGTTTACTGATGCGCACATTGCGGGCTTTACCCTCGCTGTTTAACACCGCTACGGTGCTGCCGGAGGTAATTTTGCCGCGGTTAATAGTGCAGATAGCGATTCTGCCAACAAAATCGTTATAGTCCATCAAGGTAATCTGTGCTTGCAAAGGACCGTCGGGATCACCTTTCGGCGCCGGAATTTTTTCGATAATAGTTTCAAAAAGCGGGGTTAAATCCACTGCCTCAACATTCAAGTCTTTAGTAGCTACGCCGCGGATACCGGAAGCAAAAATTACCGGAAAATCCAGCTGCGCTTCATTAGCTCCTAAGTCAATGAATAAATCCAAAACCTCGTCCACTACTTCTAAAGGACGAGCAAACTCTCTGTCCATTTTATTGATAACCACAATAGGAGTCAAATTTTGCGCCAACGCTTTTTTCAAAACAAAACGGGTTTGCGGCATACAGCCTTCGAAAGCGTCGACTACCAGAAGCACGCCGTCAACCATTTTCATGATGCGCTCAACTTCACCGCCAAAATCGGCATGACCGGGAGTGTCAACGATATTGATAGTGTAATCTTTATAATTAATCGAAGTGTTTTTAGCTAAGATAGTGATGCCCTTTTCTCTTTCCAAATCATTGGAATCCATCATTCTCTCTGCGAGCTGCTCATTGGCGCGGAAGGTGCCCGATTGGCTTAGGAGTTTATCTACCAATGTGGTTTTACCATGGTCAACGTGAGCGATAATCGCAATGTTTCTGATATTATTCTGCATAATTATCCTCCTTAAAATTTTCAAGCTTATTGTTCATTTCTTTGCACAATATTATATTTTAACGCACTTGTCCCAAAAATGCAAGAAAAAATCATTATTTTTGCCTAAATATTTTTTCCGTTTGTTCAAGGATTTTTATTTATTTTCATTGAAATTTTGGGTATATTTTGCATAAATTTTTACCACACTATTTTCAGGTGAACTGAAATGAAAGATAATAAGCTGGTTTTAATTTTAGTAGGGGTCGTATCCGGTCTTTTGTGCGGGCTTTTGGGAGTAGGCGGCGGAGTGATTGTGGTGTTATACTTTACGCTTATTTTAAAGCAGGAACAGCACATTGCTCAAGCTACCGCCATCAGCGTAATAGTCGCCGCCAGCACAGTCAGCTGCATAGTTTATTTTTACAGCGGCGCTTTGGACTGGGGGCTTATAGGCGGCAGTATTATCGGCTCGGTAGCCGGCGGCTATGTAGGAGCACGGCTGATGAAAAAAATCTCCGCCGTCAATCTGCGCCGGATTTTTGGCTTTTTTATGCTCATTGCCGGAGTTTATATGTTTATCTGAGGTGAAATATGCTAATAGTTTTAGGCTTTTTAGCCGGTATTTTAAGCAGTATGGGTGTAGGCGGCGGCACCCTTTTAGTGCCGTGTCTGGTGCATTTTTATGATGCACCGCAGGTTATTGCTCAAGGGGTAATTATGACTATCTTTTTGCCCACGGCGGCAGTTGCTTTATTCAGCCATTACAAAAACGGTTACTTGCGGTTGAATATTGCCGTTTATTTAGCCTTAGGTGGCTTGGGCGGTGCTGTTGCCGGAGCTTGGCTGGCCAATCATTTAGCCAATGATTATCTGAGCTGGATTTTCGGCGCCTTTTTAATCATCACCGGCTTACAGCAAATTTTCAGCAAAAAGAAAAAAGCGGAAAAAAGCTAAATGCTTCTTTCCGCCTTTTTTTATTTCTTCACTATCTCATAAGCTTTATTGTCATCGTAATAGATTGTTACGATAGCGTTAGGACTGATGCTGCTTGCCTTAATGCTGGTAGTTGAGGAGGAAGTGTGAATATAGCAACTATCGGTTATTTCATAGCTGGTCCAGTCACCGGCAGTGGAGGAATTAACCAGATAGATATATTTATCACTGGAAACGCCTACTGTCGCTGTGCGTTCCTGCAAAGCGGCTACGTGAATAGCGCCGGAACCCTGTTGAGTGATAGCTACACGGTCATTGGTCTTCAAATTAGAAGAGTTGATAGCATTATAGGAATAACTGCCCTTAGTCAGAGTACTTACCGGGCTAAAGGTAAAGTAATGGGTATTGCCGTCGTAACCCTTTAAGGTAATAGCTCCGGTAGTGTAGTTAACTGAGCTGATGGTACCGCTGTAAGTGGCAGTAGCTTCTGCTTTGGTGATTTCATAGCCTTGATAGGTGACGATCAAATGATCTCCTTCGTTCAAATCACCGGCTACCGGATCATTATTGCCGGGGATTACAAGATCTACGCTTGCATCTATGCCGATAGTCTGCTTCTTGCCGTCTTCATCGGTTACGCTCACTAAGGTGCTGTTGGAGCCGTAAGCTTTAACTACGGTGTATTCAACCTCGACGATAACATCAATGGTGCTGATCTTATTGTTGGAGTTTTTCACCATTGCCACTTGGTCGCCGACTTTGAGGGCTGTCAAGCTGTCATAGCCGGAGGTTTTCTTATTAACGGTAACATTGCTGGATACATCATAAGTCTGCTCATTGCCGCTGGCTAAGGTTACGGTAATTTCATCATTTTTCTTGTCTACAGATTCAATTGTGCCGTAAATCTTCGAGTCAGCTTCTATACGAGTAACCTTACCATTTTCTACAGTCAAGGAAACTTCCATATCCTGTTTTAAGGAGCCTAAAGATGAGCTTGAACCGTTTAATTTAACGGTAACACTGCTGGCTAAAGGATAGTTGCTCAAAATACCGTCATTTTTTACAAAGATGATTCTGTTAGTGGTATCCAAGGAGTACAAGGTGCCTTTGGTAGAATCATTGACATCACGGTCTGCTACTACTTTAGAAAGCATATTGCCGGAAACAGTTAAACTAACTTTTTCCCCGCTGATTAAATCATCAGCTCCGCCGGTAGTTTTGCCAAAGACAAAGGCTGTGGAGGAATTATAATATTTAGCGCCGATGTTGTTAGACGCATCCAAATAATTGATAACCTTATTGTCGGTATCCACCGAAACTATAGTAACTTTGCCGGAAACATCGGCATCAGTTACACCGCCGTCTGCTACTGTGCCGCTGACAGCAATAGCAGTCATAGTAGTGCCGGACAGGCTGTACTGCGCCATATCGCCAACCTTCAAACTGCTGGTGGTAGCAGAGAGCATGCCGGAAACGCTTACTTTAATATCGCTGGCCATAGTATAAGTCGCAAGCTCACCGTTTTCGTCCATAATGATGAGGTTTTTATATACATCTACCAAATGGATACTGCCGCTTTTAATATTGCTGTCTCCGCTTTTAATAACGATACTCAGGGCATTTTGCTCGTCATCTACCGACACGGTAACTTCGTCATCCAAGCTTAAATCATTGACACTGCCGCTGACCGAAGTGCTGCCTTTATAATATTTAGTGTCATTGGTTAACACAATAGTATTTAATTTCTCATCTTCATCGGTAACTACTATCGTAGTACGATTAGCGTCAAGATAGCTTACCTTGCCTTCAATAGTAGTTGCAACCGGTACATAAGCATCTTTTTCGCAGATTTCCAAATAACTTAGCAAGCTGCCGTCATAAACTGCCATGACATAGCTGCCCACTGTCAAATCACTGGCTTTAATTGCCTTAGCTGATTTGTCAAACAAATTGGAATTGTCAACAGCATAAACTACCTTGCTGGTTGTGCCGTCGGAAATAGTGATGCTGACACCGTTTACTGCGGTCACATCACCGAAAATAACATTGTCAGCTTTAACGCCGATGATATTTTGAATACGGGTTAAAAAGGCTGCCATTTCCGCCCTGGTCACATTATTATTAGGCTTGAAGCTTCCATCATCATAGCCTTTGAGCAAATCTAAGGAGTTAGCTACTTTGACATAGTTTAAATATTTGCTGCCGATTTGGCTGACGTCGGTAAAGGTCAGCTGCTCGGTAGTGGTGTTTATTTCACTCTCTTTATCGGCAATTTTTACTAAAAGCTTAGCAATCCATTGCCGACTGGCAGAGGTATTGTAAGAAAAATCGTCAGCATCAATTAAATTGGCTTTGTATGCCACTACTGCTGTTTCATAAGCTCCGTCCCAATCAGGAATATTAAAGGGCAGATACTCGCCTTTGGCGACATTGGCTGTATCTTTGTCCAAGCCCATGACACGCACTGCAAAGCAGATTGCTTCAAACTGGGTAATATTATTGTCAGCTCTTACAGTAGTGTCTTCATAGCCGGCGATAACATCCTGAGCACTCATTTTATATATACTTTGATATGCCCAATGATCGCTGGCAATATCTTTATAACGCACATTTCCTGCCAATGCCATAGTTGATACCAAGCACAATATCAAAACTACGGTCATTATCACTCCAATCTTTCTCTTAGTCTTCATCACAAAGCCCCTTTCACTTTTTCTTTCTTCAGAAATTACACAAATAATTTCTTTTTAATTGCTTTTTTATCAACTTTCACAATTTACTATAGCACATTTTCCTCAAATGCGCTATACTAAAATAGCTATTTTAAACATTTCATGGGAGGAAATTTTAAAAATGCTTCATTATCCGAAATTTTTAAGCCAAACCCATCTTTTTTGCAAAATACCATTATCCGAACTTATAGGAACGGCTGTTGGCTGCTTTTGCGGCTTGGGGCTGGTTTCCCATTTAAGCATGCAGGAGCATATGCCCTTGCTGATTGCTTCTTTCGGAGCTACGTCTCTTTTATTGTTTGCCTACCCACAGGCGCCCATGGCTCAGCCCCGCAATGTAATCGGCGGGCATTTTATCTCTGCTTTGATCGGAGTGAGCTGCTACAATCTTTGGGGATTGAGCTGGTTATCCATAACCTTAGCCGCTACCCTTGCCATCTTAGCTATGCTTATCACCGATACTGCCCATCCGCCCGGAGGAGCTACAGCGCTGGTTGCCATTATGGGCGAAGCTGACTATTCCTTTGTTTTCACGCCTATTTTATTCGGCGCAGTTATTTTGGTCTGCGTAGCAATTATAGTCAATTATTTTACGCCCGGCAGGCATTATCCCCTTGAGAAATAAAGCACAAGATAAAAGTATTTTTTGCATTTTTATGCATAATATTGCATAAATTATTACTCGTCCGGTTTCTGTTTCTGTGACTGTGATTAACATCACTTGTTTTCCACTTTATCCACAGTTGTGTGCTTATCTGCTGTGGATATTGTTTATAACTAGTCGCATTTTCGTTATATTCGCTAGAAACTATGTGGATTTCCTGTTAATAATGTTATTTTTTACACACATTTAAAATTAACAAGTTCCCTTTTTTAGGACAGTTTTTGCATTATTTTTTATGCATTTTCTGCATATTTAACCATTATTTACTTTCCTTATACTTCCATCTTACTTCCCGGTTTTATCCCTCCTTTATTGGATCCCGCTGCAAAGAGTTATCCCGTAAATATCCCCTTTTGTCTGCTCATGCAGTATTTGGGCACAAGTTAGAATTGTTGCTCCGGTAGTGCATATATCATCTACGAGAATAATATCTTTTCCTATAATCTTTTGTTCGTTTTTGACTGCCAATGCTCCTTGCAAGCTCTTTTGTCTCTCGGCATAACTGAGAGTGCTTTGCCGAGGAGTATTTTTTATCTTTATCAACACATTTTCTGCATACTCTAAGCCGGTTTCCCGCGCAAGATATTTAGCTAAAAGGGCGCTTTGATTAAACTTGCGCTCCTTTAATCTCTCAGCAGAAATAGGCACCGGAATAATAATATCTCCTTTACTTACCAAAGGCGCCATCAATTTTGCCAGAGCCTCTGCCAGCCAGGGCTGACCTTTAAATTTAAACTCCAGCAATGTTTTTCGATATTCACCGCAATAAGGCCACAAGCTTTGATTGCTTTTTAGATATTGGGGCCATTTACGGTGATTAGGACAGTTTTCTTCCGTCACGCCAAAGGTACCGCAGCGGCTGCAGCGGCAATGATTTTGCCTATAAGCCGCCAATTTTTCCCGGCAGGCAGGGCAAATGCCGATTTGCTCCTGCTTTTTTTTGCACAATATACAAATACGGGGAGTGGGAAATATCATCTCCCAAAGGCTGTCTAATATTCCCAATTTTATCAACTCACCTTATTCCTGCGGCATTTGCTGCAAATCTTCTAATGTTTTTTGAATCTCTGCTTTGCCGTCTTGGATAACATCAAAGTAAATGGATAATTGCTTTTCGATTTTTTCCATAATATCATTAGCATACTGGAATGCTCCCATGGTAATATCCTGAGCATCTTTATTGGCGGATAAAATAATCTCCTTGCCCCGCTCTTCAGACATTTTCACTATCTGGCTTTCCTCTACCAAGCGTTCAGCCTCTGCCTGCGCTTCTTTAATAATGCGCTCGTTTTCCGCAATGGCGTTGGATTTAATGCGGTCTTCTTCTTTCTTTATCCACTGGGCATCTCTGATCTCCTGCGGAACAGAAGTGCGCAGCTGATCGATAATATAATAAATTTCCTGCGGGTCTACCAGCACCTTATCTCCGCTCAGAATAGTTTTTTTACCTCCGGCGATAAGCTGTTCCAACTGATCTAATAAACTTAAAATATCCACGATAATTCCTCCTTTTTATCGCTTTTAATTTTCTTTCCAAGCTAAAGTAGTGACTTTGGTATTGCCATAATACTTTTCTTTTACTACTTGCCAGATATTTTCATCTATCTTAAGCGAGAAATCCCGCTCGCTTTCTACCATCATCAAGCCTTCTTTATCTAATAACTGCCCCTGAGCAATCAGCGTCAAAACCTGCTCATACAATCCTCCTTTATAAGGCGGATCTACATATATTAAACCAAATTTTGCCCGGCGCTCGCCCAGCTCTTTTAATGCTATTAAGCAATCTTTTTTAACCAGCTCACATTTTTCCTGAGCCTGGCAAAGAGCGATATTGGCTGAAATAATCTCCTGCGCTTGGCGGTCTTTTTCAATGATTACCGCTTTTTGTGCTCCTCGGCTCAGCGCTTCCAAAGCCATATTGCCGCACCCGCCAAAGACATCTAAAAATAAACAGTCATACACATAAGGATTAACAGCGCTGAATACCGCTTCTTTAACCTTATCGGCAGTAGGTCTGACCTTTAATCCCGGCAAAGTTTTCAATTTTCTGCCCCGAAACTCTCCGGCTACAATGCGCATATCTCACCAACCTTCTCTCTTTTGCGCGGATAAAATATTGCTTTTGAGACAAAATAAACCATGTAAACTATATTTTGAGGTGAAAAGCATGAATCGTTACCAACGCTTATTGTCCTTTTGTGAAAAAAATCAGCTTTCCTATGATTTAGCCATCGAATCCCACGATCTCCTGCGGGGAGCTCACGGCGGAGAAGTTAACGGGGTTTCCGTTCAAGAGGAAAATTTTCCTCAAGCCGAAGTAAAAATCGTTAAAGTCCTGAACGAAGAAGGTGCTCAAAAGATGAAGAAACCCATCGGCACTTACATCACCATTTCTTCGCCGGCTTTGCTGATTAACAATCGCCGCCAGCACCAAGAATTAATGGAAATCATCGCCCAAAAACTGAATCAGCTCTGCCCTTTAAAGGAGCAAGACTTAGTTTTAATCGCCGGTTTAGGCAACCGCCGGGCAACGCCTGATGCCTTAGGTCCTCGCTTGAGCGACAAAATATTAGCCACCCGCCATCTGCATGGCAGGATTCCCGAAGAAATCCTTGAAGGAGTAAGACCGGTAGCTACTTTAGCCCCGGGAGTCTTAGGTTTAACCGGCATCGAAACAGCAGAAATGATTAAAGCTGTGGTTAATCTCATTAAGCCCAATCTCTTAATCGTCTGCGATGCTTTGGCTGCCGGCGATGTCAGCCGCATCGGCAGCACGGTTCAAATTGCTGACACCGGCATCAACCCCGGAGCCGGTCTAGGCAACGAACGCACCCAGATTAACCAAGAAACTATCGGCATCCCCGTCATTGCCTTAGGTGTACCCACAGTAGTAAACGGAGTGGTTTTGGCTCACAATATTTTGGAAAGCTTTTTGGAGCAATTACAAAATACTCCTCATTTTGCCCAAATCAGTGAAGAAATTCCTCCTATCATCTTTGAGCGTTCCATCAAAGAAACCATCAAGCCTTACAGCAATAATCTGGCTGTCACACCTAAAGAGATTGACGATTTAATCGAAAATGCCGCCAATGTCATCGCTCAAAGCTTAAGCAGTTATCTCCACCCGGAAATGAACAAAGCTTTCTCAGAAATTTTTATCTAAAATATAAAAAGGCTATCGCCGGGCACTTACCCCGGGCGATAGCCTTTAGTCATACTTAATCCACAAAGCTGTCGCCACGGTGATAAATCTCCAGCTTGTCTTATTTTTTATTACGGCTGTTCAAAAATTCCGGAATGCTGATATTGTTGGTGTATTTTTTCTTAGCCTCATTTTCCCACTGGCTGATGGTTTTGCTGCTTTCTTCAGCATTGTAGCGGTAGCCACGTCTTTCAAAGACGGATTGCTCGCCTTGGGCAGGGCGCTCCTTTTGCTCTTTTTCTCTGGCATTATAAGGACGCATAACCTGCTCCTGCTGCTCATTGCTGAAGCCGGTAGCAATAACAGTGACCTTAATTTCGTCACCGCTGGTTTCATCATTAAACGCACCAAACATAACCTCGGCGTCACCGTCGCCGGCACAAGCTGCATCATAAATAAAGTCAGCTGCTTGCTGCGCTTCCATCAGGGTTAAGTTAGCACCGGAAATATTGAATAAAATACCGGTTGCACCTTCGATAGACAATTCAAGCAAGGGTGAGGAAATAGCAGCTTTTGCCGCAACAATAGCCCGGTTTTCGCCTTTGGCTGTACCTACACCCATTAAAGCCGTTCCGGTATCGGCCATGATTGTCCGAACATCGGCAAAGTCCAAATTGATAATACCCGGTTTCGCAATGGTATCCGAGATACCTTGCACACCTTGGCGCAAAATGTCATCAGCAAAGGAAAATGCCTGTTCCAAGGTAGTTTCACTGCTGGCAATCTGCAAAAGCCGATCGTTAGGAATAGTAACGATGGCATCAACCTTTTCTTTTAAATCCTCTACGCCTTTCATTGCTCCGTTGGAACGCTTGCGTCCTTCAAAAGCAAAAGGCTTGGTGACGATACCGATAGTTAACGCACCTTGGCTTTTAGCTATTTCAGCTACGATAGGAGCTGCACCGGTACCGGTACCGCCGCCCATGCCGGCAGTAACAAACACCAAATCAGCGCCTTCCAAAACTTTGCCGATTTCCTCAGCACTTTCCTCCGCAGCCTTGCGACCAACTTCCGGTCTGCCTCCGGCGCCCAAACCTTTGGTCAGTTTGGGTCCCAGCTGAATTTTTACAGATGCTTTAGATGCCGCCAAAGCTTGGGCATCGGTATTTGCCACGATAAATTCTACACATTCTATGCCGGATTCAATCATGCGATTGACCGCATTGCTGCCGCCGCCGCCGACACCAATAACTTTAATATTGGCTAAGTTGTGATTTTCGTTTTCTTCCAATTCAAACATCTTTCTCACCCTTTTAATTATTTTCTAAAAAATTTTACTTCTCTTTAAATTTTATAACCGGCACATCAGTAAAGCGAATATCGATATACTCAATATCGGCAATATTGATATTTTCCGCTTGAATCTGCGCCAGAATATCTTTTAGATTTTGCATGCGCAGATCTATATCTTCGGCTGTGCCTACCTTTATTTCAATTCCTTGGTAAGTATAAGCCGATACATAGCTGTTTTGTCCGATATTTATTTCGGCAATGTTATTCAATAGCTGTTTATCGCAGGTTTTGATAATGCTCAATGCATTTTTAAAGCTCTCATCATCCAGCACTGCCCCGGGAGAAGGAATTTCAGCAATATTGATTCCGGTAATAATCGGCAGATTATACTTGCCCATAGAGCCGGTAACCGCTAAAACCATACCTTCCTGGTCAAACTGCACATAGCCGTTTGCTGTCACGATAAACCCTAAAGGCTCCCTTTCCGTAACGCTTATAACCAATGTATCCGGCAGCTTGCGTTTTAACTCCGCCTGCGCAATAAAAGGATAGGCTGTTAAACGCTGGCAAATCTCCTTTTTATTCATTTTAAATAGTGTCTCTTCAGGAGATATTTCGGCTAATTCTATAATTTTTCCTTCTGTAACATTTACATTGCCCTCAACCTTGATTTCTGTTATGGTAAAGACGGACGAGCGTAAAAACACGACCACTCCTATCAAGATTAATAAAATCAACACAAGCCGTTTGACGCTTTTTTTCACTCTTCTTTTGACTACAGGCTTCTTTGATCCGTTTTCTGATTGCCTGTAATCCGAAATATTGACAATCTTATCCAACACCATCAACCTTTTCTAGAAACAAAAATCATAGATTACTTTATTATAGCAAAAAAATCTGTGGTTGTCTATAATAATCGTAAATTTTCTGCCGACTTTTTTATATTTCCAATAGCTTCTCTGCGATCCTTTTGACCAAAGACCGCCGAGCCGGCAACCAAGACATTGGCGCCTGCCTCAACTACCAAAGGCGCTGTTTGGGCAGTGATGCCGCCGTCTATTTCAATATAGGGTTTAACTCCTTGTTCGTCGCACATTTGTACTAATTTCTTAATTTTTCCGGTAATATCGATAAATTTTTGTCCGCCGAAACCGGGGTTAACACTCATTAGAAGCACCAGGTCAATCTCCGGCAGGATATAATCCAAAACTGACAAGGAGGTTGCCGGATTTAAGGCAACGCCGGCTTTTATACCTAAGGATTTTATATTTTGCACGGTGCGGTGCAGATGGGCAACTGTTTCGGCATGGACGCTGATTAAATCAGCTCCTGCCTGAGCAAACTCACTCAAATATTTATCCGGCTCGGCAATCATCAAATGCGCATCAAAAAATAAATTGCTGTGTCCGCGCAAAGCTTTAATCAGTCCCGGACCAAAGGTGATATTAGGCACAAAATGTCCGTCCATCACGTCCAAATGCAGCCAATCAGCTCCGGATTGCTCCGCATCTTTCACTTCGTCTTTTAAATTGGCAAAATCAGCTGATAATAACGATGGTGCGATAATCATTTCAATAGCTCCTCTCCTGTGCTATAACTTCGTTTAGTAGGATCAAATAATTTTCATAGCGGCTTTTAGCGATATAACCCCCTTGCACCGCTTCTTTTACGGCGCAGTCCGGTTCGCTGTTATGAAGGCAGGTATTAAACCGGCATTTTTCCAGATACTCCATAAAATCCGGGAAAAATCGCCCTAACTGCTCTCTTTTTATGCCCTCCGGCAAGCTCAAGGCGCTAAATCCCGGGGTATCGGCAATAAAGCTTGTCTCATCCAAGGCAAACAATTCCACATGGCGGGTAGTATGCTTGCCGCGTTTGAGCTTTGCGCTGATTTCGCCTATTTGGGAGAAATCCCGCTCGGTAACTCTGTTAACCAAGCTGGATTTACCTACGCCGCTGTTGCCGGCAAAAACAGAAATTTTGCCGTGCAGCAAATCTTTTAATACATCTATCCCCTCGCCGCTTACGACGCTGGTAAAAATAACCGTAAAGCCGCTGGGTTTGTAAATTTCCCAAAGGCTCTGCTTTTCCTCTTCATTCAGCAAATCTCCCTTGCTGAAGCAAATGATGGGCTCCAGTTTATTATACATAGCGATAACACTCATTCTGTCAACAAACATCAAATCCGGCTGAGGATCTTTAGCGGAAGTGACGATAATTATTTGCTCCACATTGGCAACAGAGGGACGGATAAGCTGATTTTTTCTCGCCAAAACTCTCTCTATAACGCCCTTATCGTCATTTATCGCTTCAAACTCCACGATATCTCCCGGCAAAAAATCCGTCTTGCTTTTTCTGTTTTTGCCCCGCAGTGAACATTCGTAAATTTTGTTTTCTCTTGCTACATAGTAAAATCCGCTGTATCCTTTGATAATGTGCCCCTGCACTTCCTCACTCCTTTAATTTACGGTAAATCGCGGCTGTCGATCAGTTTGCCTGCACAATAAATATTGAGCACAGCCTTCTTGGTTTTATCTTTATAGCGCACATCTTGGCTGAAATTTTCCCCCTGCTCCCCGCGGGCTGAGTAAACATCGTTGGTGCCGTTGTCATCAATCAGCTCCAAGATGATAGTTCCGCTTTGGGGAATAACAAAACTGATATTGGTAGTTTTATATTCCTCCGGTCCCGGTCCTGAGCTTACGGTCAAATCAATGGTGCTGCCCTGCAAAGTTTGCCCGCTTATGGACTGGCTGACCACGACATTTTCGTAATACTCGTTGCTGGTCACATAAGTTATCTCGCCTTCCAAAAGACCGTTGGCTAAAATAATCTGCCGGGCTTGGGCTAAATCTACTCCTACAACATTAGGCGCAGTTATTGCTTCCGGCTGCGAGCCTAAGCTTATGATCAAATCTACCGTCGTCTCTTCCTCAACCTTAGTCGCTGCTTTGGGACTTTGGAAGATAATCTCATCTTTTTTATATTCATCGCTGTAGCCGGTGCTGGTCTTGCCGATGGTCAGCCCATAGCTTTCCAATGTAACTTTGGCTTCCCTTTCCGTCATGCCGGATAAATCAGGCACTTCAATCAAGCTTGGTCCCAAGCTCACTATAACCGTAACATTGCGACCAGCTTTAACTTTTGTCCCGGCGCTGGGACTTTGAGAAATAATCAAGCCTCTCTCCATCGTGTCAGTGTAGATATTATCCTCGACCTCGATAGTTAAATCATTGTCCAATAAGGTTTTCTGCGCTTCCAGCACGCTTTGCCCGACGATATCAGGCACGGCAATATCCTCTGCGCTGTCAAACAAGGAAGTAGCAAATTTAAATCCGCCGAAAAGCAAAAGCACAGCGGCTACCAAAAGGAGCGCCAGCGGTCCTTTTTTGATTTTCATCTTGGTCTGCCGTTTGGGAATTGTGTCAGATTTTTCTTCGGTATTTTCTCTGACTATTTGCTGTGCTTGCTCATCTAAAGTATTTTCCGCCACAAATTTCTCTAAAATATTGCCGGTAGGTACTTTAGGAGCAATTTGAAAGGTCAGCTCATTGTCCTTGCCGCACAGTTCCGCCAGCTCCTTTGCCATTTCCTCCGCTGAATCATAGCGCTGCGAAGGATCTTTCGCCATCGCTTTTAAAATAATATGCTCCAATTTGGGCGAAATATCGCTTTTTAATCTGCTGGGCAAAGCAGGAGCTGCCTGAATATGCTTTAATGCCACAGTCACCGGATTATCTCCGGAAAAAGGCACTTTGCCGGTAATCATTTCATATAAGACCACGCCGATAGAGTAAATATCCGTTTTATAATCAACCTGCTCGCCCCGAGCCTGCTCCGGCGAAAAATAATGCGCCGAGCCCAAGATGCCTTTGCTGTGGGTAATAGTATTATTGCCTGCTGATTGGGCAATGCCGAAATCAGTTACTTTAACCGTGCCGTTTTTCTCAATCAAAATATTGTGGGGCTTGATATCCTTATGCACAATGTTTTTTTTGTGGGCAGCGGCTACGCCTAAGCAAATTTGTCTGCCTATTTCGGCGGTTTCTGCTTCGCTCAATGATCCTTTTTCGTTGATATAATCCTTCAGCGTTTCGCCCTCGACATATTCCATGACTAAAAAGGCTCTTTCGTTATTAATGCCAAAATCAAAGATATTGACAATATTGGGGTGAGCCAAGCTGGCTACTGCCTTGGCTTCTTTATGAAAACGGCGGATATAATCCTGATCGCCGATATATTCTTCCCGCAGCACTTTTACCGCCACCGGACGATCCAAAAAAACATCCTTTGCCAAATATACTATTGCCATGCCTCCGCCGCCGATTTTTTTAATAATCTCATAGCGATTGCCTAAAATTTCCGTCATTTATTTGCCCTCCTGCTCGTATAAGCACAAAAGAAGGGTAATATTATCATTACCGCCTCGCTTTAAAGCCAGTTCAATCAGCTTCTGCACCTTTTCCTGCAATAAGCCTTTCTTAGCCAAAGCTTCCTCTATTTCCTTGTCCTTAACAGTATTGTGCAGTCCGTCAGTGCATAATACTATTATGTCACCATCTTCTAATGGATATGAATCAATTTGTCCTTCTACTGACTTTTCCGGACCGATGGCTTTAGTTAAAACATGCTTGCTTTTGTCCTGAGTTTTCAAATCATCTTCAGTCAGCTCACCGTTTCTTAAAAGCTCTGCTAAATAAGAATGTTCCTGGCTTAATTGCTTTAATTTTCCGTTGTGATAAACATATATTCGGCTGTCACCTACATGAGCAATATACATCATGCTTTCTTTAATTACGGCGCCGCTGAAGGTCGTGCCCATCATTTTGCCGTTTGCCTTTTTTTGCTTGTAATCATACACAGCTTTATTGATAGCCGCTAAAATTTCTGCCAGCTTGTCCGAAGCAAAGTCACTTTTGAGCATCTCATCTTTATATCCGGCAAAAGTTTTGGTAGCTATATCCGCCGCTACCTTGCCGTTTTCATGTCCGCCCATGCCGTCTGCTACTGCCAAAATCAAGCCTTGTTCATCTATATAATACTGATCCTCATTTTCTTTGCGGATCTTGCCGATTTCACTTTTTCCTGCAAATTTCATCGGATAACCTCTTTCCTCCAAAATACCTCAAAAGCACATAATATAACTATTTTATTGTACACTAAAAGGCAATTTGATACAAGTTTTTTTAGAAAATAAATTATTAATTTTTTTCCGGCAATTTCCGCAGCTTTTTTTGCCTTTCTTAGGGCTGTCAAAATATATTAATGGCTTTTTAATCTTTTTATAATAACTTCATTTCGCCTTGATACATATATTTTCCCAAAAAACAAATACTTTACTTAGCACAATATCTTTATAAGTCAAATGAAAACTAAACTAATATTGAAGGGAGCAAATAATTATGAAAGCAACCGGCATTGTACGCCGCATTGATGATTTAGGGAGGGTTGTTATCCCTAAAGAAATTCGCCGCAATTTACGTATTCGTGAAGGAGATCCGTTAGAAATCTTTGTAGATCGTGACGGAGAAGTAATTTTAAAAAAATATTCGCCCATCGGCGAGCTGGGCGAATTTGCCAAAGAATATGCTGATTCTTTGTATGAAGCTACCGGTCATATCGCCGCTATTTCCGACAGAGATCAAATCATCGCTGTAAGCGGTGCGGCTAAAAAGGATTTTCTCAATAAGCCTATCGGACCGGCAGTAGAGCAGATTATGGAAGAAAGAAAAGCGGTAGTTATCAGCGAAACAGCTATTCACCCGCTTTTCAGAGGTGCCGCTAAGGATGACAATCCTTTATTGGGCAATCTTTACAGCCAAATCATCGCCCCCATTATTGCTGAAGGCGATCCCATCGGCGCCGTAATTGTTGCCAGCAAAGACAATACCAGCAAAATGGGCGATCTGGAGTTAAAATTGGCAGAAACCGCCGCCTCCTTTTTAGCCAAACAGATGGAGCAATAATCTTTCCGTCAAAAAAACCTGTTCAAAATGAACAGGTTTTTTCATTTTGCTTGCCATAGGCTGTATTTTAATGTGCGAGTATTGGCGATTGTTTGTCCTTTAGTGATCTCATCGCCTTCTTTGACCAAACATTCGTCTACATTGGCATAGACACTCAAGCCCCACTGATGCTTAATGGTAATTTCCGTGCCTTCTTCAGTAGTTTGACATTGCTCTACCACCCCATCAGCTACCGCCAAAACAGCAAAACTTGCCTCAGCTTGATAAAGGGCGTGGTTATGAAAGCGGATATCGTTATAAATGGGATCATAGCCATAGCCGTAAGCATAAGTTTCTTCTACGCTGCAAGGTGCATCATTAACACTGGCGATTGCGCCTACAGCTTCATAGCTTACCTCCGGTTCAGCCGGCTCCTGAACTATTTCCACCGGCTTTGAAGCTGCTGTTTGCTTTTCTTCCTCGAAGGCTTGGCTCTGCTCTTGCTCCTCCTCAAGCTCATTAGCTGCGGCAATAGTGGGAACTGTGGTTTTATCCTCAGGCTCTGCCTTAACATTCTGCTCGTCTTCGTCATTGTTTGACAGCACCGGCGGTTCTTCATCCTGCAGGCTTACCAGCTGGGCTTGATTATATTCACTGCTCATTTTATCTACCAAATAATAACCGTAACTCACTGCTACTGCTGCCAAAACAAGGGCACAAACCAAGGCACTTTTTACAATTCTGCGCCATTCATTCTGCGAAAATTTTTTGAAAAACTTTTTCATTTTTCAACACCTCCGCTGACATTATTGCCAGCAGAGAACTATTTTAAACCTTACCCAGCTCAGTTTGTTGATAAAAATGAGCCAAAATTTGCTTATAATCCCAGCCTTCTAAAGCATAATAGTTGGCTCCGTACTGGCACATCCCTACTCCGTGCCCGGAACCGTCGGTAGTAATAATCACCTCATCGCCCTTCGTTTTCACCGTAAACACCGTAGACGGCAAACCTAAAGCGCTTCTGACCTCGTTTCCTTGAAATGCTTCTCCCCCTACTGTTATTTCCGCTACTCTGCCGCTGGCATCTTTAGCGGTTATTTTGATTTCGCCCTTCGCCGGCGCACCTAAACTTTCCGCCAGCTCCGCTTTGCTGAAGCGATTTTCTTTTTTGCTGTGCTTATCTTCGCCGTGCGGGCAGTCAACTGACTGCAAATAAGGTATATATCCGCCCCAGACATCAGCCGCCGATGCTGTTTTGTAACCGCCGCAGCTGGCATGGTAAACTGCTTCGATGACGCTGTCCTGCCAGAGCAGAACTTCACCCTTAGTTTCTGCTGCTGCTTGGACAATTTTTTGGCGGTAATTTTCATAATTATCTCCCCAGCGTTCCCTTTGCTCCTCCTCGCTGAGCCAATCCTGGGCACTTACTCCTGCCGGAATATAATCATTTTTGCCCAAATAATAGATACAATAGCTTCTGGCTGCCACAGCCTGAGCTTTCAACGCTTCTAAGTCAAAATTGACCGGCATTTCCGCCGCTAAAACACCGCTTACATATTCCTCTAAATTTTGCTCGATAATCTCTCCGTCCTTGCTTTTAACCTTAACAATAAAATCGCTGGTTAATTCCTGCGTGCTGCTTTCTGAAATTTTCTGCTCGTCTTTGTTTTCCTTGACTGCCGGCGCAGGATAATCAGCCGAAATGATAGGCTGACTGTCAGCGCTCGCTTCCCTGGCGGCATTAATCTTCTCCGCATACTGCCCCATTGCCAAAGCAAAAGCTATGACGCTTACTATCCATAAAGCTCGCCTTAATCTTCGCTTTTTCAGCCTTTTAGCGGTCATGATTTTTCTTTTAGCCATCTTTTTCCTCCCAAGTTGTCCTTATTTATATTTATATGCCCGCAGGAAAATTTTTAGCACTAAAAAAACCGCCCCGATTCAGGCGGTTATAATCATTTGTTGAACTCAATATTGCGCACGATGTGCGAAGTTTTAACCCCGCGGTCTAAGCTATGCATATGCCTGCCTAAGCTTTCCCGGCGGTTAACTCTTTTTGGCGTAGCAGTGCTTGGAGTTGGTTCTTTCTCCTCTTCTTGAGTTTGAGGAGCATCGTTATCAGCTTCTTCTTGAACAGCTTGAGGCTCTTCAGCAGGGTCTGGGGTTTCAGCTGTTTCCTCCTGCTGGCTTAACTCTTTTTTTTCTTCTTTTTCTTCTTCCGCCGCTAAGGTTTCGCCGTAAAGATGATTAAAGCTTTGCAAAGCGATTTCCCGCTCATTGATAAGCTGAGCATTCAAGGAATAATAGCCTACCTCCGCCTCCAAAAGCGCTTGCTCTAAAGCGATGCTGAACGGTTCTTCCGTTTGGTAATAGACTATTTTTTCGCCGGCTTGAGCATTTTGAGCATAAATGATGCCGATATGCCCTGTCATATCCAAAATAGCCTGATCATTCTCAGCCCGGAACTGCGCCTGGTCATACACGATATTAGCCCCGATAATCTGCTCCATATCGGGCCAGTCTTCCGGTAATACAATGCGGTTTTTGCGCTCAAAATGCCCAATTTTAGCTAAAGAACGGGTCGGAATATTTTTTTTCGGCACCGAAGTAACTGTTTCCAATAAGATATAGCGATTATTCGCTTTTTGCGCTACGGCATAATTTTCTTCCAAAACGCTTCCCCGGCTCATATCTCCTTGATAATCAACGATAAAAGGCACCGCTAAATTAATCTCTTCCTTTTCTCCTGCCTCGTCAGTATAAGCAATAGCCAATATTAATTTTCCGCTCAGTTCTCCTTGGGTAAACTCACCCAAAATATCCTTCACTTCTGTTTCATCTACGCTTGCAATATCCCCTTTTTCCTTTGGTAATTGAAGCATGGTTTTGCAAATGATAAATTGGCAGTTTTCGTCATTTACCGCCGCTACATCATTCCATAAAAAATTTACATTATCCAATGATAATGCTTCGTTTTTTTCTTGGTTTTCCTGCATTATACACACCTCCCATGTTTTGAGTATATGCTTGACAACAGAAAAATGTGCCAATTATCTAAAAATCCAAGGAAATTATCTCATCTTTTATCTTTCAAAGGCTTTTTTAAAACTCTTCACATTGACATAACAGCTAAAATCAGTTATAATAATATCGCTATTAGCTGTTTTTACCAAAAATATGCTAAGAAAAATTTTTATTTCATTATAGAGGTATTTTTCTTAAATATCTGGAAAATATCTTTGTAAAGCGTTAAAATTTTAAAACAAGCGCAGCAACTAATCGGCACCTTTAAATTGGTGCTTGCTTGCAGTATTATGGCTTTTCGGTCAAAGATAATACTGCTTAGTTAAGGAGGTTATTTTTAATGCCGCTATCACGCAGTAAAAAAGAGCAGAAAACTAAAAAGAAATATAAAGTCAATTGGCTGAGGACAGCTGTCATGGTCGCCATTTTAGCTATGCTAATTTGCGGCGGTTTGCTTGTAGGTTTTGTGATTCATGCGTTAATCGGTCTGCCGGATATTGACAGTGTGGATTTCAATGATTACTCCGTCACTACCCAAATTATGGACATGGACGGCAATTATGTGGAAAAGCTTAACTCAGCAGAAAACCGTATTCCGGTAGAGTTTGATGAAATTTCCCCCCACGTTATCGCCGGCTTAGTCGCCATTGAGGACCAAAGATTTTATGATCACAATGGAGTCGACATTATCCGTATCGGTGGTGCGATGCTTGCCAATATTAAAGCCGGACGCACAGTCCAAGGCGGCAGTACCATTGACCAACAGCTGGTGGGCTTGGTGCTTTTGGACAGAAGCGAAAAATCCTACACCCGTAAAATAAGAGAGGCTGTTTTGGCAATCCAGCTGAACAAAAAATACACCAAAGATGAAATCATCACCTTTTATCTCAACCGAGCTTTTTTTGGTCGGAGAGCATATGGCATTGAAGCCGCTGCCAATACCTTCTTCAGCAAATCCGCCAGCGATTTGACCGTTGAAGAAAGCGCCCTCTTGGTTGGTATGATTCAAAACCCATCCAAATGGTCGCCGGTGTCTTATCCGGAAAATGCTCTTTCCCGCCGCAATTTAGTTTTAGAGCAAATGGTCGATATCGGTTATTTGACCCAGGAAGAGTGCGACCAGTTTAAGCAGACAGAGATTGCCCTCAATTTAAACAGCAACCAAGTAGTCAATGCAGAAGGCGAATTAGTCAATACTTTCCAATCCTTTGTTGATGTAGTTATCGAGGAATCCTTGGTAGCTTTAGGCTTAGAGGACAGTGAATCCACCCTTTACACCGGAGGATATATCATTTACACTACCATGGATCCCGATTTGCAAAAGTATATGTATCAGTATTACAATAATGATGATAACTTCCCTGCCAGCGAATACGGCGAATTATTGCAGTCGTCAGCGGTAGTTATTGACCCCTCCACCGGTGCGGTTCGTGGTTTGATGGGCGGAAGAAATGTAACCGGTGAGCGCCAGCTCAACCGAGTGACCCAAATCACCCGTCAGCCCGGTTCGTCCTTTAAACCTGTTGCTGTATATGCTCCAGCCTTTGAAGCCGGATATTCTCCCGGATCAGTAGCCGATGACTATCCGATGGATTATAATGGTCATGTTTTCAATAACTATACCCGTGCTTGTAAAGGTCTAATGACCTATAGAGAAGCCATCAAGGGCTCTGTTAATACTGTTGCTGTTAAAGTGTTAGACCAAATTGGTATTGCTAACGGCTATAAGTTTGCCGAGAACTTAGGTATCAGCACTTTAGTTCCCAGCGGCACCAATAATGATATGAACCTCTCTTTAGCCTTAGGTGGTTTAACTGACGGTGTTCGTCCTATTGAATTAGCGGCAGCTTATGCAGCCTTTGCCAACGAAGGCGTTTATATCGA